>JACMML010000293.1 GCA_014379105.1 Phycisphaerae bacterium
CGCCATTTCAGATCTGGAAAACATTGTCCTGACCGAACGTGACGGCACACCGATTTATCTGCGCGAGATCGCAACCGTGCAGATCGGCGGGGATTTTCGACGCGGTGCGCTGGACATCGACGGCCGGGAAGTGGTCGGCGGAACCGTCGTGATGCGAACTGGCGAGAATGCGCGCGAAGTCATCCAACGGATCAAGTCCAGGATCGCGCAGATTTCGCCCAGCTTGCCGCCCGGCGTCACCATCAAGTCGTTCTACGACCGGGGCGAATTGATTGATCGCACCATCGACACACTCAAACACGCGCTGACGGAGGAGATCATTCTTGTCACGCTGGCACACATCATTTTCTTGTTCCACTTCCGCAGCATTCTGATCGTCACGCTACCATTGCCGATTTCGATTTTGATTTCGTTCATCCTCATGAAGGAGTTCGGCGTTACCTCGAACATCATGTCGCTCTCCGGCATCGCCATTGCCATCGGAGTGCTGGTGGACGCGGCTATTGTCATGACGGAGAACGTCATCCGGCACTGCGAGCTCGCCGAGAAAGAGAAAGGTGGAAGACTGACGCCGGCTGAAACCATGTCGGTGACACTCGAGGCCTCCAAGCAAGTGGGTCGGCCCATCTTCTTCGCGATGATGATCATCATTCTCGCTTTCGTCCCGGTGTTTGCCCTCTCAGGGCAGGAGGGAAAACTGTTTCATCCGCTCGCCTTCACCAAAACATTCGCGATGATCGGCTCGACGTTGCTGGCGGTCACGCTGGTCCCCGTGTTCTGTGCTTTGCTGGTGCGGGGACCATTCCACGGTGAGGATCGCAACTGGCTCATGCGTGGCCTCCTGGCTGTCTACGATCCAATCCTGGGCTGGGCGTTGCGGCATCGAAAAATCGTCCTGTCCAGCGCTGGATTGCTGCTGGTTTTTGCGCTGCTCCTCGCCTTCGGCCTGCCCAGGCCAGCTCTGCAAAAACTCGAGTCATGGAATCTGAAACCCGTGGCGCACACCTTTCGCGGCATTGGCAATGAATTCATGCCGGCGCTCAATGAAGGATCCCTGCTCTTTATGCCGGTTCTTCTGCCCAGCACGTCATTGACGGAAGTAAAACGCATCATGTCGTGGCAGGATCGCGTCATCAAAGAAACGCCGGAGGTGATGTCAGTCGCCGGGAAATTGGGCCGCGCCGAAACCACCACCGATCCCGCCCCGGTCGAAATGATCGAGACCACCATCATGCTTAAGCCAGAGTCGCAGTGGCGCTCCGGAATGACCAAACCGAAACTGATTGCCGAACTAACGCAGAAGCTCACGCTCGTGCCAGGTTATGTCCCCGGTTTTCTTCAGCCCATTGAGAATCGCCTCCTGATGCTCAGCACCGGCATCCGGGCGCAGGTCGGGGTCAAGATTCTCGGCGACAACCTCGACGCTCTTCAACAAAAGGCGTTCGAGATCGAACAACTGGTCAGTCAGATCCCCGGGGCCATCGGCGTCGCACCGTCGCGGGTCCAGGGCAAGCCGTATCTGGAAATCGAAGTGGACCGCATTGCGATGGCGCGGTTTGGATTGCGTCCACAGGATGTGCTCGACGTCGTGGAAGCCGGCTTGGGCGGGAAGAATGTGACCACAACTATCGAGGGCCGGGAGCGTTATCCTATTCAGGTGCGACTCGAACGACGCGAACGCGACGACATCGAACGCATCGGAGATGTGCTCGTGGCGACGCCGTCCGGGAAGTACGTTCCGCTGGGGCAGGTCGCCAAAATCCGCCGCACCACCGGGCCCAGCGAGATCACCAGCGAGAACGGTCGTCTGCGGGTCTTCGTGCAAACGAATGTGCAGGATCGCGATCTGGGCGGTTTTGTGAACGAGATACGTGAGCGGATCAACCGGGAGATTGTACCGCACCTGCCCAAGGGCATGACGATCGAATACAGCGGACAATACGAGAACCAGATTCGCGCCGCCAAAACGCTGCGAATCATCGTGCCGTCGGTGCTCTTCATCATCTTTCTGCTGCTCTACATGGTGTATCACGATGCGACGGAAGCCGCGCACGTGATTTTAGCCGTTCCGTTTGCGCTGACGGGCGGTGTCTTCCTGCAATATCTGCTGGGTTACAATTTCAGCGTCGCGGTCTGGGTTGGCTACATCGCACTTTTCGGAACCGCCATCCAGACCGGCGTCGTCATGGTTGTTTATCTCGACGAGATGTTGAAGAAGAAGCAGGCGGAGCGGGGCGCCGCGTTCAATCACGATGATTTGATCCAGGCCATCAAGGACGGCGCGCGTCTGCGGTTGCGTCCGAAGGTGATGACCGTGGCGACCATTGTGGCGAGCCTGCTGCCGATCATGTGGAGCACGCGAACCGGATCGGAAGTTATGAAACCGCTGGCGACACCGGTGATTGGCGGCATGGTCAGCAGCCTGATTCACATTCTGATCGTGACTCCGGTCATCTTCGCCTGGCTCCGCGAACGGGAGTTTAACCGCAAAAGGTAGCGGTGGGC
>JACMML010000294.1 GCA_014379105.1 Phycisphaerae bacterium
CGCGTGAATCCCAGCACACATCTTCAGTTCACGCCGCCGGCGATGATCATGTACGGCGAAGATCGAATGCTCGGCGACTTGCAACGCACTGCGCCCGATTACATCGGCATCATCAACCACCAAACCACCGAATACGACGCGCAGTTCTTCGGCATTGATTACGGCGTGAAGATGTTGACGTGGGTCAAGTCGAACTACGAACGCATCGCAGTGGTTGGCCCGTCAATCGATGAGCCGGAGAGTCTGAGTGGAATCACCCTGTTTCGACGAAACGCCGCGTCCAAATGAAATCTGATCAGGAGTCGGTCCGCGCTAGAACGTATCAATCTGCGCGGCGAGGTTTTTGAATGTGGTCGTTTTATTGTCAAAGGTCAGCTTAATTGTCCCTGTCGGCCCGTTGCGCTGCTTGGCGATGATGATCTCGGCGATGTTGTCGGGAATGAAGTCCGGCTCCTGCATGCGGTAATAGTCTTCGCGGTGCAGCAGGGCGACGACGTCGGCGTCCTGCTCGATGGAGCCGGATTCGCGGAGGTCGCTCATGCGCGGGCGGTGGCCGTCGCGGCCTTCGCTGGCGCGGTTTAACTGGCTTAGTGCGACGACCGGGACATTCAGCTCGCGCGCGACCGCCTTAATGCCGCGGCTGATCTCGCTGATCTGTTGCTGGCGGCTTTCGACGCCAGGGTTATCCATCAGTTGCATGTAATCGATCATGACCGCCTTGACGTCGTGCTGCTGCTTGAGCCGCCTGGCCTTGGCGCGGAACTCCAGGATCGTCAGGCCCGGCGAATCGTCCACCCAGATCGGCATCTTGTGCATCTCGTTGACCATCTGTGCGAGCCGGCGGAACTCATTGGGCGTGAGCAGGCCTTTGCGGACGCGCTGGGCGTCGATCTGGGCGCGGCTGCACATCATTCGCTGGGCGAGCTGCTGCTTGGACATTTCCAGCGAGAACACGCCGCACGGCTGATTCGCTGAGCCGATCGCCTCCATGAGGTTCATTGCGAACGCCGTCTTGCCCATTGACGGTCGCGCCGCGACGACGATCATCTCGCCGCCTTGCAGGCCGTTGAGCATGTCATCCAGCTCGTAGAAGCCGGTGGGCAGGCCGCGCTTGTCGGTGCCTTCGAGCACCTCATACACCTGCATCGCGATTTCGCCGAGCGGGGCGGAGGTGCCGCTTACTTTCTTCTCGGCGATGTCGAAGACGCGCTTCTCGGCTTTGTCGATGATCAGATCGACGCTGTCGTGCGGCGCGTAGGCCTCACGGATGGCGTCGTTGCTGGCGCTGATGAGCTGGCGGAGCAGAAACTTGTCGCGCACAATCGCGGCGTAGTGCATCCCGTTGGCGGCGGATGGGACCGTATTGAGCACCTCGGCGAGATACGCGGTGCCGCCGATGTCTTCGAGCTGGCCGCGCTTCAGAAGCTCTTCGCGCAGGATGACGGCATCGATCGGGCGATTGGCCTCATAGAGCGTGAGGATGACGTTATAGATGATCTGGTGATCGGTGAGATAAAACGCCTCGCGATCGACGATGACCAGCACCTGCCCGACCAGATCCTTATCAAGCATGATGGAAGCGAGGAGGCATTGCTCGGCCTCGATGGAGTGGGGGGGGAGCTTGTCGAACTGATCGGTCGGTGAATGCGGCGACGGCAGACGAAATGGCTCAGACATAACTCACCATCCCTGGCGGATTTTTCGCCGTCCGTGGCAGACCTTCATTCACGATCAAGTTCGCGCACCAAAATATACCCGCGGCAGCACAGCGGTCACAGGGGGAAGTCCTTTGTTCGCCCTGTGATACACCTCCGTGAACGCTGTGCGCCGCGGGTTTTGCGACCCGGCCCTCGACCCAAGCGGGAGAACCGGAAAGGGCGATCGTATGCGATTATCGCGTGAAAATATGCTTTCACCTTCGCCAGCGCAAGCTTGTCCACCGGCTATCCACCTTGGGCTGTTGAATGACCGCAAAACAGATGCGTGCGCGAAGACACGAAGGAACGAAGAATCGCGAAGAAGAAGCTCTATTTGCTTCACTTCGCGATTCTTCGTCTCTTCGCGCCTCGCGTAAGTTTCGCGTAAGAATTATTCCGCAGCGGCGGCCTCGGGAGCCGGGGCTTCGGCGGCCTTCTGTTTGGAGTAGGCCTCGATGGCGGTCTTGGATTCGGAATCCGGGGCGACCCACACCTTGATATCCGTGGACAGGTCCTCGGCGAATTTGACCTCGACAGTGTATTTGTCGATGCGATCGAGCTTGCCGGGGAGATTGATGTCCGAAGCCTCGACTTCGTAGCCTTGCCCGACGAGTGCGAAAGCGATGTCGGCGGCGCCGACGGAGCCGAACAGGTGGCCTTGCTCGTTGGCGCGACGCTCGAGTGTGACCTCGATGCCCTGGAGCTTCTGGATGATCTGCTCCTGCGCGGAGCGTTTCTCCTTCTCGAGGCGCTCGATCTCTTTCTTGCGCTCTTCGACCTTTTTCAAGTTGCCCTTGGTCGGCTCGACCGCCAGGCCTTTGGGGATAAGGAAATTGCGTGCATAGCCGGCCGACACATCGACGACGTCGCCGACGCGACCGACGTGGCGGACGGATTCATTCAACAATACTTTTGTGTTCTTGCTCATGGTTGTCCTAAAAAAACAGTTAGCGGATCAGGCTGGCGTCACAAGACGCCGGCTGCGTCCGCAGCCATCTGGAGTTCATTGATCTTGCTAGTTAAAACGGAATATCATCGTCACTGAATTTCTGTTCTTCGCCGTAAGGCGCCTGAGGCGGCGCCTGTTGCGGTGCAGCACGCTGTGCCGGCCGTGACGCCTGCCGCGGCGGAGCGCTCTGGCCGCCTTCTTCATCGGGTGGACCGGAATTGGCTGCGCCACCGGCACCGCGATTGTCAAGGAACTGAAATTCCTCAACCACGACGCTGAGCTTCGAGCGCTTGCCGCCGCCTTGCTTGTCTTCCCAGCTGTCAAACTTCAACCGGCCTTCGAGGAAAACCTGTTTTCCCTTGGTCATATACTGGTTGAAGATCTCGCCGCCTTTGCCGAAGAGGGTGCAGTCGATGAAGTTGGTCTCCTCGCGCTGCTCGCCGGTGGCGGTTTTGAACTTTCGACCCACCGCCAGACCGAACTCGCACACCGCGAGGTTGCTGGGGGTGAATTTCAGCTGCGGGTCGCGGGTGAGGCGACCGATCAGCATGACTTTATTTACGTCTGCCATAGTGGAGCCTCCAGCGTGTTCGTAAAGCCCGCATCAACATGCGGCGCTAAACGGAAAACGGACGACGACGTTCGACTACGCATTGGATGTTTCTTCGTCGCGGCGGCGTGGGCCTCCGCGTGAACCGCCGCTGCTCTCGTAGCCGAAGTTGCCGCCACCGCCGTATCCACCGCCACCACCGAATCCGCCGCCGAACCCGCCTCCAAATCCTCCGGCGCGATCGCCGTAGACGGGTGCGATGATCGGCTGAGGCTCGACCTTCTCCATCTCGTCCTTGGTCAGGTGCGAGGCGTCGGTGACGAGCACGCGGAGAATGTCATCCGACAGGCTAACATCACGGCTGATCGGCGCGATCGCTGCGCCAGGGCCGGTGAAATACGCGAGGACGAACAGGCCGCGCTTCTGCTTCTTGATCTCGTAGGTGAGTTTCCGCTCGTCCCACTTCTTGATCTGGATGATCGATCCGCCGTGGCGCTCGATGATTTCGGTCACACGCTTGATCGAAGCCTCGGCTTCGGCGCTTCCGGGGAACAGGAACATGCCTTCGTATTGGGTCTTTGCCATAACTGATCTACTTCCTAGCTTGGGTATTGGCCCGTTAAGCGGGCCGCTAAGCGTTCACTTGCCCGTTTGTTTGATTGTCGGTGCGACGGGCGTACGCCCCGACATTGTAAAATCCATCCACAAAAAATGACATAATCGGCCGATTGTATTGGATAAGCATCTTCTTCAGCCTCAGCCAGGCGAATTTTTCTTTATCGACGCCGGTGAGCTCCCACGGGGCGATTAGCTTAGCGGAAAAGGGCGCCCATCCGCAGGCTGCCAACATGTCGTTAAACGATCTGGCGTTAAAAAATGCGATGTGCCCCCAATCATCGCGCTGGATCTTGTAGTCGTTGTGATGAAATCGTGCGAAATTGTCGAGCAACGGCTGACGCACAATCAAATACGGAGCGACCGAGTGGCAACTGCGAAGCAGGGACCAAGGGTCTTCCAGATGCTCGAGCACGTCCACCAGGTAGATCACATCGTGCGGGCCGTCGGTGCCGTCGAGGAGTTTTTGACGAAACTCGATATCCGGGAACATCGACTGCCCCATGGCGACCGCAGCGGACGCGAATTCATAAATCACCGGCTTGAAGGTGGTTTGCGGCATGGCCGAGTTCAAGCGGTCACGGATTTCCTTCATCACGCCGCCCACACCACCGCCGACATCCGCCGCGCTGATGACCGGCTTTCCCACGGCGCGGGCAACTGCCAGCGTCGCCGGGACCAGGTCATCGGCCTTCAGCGGCGCGTCGCCGACGTGCCAGTCGGGATGCCGATTGGCGTAGTCGTCGCCGACGTAGCGTGAAGATGATTTGGCGAGCACTTCGGTCATCAGATTTCAGCGGTATTGAACGCGCTCATGGCCTTGTCGATTCCGTTATCCGCCCACGTCAGGATCGCTCCGCACGCGCGGTCGATTGCGGGGGTTACCTTCTCGCGTTGCTCCGTCGACCACTTGCCCAGGACATAATCCTTTCCGGGCACGTACTGCGGCGGAGCATCGATGCCGATCCGAAGGCGTGGGTACGCTGTCGTGCCGAGCATCTTTTCGATGTCCTTCAGGCCGTTATGACCGCCACTGCTGCCCGTGCCGCGCAATCGCAGCTTGCCGCAGGGGAGGGCAAGATCGTCCAGAACGATCATCACATCGTCCGGCGTGAGCTGGTAAAAACTCACCGCCTGCTGAACACTCCGGCCCGACAAATTCATATATGTCGCAGGCTTGAGCAGCAGCAACTTCTCCATCGCCCGCGTCGATAAATTGACCAGGCCATCAATTGTCAGCCCGTCAAATTTCGACTTGGCCATGCGATCGAAACCACCTTCGGCGATCCATCCCAGCTTCTGGGCCAGCCTGTCGAGCACTTCGAACCCGATATTGTGCCGGGTGCCGATGTACTCGCTGCCGGGATTACCTAGGCCGACGATTAGCTTCATGTTTATCAAAGTTGAGAGTGGGAAAGTTGAGAGCGAAGAGGACACACCCACATGGGCCGCCTCCCGACTAACCACTTTTCCGCTCTCCACTGTTCTACTTCGCCGGCTCGGCGGCCGCCTCGTCGTCCTTCTTCGCGCCGATGACTTCCGGCTCGGCCGTTGCTTCGTCGGCATCGCTGATCTCTTCGGCGATCTCTTCGACCTTACAAATGACCAGGTCGGCGTCGTTGAGGATCTTGATCGTGCCACCCAGCTTGACGTCGCTTACGTGAAGCTGCTCGTCCTTGCCCAGGTGCGAAACGTCGATCGTGATGACGTCGGGAATCTCGGTGACGACGCAGTCGATCTCCAGCTCGTTGAGGATCTGCTGAAGCACGCCGCCTTCTTTTTCGCCTTTCGGATCGCCTTTGAGTTCGATCGAGACATTGACGGTCACGCGCTCATTCAGATTCACGCGGGTGAAATCGACATGGAGTACTTCATTGCCGAAGGCATCGTACTGCACGTCCTTGATCAACACCGACTCGCTCGTGCCGGCGATGCTGAGGTTAAACAGATGCGTTCCGTGCCGGATGTGGGCGGCGATCTCTTTCTTGTTGATCTGCAGCGGCAGAACGTCTTTGTGGTGGCCGTAAACGACGGCGGGGACCAGGCCGGTGTTGCGAAGGCGCCGGTTGGCGCGGGTGCCCAAGGCGTCGCGCTTGTCGGCTTTGATTGCGATAGGTGCGGACATATCAAACTCCTCTTCTAAATTTCAATTTGCAAAATAATGCTTCGACTACTTTCCACTTCCGTTTTCCTGCTTAAATAGCGCAGAGACTGACTCATCGCGGTGGATTCGCGCGATCGCTTCGCCGAGCAGTTCGGCGACGCTCAATACAACTAATCGATCTTTAATTGCGTCAGCGCGATTGCCGATTGGGATCGTATCGGTCACCGCGATCTTGCTGAACGGCGCCTCTGACAAACGCTCCATCGCCGGCGGGGCGAAGACCGCGTGCGTGGCGGCGATGTAGATGTCCTTGACGCCGTTGTCCTTCAGAATCTTGCACGCCTCTGTGACCGTGCCGGCGGTGGTGATCATGTCATCGACGATGAGCACGTTTTTGCCTTCCACGTCACCGATGATGTGCCGCGCCTCGGTCTGGCTGCCGCTCTTGCGACGTTTGTCGATGATGCAAATCTCGCCGCCCATCGTGTTGGCGTATGCCTGGGCGCGCTTCACGTTGCCCACGTCCGGGGAGACGAATACACGATTGGCCAGTTTCTGACTCTTCATCCACTTACACATCACCGGACTTGCGTTCAGATGATCCACCGGAATATCAAAAAATCCTTGCACCTGTGCGGCGTGCAGATCGACCGATACGACCCGGTCGGCGCCGGCGCGCTCGAGCAAATTCGCCACCAGCTTGGCGGTGATAGGCACGCGGCCTTCGTCTTTGCGATCCTGGCGGGCGTAGCCGAAGTAGGGCATTACCGCGGTCACGCGCTTGGCGCTGGCGCGCTTGAGACAGTCAATCCAGATGAACAGCTCCATCAGATGAGCGTTGACCGGGTGCGATGTGGACTGGAAAACATAGCAATCGCGCCCGCGCACGTCCTCGTCGACTTTGACAATGCACTCGCCATCGGGGAACAGGTCCGTCCGGCCGCGACCCATCGGAAGCGAAATATGATCGCAAACCCGCTGCGCCAACTCCGGGTTTCCCCGGCCGGTGAAGACCTTGATCTTGGATGCGTCTAGCGGTGTCGGCATAGAGTCAATTCCAATTTTCAATTTTCAATTTGCAATTGAATGCAGACGTACAGTGGTTACCCAATGCCGCCCCCAATAAATTGCAAATTGAAAATTGCCATTTGCAAATCCCGAAGGAGCTACCCGGCCTGGATTCGAACCAGGACAAAAAGTACCAAAAACTTTTGTGCTACCGTTACACCACCGGGTAGTGGTCGGATGATCAGGGACCCGGGCGTTGCGACGGAGGACGCTTAAAGAGATACGAGAAAAAACAGCGACTTCCGTGCCGGGATGCCAAGCCGGTTGCGAAGAACCGGTTGACGAGATCAGCTTTATTAAGATTGGCTCCGATATGACCAGCCGCGGAACTGGCCGACACCCAAGGCCCGGATCGATTCAGACCGCGCGTCCGATCCGGCTCGTCTACCTTCACGGGCAACACACCCGCGCCTATCAACGAATGCCCGCTAAAAGGGCCTATAAAACGAGCAAAGAGCCTGAGTTGTCGCAGGCTCTCCACATCGAGTTAGACATTCTGGCATGAACCGGGCGATTTTTCAAGCCCCGGCAAGTCACGTGCGCCGGCGGACGGCCATCAGCATCGTCAGGGACGCGGCGGCGAGTCCTAGAAAGCTGGGCTCAGGAACTACGGTGAGGGTGCCGTTTGTGGATGAGAACGTCACGGCGTCTCCGAGGTTGGACACGCTGGAGGAATTATCAAAATTAGCGTTCAGCACGTATTGGCCGCCGGCGACACCCGAAGTGTCGAGCTTGACGTTGACGACGGTGCCGCTGGCAGAGGTGGACTCGCCTTGATCGGTGATGCCGATATTGACGACGGTGGCCGACGAAGCGGGGAGGGTTCCGGGGTTGAACGAGTAGCTGAATTCCGGTGAGGTGAAAATGCTGTTGGCGGGCACGGTCACTTCGCTGATCGGCACCATAGTTCCAGATGCGTTGCCCACCGCGGGACCGCCATCCCCGACGCCGAATCCGATGGACATGCTGGAGATGGCCTCGCCGGCTGAAAGCGAGAGTGATACCGGTATGATTACAAAGCTGGTGCCCTGTGGAATGCTCGCCGATCCGACTGAAATGACTGCGGCGTCGACGGCAGGGGCGGTTAACCCTATGCCCAGAACGCACGACAGCGTGGCCGTCAGGTGACGACCGAATGAATTGTTTCGCATGCTTTTCTTGCCTCTCCTTTGAAGCTGGTCTTCTCTAACAGAAGAAGACGGGTACGACTTAACGGACTCAGCCTGTCTATATCGTGATCAACTGCAGCGTGCTGAAGTTGCTGTAGTTGTTCACCACGACACTGTAATCGGTCGCATTCACGCGTCCGTCACGGTTCACATCGAACACATTCGTCAACGACACCAGCGTAAATCCGCTGTAGTTGTTGACAACCCGTGACAGGTCGGTGGCATTTACATTCACGACCGCCGGGTTTCCCGGCTGCGGTGTTGCCGGCGGGTCCATGGTGTCCCCGACGGCGTTGCCAAAGTAAAACACATCATTGGCTGCCAGTCCAGTGCTGTCGGTCGCTTTCAACGTTACCTGCAACCACTGCTTCTTGATGGTTCCATCCGGCCAAATCAGTGTGATTCGGTCCATATCGTTGCCGCCGATGCCGTGCCTGATCGAAATATCCGGCATAGTCGTCATCGGCGTCCACGATCCAGGGGTTGAGGAATTGCCGACCGCGAACTGGATGTCTTCGCTGGTCAACTCGCTGAAGCGCAGGTTTTTGACATCCATGATGATGCCGTTGATGCCTTTGCTGTAACCGGTGACGTTCGCGAGAGTAGCGGTCTGGCCCGGCCGCAGCGCGACCTTGCTGGTGTCGATGGCGGCATCGTCCGCCGTGTCGGCGAACGGGTTGTTCCCATCGAATCGGCTGTTGTTGTAGAAGATATGGCGATTCACGACGGTCGCCACGACCTGCGTGGTCCACTCTTCGGTGTCGCCGGAGACCAGTGCATTGGTGATGTTGGCGGATTCGACAATTCCCGTTCCAGTCGTCTTGAGCACGAGCTGATAAAGCCCGCTGGCTGTGGTTGCTGTGGTCAACCCGTTGACGGTGAACGTCTTGTTATCCGTGGTGCTGAGACTCACGCCCGATAGGCTCAGAAGCGCGCCGTTGCGGGACAGTGTGAGATCGCTGATGTCAAACCCGTTGACGGGCTTGGTGAAAGTTACGGTCGCCGATGGGACAGGGTCGGTGCGCTCATTGGGAACAATCGGAGTGATGTCGCCGCGAATCGGGGTGGGCGTTGTGGATTCATTGAGCACAAGTTGCGGAGCGCGTTCACCGGTTCCGTATTCTTTTGAATACAGTTCGATACCTGCAAACGCATTCGCCCCGTTCTGTACACGGCCGCGAATGACGAAGCTCACGACGCTGTCTGCTGTCGCGGTGCTGCCTTGGATTTTCAAGTTCTTCTTGACGTAGTCTGTCACATCAAACTGAATCCAGCCATTGGGCGTTTCGGGTAGTGACGCCTGTGGACCGATCTGCGCGCCGGAATTCGGCGCCGACTGGTAATCCATATTGGCTTCGGTCCAGTAATCGCTGGTGGTCGCCGGCGAGATAACTTTCAGATTATCGCTGACTTCCTCAAGCCAAAGCTGCCGGCTATTGCCGGGCTTGTTCTGCTCGACCCCGCGGATGAAGAGCTTGAGAAAGACCGAATCGATCGTTGCCGGATTCGTGTTCTCCGCGATGACGCCGCGCAGGTCGAACTTGACGTAGCCGCTGCGGAAACCTGTTCCGGCGAAGATGGAACCCTTTTCGCCTTGATTGGTCGTAGCGACCGACGATCCAGGGGCGGTGTTCTGCGTCGCGTACGTGTCTTCGACAGCCGAGAAGCCGCTGGTGGTCGAAGGTGGCGGGGGTTCGGTCGGGGTGGACGGGACCGACAGCGAATACACCGCGTAAGCCGGATCATTGTCCTTATCCAGAAGCCGGATCATGACCTTGTAAATGCCGCCTTCGGTGGGTGTGCCGGAGATGCGGGCCGTATCGTCATCGATCTTCTCGAAGGTCAGCCCGTTCGGCAGGTAACCGGCGATCAGCGACCATTTGATCTCGGCGCCCGAGCCGTTGCCTTTCGAAATCGCATCGATGTCGTATGTATAAAACTGACCGGCGATGACCGGAGGTATGGCCTTGTTGGCGGGCAGTTCCGGTGCCATGCCTTTGACGTCGCCGACCTCGCGGATCGTGTTCTCCTCAATGGCCCAGTCCTTCAAAAACTGCCATTTCACGGCCTGCCCGTAACCGTATCCCTGAGGCTGATCAAGATACTCCAGCGAGCCCCATTGGCCGTATTTCGTCCATTCCGTCACGTCGTTGAATGCCGCGTATGTCTTGAGCCCGCGCGCTTTGGAGAGCTGTAGCTGCGCCTGGTAAACCTGCTTCATCCGCGGATGCTCGTTCATCGCCATGATCAGCTTGGTGAAGCGATCGGCATTGGTTGTGTTGGTGTCATCATCCGGGAAATTCTGCTTTACATAGCTCGACAGACTGAAAGTCGATGACGCGCCCTGGGTCGTCGCATCGACGATCTTCCCGTCCTTGATATAGGTGCGCGTGGATTCCGTGTACAGGCTCGGGCCACCTTCATAGGTGAGGTAGGGCAAGCCATATTTTTTCGCGGTCGTGGCATTGGTGGAAGCGCTGAACGCGGTCAGCGTCATCGTTTGGTTCTGCACCCAGTCGTCGAACACTTTCTTGAAAACCGGATCGTCCGGATTGTTCAGATCAACGCCCAGCCAGTTGGTCTCATTAAACAGGTACTTGATGAGCCGCGCGTTGCCGAAGTAGACCGTGCCCGCGAAAATATCGGCATTGAACGCTGCGCCGGTCAACTGCTGCCCGCGCTCCTGGAGCGCCTCAATGTATTTTTCGTTATAATAAACCTGTCCGCTGAAAGCGGCCGCCACGCGCACGACATCGTTGCCGCGATCTACCGTGTTGCCGCTGGAATCGACCGCCGTCTTAAATCGCTGGTCAAAGAAATTGAATATCTCTGCGGATCGGCGACCGTTGAACTGCGGCTTCTCGATGCCCTGTAGCTTGCGTTGCGTGTCGGCGTAGTCGCCTTGGGCAAATTCCGTTCCCGACGACCAGATTTCGTTCGAGTACTCGACGTAGACTTTCAGCCCCGCCTTGAGACCGGTTTTCCCCGGCACCCGGCCGGCGAAGAGGTCGGCGAGGTTCTTCACGTAGTCGTCGTTGGCAGCGTGGGGGACGTTGATCCATGGATCGACGTTGAGCCGATTTGACAGGTCAATCACCCATTCCCACGGAACGCCGATGCCGCCAAAAGTGTTGACGTTGTCAATGCCGGGGACGTTGAGTTTGCGCCAGTTGGTGTTGCCGGTGGCAAACGCGTAATCCGCCGGGCGATTGTCCGACCAGTTGATCAGCGGACTGGAGTTGGTATCGGTCCAGTCCATGAAGCGGAGGTATCCAACTTCGCTCGCGACCGACTGAAGGTGTGCGATGTATTGCGGGTGCCAGAACGGCGCGGGTTCGCCGGGAGCTGGCGCCAGCGATTTATTGGTCGGATCGGTGTGGTCCGGCATCCAGATATGAATGTCGCGGACATAATCGCCATTGGCGGCGTTATTCACGACGGTAATGCCCGGATATTGGCTCAGCAGCCTGTAAGTTCTGCGGTGCACGCCCTCAGCCGAAACCGTGTGGCCCAAATCCGTCGCCTGGGCGCCGACATTCATCTTCACGTCGCCATCGCCGATCCATGTCACGACGTAGATGCCGCGCGGCGCTTTATCCGGGTGAAATCCGTTCTGGTACGGTTTTGCGTTATAGGTGCCGGGATCTTTGACGTATCCCTGGGCGTCGAGTTTTTCCAAGCCGACAGATGTGTTCGTGGTTCCCACCATGAACCCACGACTCTCCATCTTCAGCGCATCCGCGAACGGCCAGAATGGGGACCAGTAATTGATCCCGCCGAGGTTCATCGCCAGGTCTTTGAACTTTAGGTCGGTGATGTGTGGCGTGGTGGTCAACACCGCGTTGGCAACGGGCACCGAAGTCGAGACGACCGGTTTTCCAGATATAACAACAGTTTTGGACCCTTTAACCGGTTTCGCCGGCGTCACGGCCTTTACAACGGGCTTCGCTTTTGGCGCAGGCGTGTCGTTGACGGTCGCTTCGATATTGGCGGCTTTGCTGATGGGCATCGCCACGCTCAGGAGCGTGCGTGTTTCGAGGTTCTCGATATTGACGGGTAGGCATGCTGTCCGTAGGGGACTTGCAGGCGCGGTGTGCGAAAACTTCTGCACTGTACGTAACCTCCGCAGGGAAACCGGGTTGTCTATCAGTGGTGAACGGCAACGCTCGCCGCAGTGGCGACGATTCTGCCTAGATTACGCGCAAATTACAACAACATTCCGTTGATCGCGTATTCCTCACCGATATAGGGGTTTTTCCCATTTGGCAACCCAGTTTTGCCAGCCGGACCCGGACAACGCGCGTGCTTACATGAGGCACCTGGAGAAAAAAGCGCTATCCTATGGAAGAATCGGCCATGTCCGCGCAACTAATTTACTGAATGGTCGCTTGGTATGACGGATGGACCGACCGACGAACAACTCCTCAGCAACCTTGCAGGGGACGAAGGGAAGTCCTTTCGGATACTGATCGACCGGCATGGCCGGTATTTGTTCGGTCTGGCTAGGACGCTGACGCGAAACTTGGTCGAGGCCGAGGACGTGGTGCAGGAAACGCTCCTAGCACTGCTTACGGCCCGATTTAGAGGCGGATCGTCGGCGCGGACGTTCATCGTTTCGATTCTTGTTCGCCAGGCGGCCTTGGCGCGACGCAAGAGCCGAGGATGGCTTCGGTTTGTTGCTCGGCCGGATGATCGTGCTGTCGGAAGCGGCGATCAGGCGTCAGCCGACGCGAAGCTGGACTTGGCGGTACTTCTTGAGCGGCTTTCTGATGAGCATCGCGAGGTGATCGTGATGCGGGAGCTGCAGGAAATGAGCTACGACCAGATCGCGGCGGCGTTGGAAGTGCCCCGTGGGACAGTGGAGTCCAGGCTCCATCGTGCCCGCGAACACCTCAGGACGATCTGGGCGGACGATGTGAACAAGCAAACTGAACCGAGCAAGGTGAACCAAACCAGGTGAACCGAACGAAACGCGGAAATTGAAAAAGGTAAACAACAGAACGTGACGTGCCCGAGCCAACAAGATCTCCAGCAGTTGTATGACGGCGAATTGCCGTCTGACCAGATTGCATCGGTCCAATCGCATGTTGAGGTCTGCCCGGCATGCACCGCCGCGCTGGCGGAACTGCGGATGATCAGCGACCTGGTTCGTTCCGCGCCGCTTCCCGAGCCGGCACTGCTGGCCATCCAGCGGTGGCAACGGACATTGTCGTCGGTGCAGGAGCGCTCGGTTCGCCGGCTCGCGAGTTGGATGACGGCGGCAGCGTCGGTGGTTCTGGCGGTTTCGCTTTATGCGTCGCTGTCGAACCAGGCGCGCGCCAGCGCAATCACGCTCGCCGAGTGGGAGACCGCGGTCATCGGGATCGATGCCGATGCCACGACCAGTGATCAGGCGACCGCGCAGTGGATCGCAACCGATCTCTCGCGATCGCTCGTCGGTCAGAATCAAAGTCAAAGTGCGAGCCCCCGCCAGAACGAGGCGCCATGACCAAGTTGATCGTCATCACCGGGTTTATCGTGGCGTTCTCCGCCGGGTTGATGGTCGGGCACGTCTGGACGCCGCCCAAGCCCGCGCAGTCGGGGGACCGGCCGCACAGTAATAACAGCAATAACGGCAATCAGGGAAGCTGGATCGCTTCGCAGTTGAGCTTATCGCGAGACCAGCAGAAGCAGATGGAGCAGATTTGGTCCAACGTCGGTGGGCGTGGCCGCGAGAACTCGCGGGAGCGCCGTTCGCAGATGCGGCGCGAACAGGACGAGGCGATTGCAAAATTGATTCGTCCTGAGGACCGCCAGGCGTATGACGCGGTCATTGCCGAGCAGAAACAAAAATTTGAGGCGATCGAGGCTGAAGGCAAGCGCGCGTTTCAGCAGGCGGTCGAAAAAACCAAGGCAATCCTGTCGGCCGAGCAGCTTCGGAAGTACGAAGAACTGCTCGCCCGCCCGGGATCTGGATCTGAAGGACGTGACCGAGACAGGTCCGAGTCGCGCCCGTCAGAAAAACGTGATCGTTGAACAGTCAAGCGGACCATTTTCCAAGGAGCAGGTTATGAATTGGCGAGCAACTCTTGCAGGCGTAATGTTGGCAACTGCCGCAACGGCATCGTTCACATTGGCGCAAGCCCCCGCCGGCGGTGGTGGTGGCGGCCAAGGTGGTGGTGCGGGTGGACAAGGCGCCGGCGGCGGCGGTGGTGGACGCGGTAATTTTGATCCGGCCCAGATGCAGACACGCATGATGGAACGACTCAAAGAAGACCTCAAAGCCACCGATGACGAGTGGAAGGTGATCGAGCCTAAACTCGCGAAAGTGATGACAGACCAGCGCGATCTGCGCGGCGGCGGCGGTGGTCGCGGCGGTCGTGGTCAGGGTGGTGGTGGCGGCGGCGGTGGCGGTGGTGGCAATCAGCCCGAGCCGACGACCGAACTCGGCATCGCGCTGCGCGATCTGCGCACCGCACTCGAGGCCGAAGGCACCAGCGCCGACGATATCGGCAAAAAACTGTCGAATCTTCGCGCCGCTCGCGAAAAGGCGACCGCCAACCTCGAAACCTCCCGTAAGGCGTTGAAGGAAGTCCTGACCGCACGTCAGGAAGCCCAGTTGGTCCTCAACGGCGCGCTGGAGTAATTACAGCGAGTTAAATACCGGGCGGTGAATATCGCGAGTAATCATCGCGAAAAATCACCACCGGTATCACCCGCGCCCTTGCGGGTGCGAGGTAAGATAAGCACCGTCGCCCGCCATAACCTGGCGGGTAACGGTTTTCCGACTTGCCAGGAGATGTGTGAGTTCTTTCATTGATCAGGTTCGTGAGCGCGGTCTTCTCGACGACACGGCGGCGGCGCGCGCCAAGCAATTTGTCGCCGAGGGCAAGCATCTTGAAGACGCAATCCTCGCGTCTGACGGATTAAGCGAAGAATCCCTCCTCCGCTTCATGTCCGAGGCGTTTGAATTGCCGTATATCGATCTGGAGAAGCGCGCCCCGACTAAGGAATATCTCACCAGCTTCCCGCTGCGCGTGCTGCTGCACTACAACATCCTGCCGGTCGAAGACAAGGACGGCGTGACGCTGATTGCCACCTCGCGCATCAGTGACCATGCCGGTATTGATGAGTTCCGCCTGCTGACCGGCCGCAACATCGCGCTGGTCCTGGCGCCGTCGGCGGAGATCACCCGCACGCTGCGCAATATCGTCGGGGTCGGCGCCGAAACGCTGCAGTCCCTGGACGCCGAAGCCGGCATTCAGGTCATCGAGACCGACAGCGACGGCGATCTCGATTCCTCCGAGGCGGCGCACGACGCGTCGATCATCAAGTTCGTCAACCAGATTCTCTCCGAGGCCATTGAGGCGCGCGCGACCGACGTTCATATCGAACCCTTTGAAGATCAACTCCGGCTCCGCTACCGCATCGACGGCGTTTTGGTCGAGGCCAACGTGCCGCCGAGCGTGCGGCGGTTCCATGCCGCGATCGTCTCGCGTCTGAAAATTCTTTCGCATCTTGATATTGCCGAAAAGCGTCTGCCGCAGGACGGGCGCATCAAGCTGAAACTGGGCGGCAAGGAGATTGACGTCCGCGTTTCGATCATTCCGATGATTCACGGCGAGGCGGTCGTGCTGCGTATTCTTCACCGCAGCAGCGCGATGCTTGGCACACAGAAACTCGGCATGGCAGAGCGCGATCGGACGATCTTCGATAGCGTGCTGGAGATGCCGCACGGCATCGTGCTGGTCACCGGGCCAACCGGTTCGGGTAAAACCACGACGCTGTACGCCGCGCTGGGGCGAATTAACGACACATCGCGCAAGATCATCACGATTGAAGACCCGGTCGAATACCAGCTTCGCGGCGTCAACCAGATCCAAGTTTCCACCAAAACCGGCCTCACCTTCGCGGCCGGCTTGCGGGCGATTTTGCGTCATGATCCGGACGTCGTGCTCGTCGGTGAAATTCGCGACCGCGAGACCGCCGAGATCGCGGTCCAGGCTTCGCTCACCGGACATCTGGTATTCAGCACATTGCATACGAATGACGCCCCCGGCGCCGCCACGCGCCTGGTGGATATGGGGATCGAGCCGTATCTGGTCGCGTCGTCGCTGGAAGTGGTGATCGCGCAGCGCCTCGTGCGATTAATCTGCCAGGAATGCCGCGAAGAATTGCCCCACGATCAGGCCGCCCGCGTGCGGCAGCAGTATGGCGATCACGTTCCGGAACTGCTTTTCCACGGCAAAGGTTGCCGCGCCTGCCAGGGCACGGGATATCGCGGCCGTCAGGGTGTTTTCGAGATGATGGCGATCACCGACGAGATTCGGTCACTCGTCCTCACCCGCGCCCCGTCGCACGAGATCCGCAAGGTCGCCAATAAGCAAGGCATGCTCAGCCTGCGCGACGACGCCTGGCGGCTGATCCGCGAGGGCATCACGACGGTTGACGAAGTGATCCAGAACACCAAGGACGAGGAACATCAGTTTAAATTCGGCGCAGCAGGGGAGATGGTCTAATGGCCTCCTTCGCGTACGTCGCGGTTGACAGGCAGGGTCGCCGGACATCGGGCATGATCCCCGCCGACTCGCGCGCCGCCGCGATGGACGCGGTGGTGAGCCAGGGGCTCTCGCCGGTATCAATCCAGGAATCAACCACCGCTACAAAGCGCTCCATCAATCTTTCGACGCTATTGGCACGGCGTGGAAATGTTCCGAATAAAGCGGTCGAATCCTTCACGCGCGAGTTGGCGAACCTGCTGGGCGCGGGGCTGTCACTTTCACGGGCGCTCGCGCTATTGAAGCGCGAAGCCTCCAACCCGACGGCTAAAGAAACATGGGGGCGGATTCATGACGAAGTCGTCGGCGGCGAATCCCTCGCGGATTCGATGGCCAAGCACCCGCAGGCGTTTTCCAACGTCTACGTGGCGATGGTCCGCGCCGGTGAGGCCGGCGGATTTTTACACGTAGTCCTCGGGCAAATCTCCGAGTTCCGCGCCCGCGAGCAAGAGCTCAAGTCCAAAGTTAAAGCGGCATTGATCTATCCGATCGCGCTGTCCTGCGTCGCCACGGGCGTGCTGATCTTCCTGCTTACATTTTTTATCCCGCGATTCTCGTCCATCTTCTCGCAGTTCGGCTCCAAGCTGCCGATCCTCACCCGCGCCGTGGTGGCGATCAGCAGTTCGCTACTGACTTACGGCCCGTTCGTGGCGGTGGCGCTGGTCGTCGGCGCGGTCCTGCTGCGACGTTGGAGCAACACCGACAAGGGACGCCGGACGATTGAAGACCTGATGCTCAGGACGCCGCTGCTGGGAACAGTGATCGCGCGGTTCGCGCTGGTTCGCTTCACGCGCATGCTCGGCACGCTGGTGGGCGCGGGCGTGCCGTTGATCTCTTCTCTGCGAACCGCCCGGGAAGCGATCGGCAACCAGACATTGTCCGACAGCGTGACCCACGCGATCGAACAGGTGCAGCGCGGTACGGCGCTGAGCAAGGCGCTCTCCACGAACACGCAGTTTTTCCCGCCGAGCATTATCGAGATGATCGCAGTCGCGGAAGAGACCGGCCGGGTGGATAAAGAACTGATCCGCATGTCCACGACTTACGAGGCGGATCTGGATCGCAATCTGCGGATGCTGGTCGCGGTCGCCGAGCCGCTGTTGCTGGTCTTGATGGCCGCGGTCATCGGCACGGTGGTCGTCAGTATGCTTCTTCCGGTGTTTACGCTGCAGGACATGATTAACTGATTAATTTTTGAGGATATGAACATGAAATCACGACATCGTCATTCCGGTTTTACGCTGATCGAACTTTTGCTGGTGCTGGTCATCCTCGGCGTCCTGGCGGCGCTGGTTGTGCCGAAATTCACCGGCCGCGCAAAGCAGGCGCGCGAAACCGCCGCTAAGACGGATATCTCCCAGCTTTCCAGCGCTCTGGAGGCGTTCGAGATCGACTCCGGCCGCTATCCCACCACCGAAGAAAAGCTCGATGCCCTGATTCGTCAGCCCGCCGGCGTAACCACATGGCATCAGCATCTGACGCGCAGCTCGCCGCCGAACGATCCGTGGGGAAATCCCTACATTTACCGCCAGCCCGGTCAGCATAATCCGCAGGGATTTGACCTCTTCTCCGCCGGCGCGGATACGCGCGAGGGCACGGACGACGACATCGGCAACTGGGAGAAATGATTGATGCCGCATCGCCTGCACAAATCAGCGTTCACGCTCGTCGAGATGCTC
>JACMML010000295.1 GCA_014379105.1 Phycisphaerae bacterium
GTCTGGAGCTTCTCGGCATCCAGACAACTTTAGAAAATGAGCCAAATTGGCGGGTTTTCTGAGGTCATCGCGGCTTGTTGAAAGCCATTAGTTTTCACCTTAACCGGTGCAATTGGTCGCCAACTCTGGCGTCACACGTCGTAAAAATTTGGATTGCCCCGGTTTTCGCCGCGGCACTTGTTGTATCCCATTCAAAGGATTGAACGGGCAGTTCGGCTCCACCGATTCGTCGGGCGAGCCGCCGGTGCCGGCATCGGAAAGAGGCACCGGAGAGAGGCAATTTGGACGCCTATGCGATTAAGGGAATCGCCATGGTCCAATCCACCTCCACGATGCTGGTCTCCCCCGTCCGCCTGCAGTCCGGCTTGTCGCCTGAAACATCTTCGGATATATCGCCGCGCCGTTCGTCGAGTGACCACGATGGGCTCACCAATGGCCGACTCCCGGTTTTGGATGCTGCGTCGCACGCGGTGCCGCGCGTCAGCGTGATCATCGTCAACTGGAACCGGCTGGATGACATCCTGTTCGGCCTGCGCTACTTGCGCAAATCCGGCTACCCGGATCTGGAAATCATTATCGTAGACAACGGCTCGAACAAGCGAACTGTCGCCCGCCTCAGCGAGATCAAGGGCATCCGGCTCCTGTGCCTGCCGCGGAATGAGGGCCCGTCCCACGCGCGCAACGTCGGGATGGCGGCGGCCACGGGGAAGTATCTGTTGCTGCTGGATAGCGATGCGGTGCTCGCCAAGCGGTGTCTGGCGGACGTGGTCACCGAGATGGAGGCCGATCCGTCCGTCGCGATCGCGGGCTTCCGCGTGATGAACTGGCACACCCGCAAGATCGATCAGTGGCTTTACGCACAATCCTACGCCACGCATGGCGATCGACAGTTTCAGACCTATTCGTTCTCCGCGGCCGGCGCATTGATCCGTGCCGATGCGCTGCGGGAAGTCGGCGGCTTCTGGGAGCAATTGTTCATCTACAATGAAGAGGTTGAGCTCTCGATCCGGCTGATCCGCGCCGGCTATCGCATTCTCTACACGCCGCAAGGCCGCGTGTTTCATCGGCCGTGCGGGGACGGGCGGGCGTCCAAGGCGTCTTACTTTAAGAATCAGATCCGCAACTGGATCTGGATCTTCTTCCGGCATTATCCCAGGCCGCAGGCGTGGTGGAAGACGGGCGTCTACAGCGCGCTTTACCTGGTGAAAGGTCTGGCGAATCGTCATCCGCTGGCGTGCTTGCGCGGCATTCTCGAAGGCATCGGCGGACGCGATGTGGCAGCGGAATTTGCGGACAAAATGACGCCTGAGGCCGCGCGGCTGATTCAATCCCTCAATCGCCGACGCCGAGTTGCGTTGTGGAATCTGGCGACGACCGAATCGCCGCGCCGCAAACGCGTTGCGCGGTCAACGGAACGGGCAGAGCAGCGAGTGATGAATGGCCAGGATGCCATGGACGAAGATCTCGTCGCGGCGATGGGACAGTAAGCGGTCACGATTTAGTCGTTGTCAGTACACTCGCCTGCACAATCGCGTCGGCATTCTTCTGCACGTCATCGGCTCCATTCAGCCACGTCACCTGCGAAAATCGCCGGAACCATTTCATCTGCCGCCTGGCGAGTTGTCGGGTGGCGATCTTGATCTGTTCCACCGCATCATCAAGACTCATTCGGCCGTGCAGGTGCTCGAGCAATTCGTGATATCCCGTTGCCTCGGCGGCGGTCTTGGAGAGCGCGCCGAAGCGATCGAGCACGCTGCGCGTCTCTTCGAGCCAGCCGGTCTGCATCATCAGTTTCACGCGGGCATTGATGCGGCGGTTCAGTTCTTCCTTCTCCCAGTTCAGCCCGAACCACACCGCCTCGTGCCGGTGCTTACCGGATGACCATTCATTCTGCATCGAAGAGATCGTCCGCCCGGTGAGATCGTAGACCTCAAGAGCACGCACCAGCCGCCGACGGTCGTTCACGTGGATGCGCATGGCGCTAGGCGGGTCAATCTGCGGCAGCCGCGGGTGGAGCAATTCCAGCGGCTCGGCGTTCAGGCGGGCGCGGATCGCGTCGTCCGCGCCGGGACCGTCGAAGAGGCCTTCGAAGAGGGATTTGTAATACATCGGCGTCCCGCCGGTCGCGATGATCGGCACACCCCGGCCGGCGGCGCGGTGGATCACCGCGTCGGCTTGTTCGACGAATTCCGAGACCGCAAAAGCCTGATCCGGCTCAACCAGATCGATCATGTGGTGGGGAACGCACACCCGTTCGTCCGCGGTCGGCTTCGCGGTGCCGACGTCCATGTGGCGATAGACCTGCATCGAATCAACCGACAATATTTCCGCCCCAACCCGCTCCGCCACCGCCAGCGCCAACGCGGTTTTGCCCGACGCTGTCGGTCCGAGAATTACGATAATCGGGCTGGAAACTGCCATCTTTTCACCCGCTGCCAAACTTGCAGCCGCTTATAAGATACGCCAGGGCTTCTACCCTTCAAAACTTGCAAAAACCGGCGATTTTACGGGTTTAAGCCATCCCCAGCTTCTGGCATGGAGTTTGAAATACATCTCATACGTCCCGCATGGTGCGGGATAAAATAGAACCTAAAAGGAGGTTTGTCATGGTACTGCCGATTCGTGTGCATCGTACGTTCAACGACCCGATGGATGTGCTCCCGCGTGAGTTCGGAACCTTGATGGATCGATTCCTCAGCCGGCGCGACATGGCCGACGGCGGCTCGCTGGCGCCGTACGGTGTGGATGTTCGGGCGGACGACGATCATCTGTATGTGGATGCCGAACTACCCGGCTTCAAAAAGGAAGAAATCGACATCACGCTGGAGAATTCCACACTATCTATCACCGCCGACCGCAAGGAAGAGCCCGACAGCCAGCCTGGCGCCGAGTGGCTGTTGCGTGAGCGGCGTTACACCCGTTTCACCCGCAGCTTCACGCTGCCGCCCACGGTCGATGGAAGCAGCGTCGACGCCAAGCTCGTTGACGGCGTGTTGAAGATCACGCTGAACAAGCGCGAGGAAACCAAGCCGCGCAAGATCAGTGTGTCGTAGTTCGTAGTGGGTAAAGGGTGAAGGCGTAAGGCGTAAGAAGTGGATATCTTTCTTACGTCTCACGCCTTCACCCTGTCCCCTCACTTATTCAGTGCGCCCGATCCACAATGTCGCGCTGCAATTCCATCGCTTTATATCGCCGCGCCCGCACCGCCTCATCCACCGATTTGCCTACGCCGTAGTCCATGATTTTGCTGTCGTAGATCAGGAACTTCGCCACATTCGGCTTGACCGCTTCATCCAGCGCTTTCAGATGGATCGGATGCTGATCGTACGCACGCAGTGATCGTTCATCGTCGAAGGTGACGACCAGCGCCAGGTCGTAGCTGGAATCCACGGCCGGCCGGTCTGATGCGAGCTTTTCGCCGACTGATACGTCGACCACGCCGGGAATCTCGCGGAGCTGGCTGCACGACGCGATGACGGCGGCTTTGTCGGCACCGGGCTTTAGCCAGCAGACGACCACGTGCCGCACCTGCCCGGCCGAGTTGACGCCCATCATGTATTGCTTACACCCGCTGAGCAGCAGCAGGGGGATTAGGATCAGCGATGCTTTCACGAGCGTGTTCTCCTTCAAGGTTCTCTTCAATATTCTCTTCGTTATTCTCTTTGATATTCTGCCGTGCGATGCGGGCGTTTCGTTGAAAGACCGGCAGGCTCACGCGTCGCATCGCGCTGCGGCGCGTAACGGTGTGATACTCCTCCAGCGTCCAATCCGCCACTGCCGCGGCGTCCAAAGTCCCGCCGGGGAAGCGCGGCCGCAGTGATTCATCGATCGCATCGGGCGCGCGCGAGTTGAACGGGCAGACGTCCTGACAGATATCGCAGCCGAAGAGCCAGTCGCCCATCTGCCGCTTCAGGTCTGCGGCGATTTCTCCCTCGTGCTCGATCGTGAGATACGAGATGCACTTTCGCGCATCCAGCTGATACGGCGCGGTGATCGCGCCGGTCGGGCAGGCGTCGATGCATCGCGTGCACGTCCCGCAATGGTCGGTGGCCGGTGAGTCCGGGGGCAGGTCGAGCGAGACGAGCACTTCACCCAGGAACAGCCACGAGCCGATCTGCGGATGAATGATGCACGAGTTTTTCCCCTGCCAGCCGATGCCCGCGCGGGCGGCCAACTCGCGCTCCATGATCGGCGCCGTATCCACGCCGCTCCTGGTTTTCGTGCCCGGCCAACTGTCGCGAATGTAGTCGGCTAAATCGTGCAGGCGATCCTTGATGTGCTTGTGATAGTCGTCTCCCAGCGCGTACCGCGCGACCCTCGCCCGTGACGGTGACGGTGCGTCCGATTGCTCCAGCGGCACGTGATAGTTCATCGCCACGCAGACGATCGACCTGGCCGGCGGAAAGTAGACCCGCGGGGCCAGCCGCTCGTCGGCCCGCTCCTGCAGGAAATACATCTCCCCGTGCTGCCCGGCAGCGAGCCAGTTAAGGTAATAATCCCGCCGCGCCGACGGGTCGGCTGAGGTGATTCGGCAAAGATCGAAGCCCAGTGAAAGCGCCTTCTGCTTTATATCGATGGCGATCTGTTGTGCTGACTGCTCCACGCCGCCGATCATACCCGTAGTGGTTTTCTCGCAATCGTTTTGCTTCGACGATTCTTCACGGTTTATTGATTACGCAAAGAGCGCCAAGACGCGAAGAGCGCAAAGAAGAGAATGCTTTTGTACGGTTTTTCTCTGCGATCTTTGCGTCTTGGCGCTCTTTGTGCCATCTGATAGTTGAAGCCCAAACACGATAGGTGAATGACAAAACTCGAATGACGGGTCAAATTAGAAGTTGCTTATAGCAGCGACTTATACGTATCAAACCGCTTCGCCAACTTATCCCGCAGATCGACGTGATCTCCCGGGAAATCGCACGCGTTGGGCGCTACATCCGCCAGCAGGGTGACCAGGTTGTTCCAGTCGCGCAGGTCGACGAACTCTGGTGCGATCTTGCCGGTTTTGGTGTCCATGTTGTGATAGTTGGCCAGCGGGATGCAGACGGCGGCGGCGAAGTAGTTCCAGGCGTCGAAGACGGTGGCTTCGCAGGTGCCGCCGGGCATCAGGGCGCGCTGCCATTGGAAGCCCGGGTCTTTCCTGGCGATCTCTTCGGCGCGGAGCTGGATGAACCGCGTGAACGCGGAATTGAAGATGCTCGTGCGGTCGCCGGTGCGGAGAATCACGCCATTGCCCTGCTGCGCGTACGGCTGCTCGGCGGAGCATTCGATGGAGATGATCAGGTCCGTCGCCCGAAGCAGTTGGCGGTTTTGGGCGGCGGCGATCGCGCCGATGAATCCTTCTTCTTCGGCACGCGTCAGCAGCACCGCCACCGGCGTGGGCAGGCTCGCGCGCAATAATTTGTCCAGCACCGCCAGTGCCGCCGCCGCGCCGGCGAGGTCGTCGCAGACTCGGCAGTGGAATTTGTGGGCTTTGATCTTCGGTTCTCCCTGGTCCCACATGCCGACGGTGCCGCGCGGGACGATCGAGCCGATCTTGATCGTCGCCCCGACCGGCTTGCCCGCGGGATCGACGTCCACGCCGACGATCTGCCCGCGGACTTCGCGATCGTGATCAAAGAACCGCACGTGTGACCCTTTGAAATATTTCGCGTGCACGCCGCCGTGGAACCGGGCGCGCAGCGTGCGCTTGTCTTCCATTTCCTGCGCGATGAAGCCGGGATGATCCAGGTGCGCCACCAGCACCATGCGCGGCCCGCGGGAGATGCCCGGGAGTTCGAGCATGATATTGCCGGTGTCGTCGCGACTCACCGCCACGCGCTTTCGCTGCTTCATCCGGCGGATGATCCAGTCGATGACAAGGTGCTCGGCGAACGGCGCGGTCGGGACCGCGCAGAGGGATTCGAGGAGTTCGATGGGGGGAGGCATGGGGACCAAGTGTCGAATGTCGTGTGTCAAATGTCGAATGAAGCAGCTTGATTCGACATTTGACACTCGACATTTCTACTTATCCAGGCAACAGCGAAATCTTGTGGTATTCAAACCCCGACCAGTGTGCGACGAGGCTCACCACCAGCCAGAACGCCGCGGCGGCGGCTTCACCGACGACCAGACCGATGAAGACATTGCGGCTTCCGCGCCACAGCGACGTGCCGCCGAGCTGGACGATCACCACTTTGGCGATCCACCCGATCAGCACGCTTAACCAGATCTTTCCCGCCGCCCAGCTGTACAGGATGACGAACCCGATCGCGTGAAGCGGCCACCACGAGACGGTCAATCGCAGCAAGCTTGTGACAGCGACCACCGCGCCGCCGAAGACGAGGTGAAACACCTGGCTGTGCGACTCACGCGGTGTTGCGTTGTACGCCATGATGACATCGAGCGTCTTGGTCTTGATCGCGTAATCGATGCCGTGAGAGTTCAGCGGGGCATCCGATGGTGTAGCGAGCGTGGCGGCGTAGTTGTACTCGGTCCACAACATCCCGGCGGCCGAGACGACGTAACCGACGATCAGCGCCAACGCCACCGCAAGCAGCAGTTTGATGCCGGTCTGCCAGCGTCGCACGCCGTCATACGCCGAGACGTCCGCGACGCGGAGCCCGTGCTGGAAGAAGGTCGCAAAACTTTCTCGCAGGTCGTGAAAAACGTACCCAAACCATGCCGCGACGAAGAACGACTGCGGCGTCGTGCGGACCGGTGTGGTGGGGATCAGCAGCGGGTAGTACCAGAGTCGCGAGCTGAGCCAGTTGAATTGCACGAAGATCAGCCCCGTCTCGGCGACGATGCGGGCGATGATCATCATCAGCATGATGAACGCCCCGGAGATGCCGATCGCGCCGATCAGCGACGCGCCCATCGCCATTAGAAAGAGGATGACTCCGGCCCAGCAGAAGACCGCGCCCCAGCCGGCGAATGCGTAGGGCACGTAGCGGGCGTGTCCGTCACTCGGGCGGGAGCGCCCGAACATCTGGCGGATGACTTTCCACCAGTGGTGTCGTCCGACGTAGAGCAGCACCGCTGTCATCGTCACGATGCCGCCGAAGGTCTGGTCCTGCTTCATCGGCTCGGTAAACGAGTAGTTGCCCCCGGCCGCGACCATGTGGACGATCTGTAGCAGCACCATGAAAAACCAGATGCTGAACGCGGTGCGCGTCTGCAGGAAGAACGTGATGCCGATAATGCAGAAATAGATTTCCGCGATTTTGAAATCGACAAGCATTGCATTCCACGGCGGCTCGGCAAGCACGGTGGTGAAGTCAAACCCGCGTGGGATCGCCGGCACCTCGGGCACATAGGCGTGCAGCCCGTTGAAGCCATGGAAAATGAACACCGCGGCCGCGGCGATCCAGAAGCCGGGGGAGCTGAAAAGCGCGTTGACGGATCGGCCCGGCGAGGGGGCTTCGATCAGCGCCGAATAGACCGTCGCCAGCGGGAACGCGAGTTTTTCGTTCTCCGCCCATTGCGTGTAGACGATCATCGATAGAAAGATCACCAGCCCCCAGAGCAACGCGGCGAATATTCCCCACATTGCCAGCGGCCGAACCCACGCCGCCCAGGGGACCGAGCCGTCGGGCGAGCGGGCGCGGAAATGGCGGAAGACCTCGCTGTTGCCGATCTCGGCCGGCGATGTGGTGCCGACGTCGGGCATCAGCCACGCCGGCATTCCCGTGTGCTCCAGTTGTTCAGCGACCTCAGGTCGCTCGGCGGCGGTGATATACATCCCGACGATCCCCGCCGGGACGTAGCGCATAAACCCGCTCGACGGGATCGCGCACGAAGCGAGGATCATCGCGGTGATCACCGCCAGTTCTCCCTGACGCAGCGCGAGCTTCGGAAACCACTTGAGGAGCGGCGCGTTGATGACCAGCACGGCGACCAGCAGAAACATCACGAGCCCGACGGGGAGGAAATTGCCGACAAGGAAGGTGTTGGCGACCGCGAAGTCGTTGTAGGCCGTCAGCCCGCAGATAAAGACAACGCCGCACAGCCCGAGCAGCAGGCTTCGCCACGTGACTGCGGGTGGCCGCGGTTCGGCGTCGGGCCCGGATTGGGGGTCGTCCATAGGCTCACGAGACATGCCGGGGCAGGTTAGCGGGCGATCAGCGGGTGATCAGTCAGGCCATCAGTTGGCGGCGCGCCAGCTATAGAGATCAGGCTTGAAGGTCTTGAACTTCGAGCCACGGGCGTATTTTTCCATCAGCTTGGCGATGCGGGCACTGTAGGTGTCGTACTCGGGGATGCCTTGCGTCTTGGCAAAGCCACGGACGGTGACGACGCTGTACCAGCTCTTGCTGTACCCGGGCAGACCTTTCTCGGCCGTCGCGGCGACGCCGTTATCGGCCAGGAACTTCACCAGTTCATTGGCATCCACATCACGCGGGAAAGAAAGTAGCACCAGATATTGCTTGCCGTTCTCGCGCTTGACGTTCGTCGGCACCTTGATCGGCTTGTCGGCGATGATCTCGCTCCTGACGGCGCCGGGCTGTCGGGTGAGATCGGGACGGGCCAGTCCGGTATCCGCGGGCGGCTTGGCAGCGGGGGGGACGACGGGCGTCACTGGCTGTCGGGTCGATGGTTTCACATCCAGGACATTCGGGCGGATGTTTTGATCCGCCAGCGCCAGCTTGTCATCCGGCTTATCGCGGCTGACGATCAGCGCCACCGCAACCGCCCCCAGCAACAAACACCCGGCCACGACGCCGGTGGTGTAATTCAGTTTGAGGTTGAGCTTCGACCAGATTGAATCGCGGGGTTCCGCGTGATCGCCGCCGAACATATCGACGACGCTGTCGATCGTGCGATCGGATTTGGTCTCGATCCGTGACGGCTCAATCCGTGGCTGGGATTTGTGCGCGACGTACCCTTGTTCGACAAAAACAGAATCTTCGATGTCCGATGTCGCCGCGATCTCCTGGCGCACCATCCGTGCCGCGGCGGCAGCGGGGGACTCGTGCGCGGGTTCGGGATCGTGATGCGGAACCGTTGCTGGAATGGCTGGTGCGATCGCCTGACGATAAACGGGGGTTCGCTGGGGCGCGGGCTCGGTGACGGGTGGCTCGGTGATCGAGGGAGCGGCGACAATCGGCGTTTGACGGTCAATATCCGGCACAGGCGCCGCGGGAATCTGGCGCATCACGGCTTCACGGGGTGCTGCGACAATAGGGGAAGGTCGTGCCTCGGCAGGCGCGTCGTTATAGCGGACAGGGCGCGAAGCGGTCGCTTGTGCCACGACCGGCCTGGTAACCACCGAACTCCCGCCGGTAAAGGCTTTTTTGCCCTTGGCGAGCCAGAAATGCGGCGAACCGAGCAGCGACGCGGCGTTTTGCAGTACGCCCGGTGCGTGGTTCTTGGCTTCTTCGAGTTTGCGTTGTTGTTCGAGTTGTTTCTGTTGCGAGGCCCGGATCACTTCAAAGAGTGCCGGCCCTTTTCTGCGGCTTGCCATCCTGGCCTCACTTTTTCGCATCCTGCGAGTTGCTGAACCGGCGCGATCCGTCGCGCCCCCGAGATTTTGCTTACGCCCTTGAGTCTAGAAGGTTAATCGGCAAAACGGGCTTTGCAAGGATAACTGTTTCAAGAATCAGCAAATGTCGGCGATTCGATTGCCGAATCGGGCGAGAATGTTCGAGGTGCGAACCGGCGCGGCGGGGTGCTGCGTGTCCCAGGTGATCAATTGCTGTCGATCCGCTGAGACGCCGATCACGAATCTCCCCGCGTGCGCGAGCCGCCGCAGCCCGTGAAACGGACTGTGCAGTTCCAGCAGCGGCGTGCCGGCGGTGGAAACAAGCTCCACCGGACCAAACTCCCCGGCCAGCGCAAGCACCGACAATCCTTCACTCTGAACCATCGCGGCGGTCTGCAGTTGGGTGGAGCGATCAAAGCCCGCGAGTCGTTGAGACGGATCCGACCGCGCCAATCGCTCGACGGCCCCCGTCTGGCGGATCGCCCACAATGAATCGGCGGTGCAAAGGAGCGAGACGATCTGCCCCTCGCCGGTGTGGACGATCCGGGCGGAGGTGTCTTCGACCGCGATGATGTTATTTCCCGCGGCCGCGTAGAGGCGGTCGCCGACGGCGATCAGGGATCGCACGGGAGCCAAGACCGCGATCGTCGGAAGCGATTCGGCGGTTGTCAGGTCCCAGCGGAGCAGACCAAGTTCAGTGTGGGCAGCGACGAGCGTGCCCGCCCGCTGGTCGATAGCGATTGAGTTGATCCCGCGATCGCTTTGCGCGTCAGTTGTATAGACCCGCGGCGGTAAATCGTCGTGCGTCAGGATCGCCACGCCCGATCGTCCGCCTAGTGCGGTGATGGTTCCCGATGTCGATAAAAGCGCCTGCACACTGCGCAGCGGTCCAATGCCCGGGGGAACGTTAACCGGCTCGGTGTGCGCGGTATGCGGCTCGACGCGAATCAATGACGACCCGGCCGCGACCAGCACGGGCACCGCGGCGCTTTCGCGGAGCAACATCTGCAGCAAGGTGGCCTGTTCGTCAGCGCGCAGCGCGTCGCCCATGACACCCACTGCGCCCGCCTGACGCGCGCGTTGAAGGATGGATGCGGCGCGGTCGAGTTGCCTGTCCAATTGCTCGTGCCGATGCCGCTCGACCTGCTCGACGACGCGCCGCGCCTCGATGGCCGGGCAGTGGACCGCAACGCGGGTCGGGGGGATGAATTCGAGCCCGCACCCGAAACCGATTTCGTTCGCGCGGTGCAGCAGGAGTTGCTCAATCGTCGCCGAAAACCCCCCGCACGATCCCGCCTCGTGCTGGGCGGCAAATTCTCGCAGTGTGCCTTCGAGCAATGGCATCAGCCGTTGGCGAACGCGATCGACGGTGACTGAGTCGTGCCCCGCGAGCATCTGCTCCTTAAACAACTCCACGTCCGCCGCCCGATCCACCAGCCGCATCGCCGACTCGAAGCTGACGATCACCTCGTGCCCGTCCCGGGAAATGATCGGACGAAACTCAATCGCCAGCGGCACCGCTTCGTGGCGCAGCATGTGATCGGCGCCGTTGCGCCGTGCGATTTCGTGGGGGGCGAGGCTCATGACGGTATTCTAACCTGTGACTTGCAGCGGCGTGATAGACAGTGGCTTCGTCCACCTGGAATTTCGACCGCCAAAACAATTCCTTGCAATACAGAAATCTGTAAGGCAATATTAGAAAGTAAGCAAGATAACAGCTGCAAGGACGATGATGGCGCATTCAACGATTACTAAGAAGGGACAGACCACGATTCCGGGCGAAATTCGGGATGCGCTGCGGATAAAGGCCGGTGATCGGTTGCACTACCAGTTGGAAGGAGATCATGTGACCATCCGCGTGCATCCGGGAACCAGGTCACTTAAAGGCGCGCTCGCGAGCAGGAAAGGCGCAAATCTTTCATTCTCCCAGATCCGCGACGCGGCCGCCGCTGAGGGGGAGCGCAAGCGCGAGTAATGAACACGCGAATAGTTGACACCAATCTGATCATCCGACATCTCGTTCAAGACCACGAACGTCACGCCAAAGTTGCGGGTAAGCTATTCGCCGCATGCGACCGGGGCGATCTCAGGCTCGTCGTGCTATCCGAAGTGATCGCCGAGTGCGTATTTGTGCTTGAATCTTTCTACAAGCACCCTCGCGCACAGATCGGGGCCGTTATTGCCGAACTGCTGAGCAGTCCGGGAATCCATGTGGACAGGCTTGCCATTCACATTGACGCCCTTAGCAGATACAGCCGCAGCAAGTTGCACTTTGTCGACTGCGTTATCGCGTCCATGGCGTCCGCACACGGATGGCCAGTGGCGACTTTCGATGCCGATCTAAGAAAATTCCCCGATGTCGTGGTCGATGTAGATTGACCTCACTCGGCCGCGAACTGGTACACCCCCGACCCTACGGCAAAGACTGAATACCCCGGCACGTCCTGCAGGTGCTTCACGCCTTTTGCTTCCGATGGCGCGGCGCCGCTCTCGGTTACGGTGGAGGGCTTGGTTGCCGGCACGTAGACGGTGGCCGAAGTGTTGGCGGGGATGGTGACATCGAGCGTGCGTTTTGCACCGTCGCTGCGCCAGGCGACCTCGATCTTTCCGCGCGGGCTGTCGTAGCTGCACTTCACCCATGTGATATCCCCTACGATGGACGGTTTGATCACAATCTTTTCGAAGCCGGGCATTGATTCGTCGGTCTGAATGCCGGCCAAGTCGTGGAATAGCCATTCATTGATCTGCCCGAGCATGAAATGATTCTGCGATCCGAAGCTGCCGACCGATGCGTCCCATTTTTCGGTCAGACTGGTCGCGCCTTTCATAATCTGCATGCCGTACCCGGGGCGCTCGGTCTGATTATTCATCTCAAAAACGACGTCGCTTCGTCCGGCATCAGAGAGCGCGCGCAGCACATAGCGGTAGCCGACGTCACCGGCGCTGAGCGCGTTGCCGCGGGCGCGGATGTCGTCAATCAGTGTCTTGAGGACCGCGTCACGTTGGTCTGGCTCGATCAGTCCGAGCACCAGCGGCATGGCGCTGGTGCATTGCGAGCCGGTCGCGAAGCGCGCTGTCGCGGGATCGTAGAACCGCTTGATAAACGCCGTGCGGATGCGCTCGGCCCGCTCGCGGAACCGGGCGGCATCATCGGGCTTGCCCAGCAATGTTGCGGTCTGGGCGAGGATCGAGTGGTCGTAATGGTAAATCGCGGTCGCGGTGAACGGCGGCGGGGTGAGCTGCGATCCCCACGGCGGCTTAGGTCCCAGATCATACCAGTCGCCGAGGCCGCGCATCAGGATGTCGTCCTTGGCGGTGCTGGCGAGGAAATCGACGTAGCGCACCATCGCGGGATAGTGTCGCTCCAGCAGGCTCGTATCGCCGGTCATCAGATACTGCTGCCACGGGACGATCACAAAAGCGCTGCCCCATTCCGGGGAGTTACGGAACGCGTCATCGAGCTTTTCGGTGCTGGCGATAAAATATTCCGGCGCGATATTCGGTACGAGCCCATTATCCAACTGGCTGTCGGCCATGTCGTTCATCTGCTTGGCGAACAGGTTGTCCAGGCGATAGTTGTAGCGCAGCGCCGGCCCGTTCTGATGCAGCTCTTCCAGCCAGCCGAGTTTTTCGCGCTGCGGGCAATCGGTCATCAGGCTCATCATGTTGCTGCGCTGGGCCCAGCGCACGAGCGCGTAGATCTTGTTGAACAGTTCGTTGGAGCATTGGAACTGCCCGATCGGCTCGGCCGAGGAGTGAACGACGACGCCTTCAAGGCTCGTGACCGTCGGCAACTCGCCATCGGGCGTGGCGGCGAAGCGCTCGACCTGCAGATAGCGGCAACCTTGATAAAAGAACTTCGGGAAATACTGCTCTGCTCCCACTCCCGCCAGCGTGTATTGCCACCACGCCGGCCCGCCGGCATCTTGAACCGACGATGCACGATCGACATACCCGTCTTTGCCGAGCAATTCAGAAGGAATCGCGCGCACGTACGAACCAGCCTGGCCGCGCACGCTCAGTCGCGGCATCACCGACGCGTTCTGCCCCAGGTCGTAAACCGTGATGTGTTTCGTCAGCGCTTTCTCGCTCACCGGCCGACGTGTCTCGATTGCTTTGATCGGCGGGGCGGCGGCGCTGAGACCGCGCAGAGACCCGCCGGGCCCGCCTACTTCGCTGGCATTGGTCCAGGCGTGCTGGGGCGCGGAATTGCTAGTCGTGAAGCCGGGCTTGTCCCAGCCGGCCGGGAATCGTCCGTCGAAATCTTCTCCGCCAAACTGATTGGAATAGCTGATCGGTCCCGGCGAGACGAGCCAGTTGCGATCGGTCACGATGGTCTGTTTTTGACCACTCGCGTATTCGATCTGCAGCTTCAGGATTGCTTTCTGCGGCCCAAACGAGTTGGTGAATTTCACATATCGGCCGCGTGTTGGCTCGATGTGATACATGCCGTTGCCCAGGATCAGCGCGATCGCATTGGCTCCGGATTGAAGCTGGCGGGTGACGTCAAATGTTTCGTATAGAACCGTCTTGCGATAGTTCGTCCAGCCGGGCGCCAGTAGCTCGTCACCAACTTTCGCGCCATTGATGGAGAGTTCGTAATGACCGAGCCCGCTGACGAAAACGACGGCGCGGACGATCCTGTCAGCACAGTTGAACTCGCGGCGAGCGATCATCGACGCCGGTTGCTTGGCCGCCTTGCCGCGCGCGATGGTGGACACGGCGGCGGCGGGGGACGCTGATTCGGGAATGCTGCTGATCCAGCGCGCCGGCTCCCAATCGGCCGACGCGAGTTGCCCCATTGTCCACGTACCCGGCGTGCTCCACGCCGATGTTTCGCCGCCGGCGTCGCGGGCGCGGACTTTCCAATGAACGGTTTTTCCCGAGGTCAACTCGGTGCCGCCGTACGTGATGCCGATCGAGTCGGCGGATTCCACCCAGCCGCTGTTCCAGAGGTCCGCTTTGTCCGCGTCCAGATTCGCTGCTGACGATGCGACATGGATCTGATACGCCGCCTGTCGCAATCCGCGGGCGGCCGGGTCGGCGGGGTGGAAATTCCAACTGAGGCGCGGTTTTTCAACATCGATCCCTAGCGGCTCGTCACGCGATTCACAACGGAGTCGGGCCGGGATCAATTGGGCGGAAAAGACTTCATTCACGAGGATTCCCATGTGGAGTATCGCCAGGACCATACAGGCGCGCGCGATGCGGTGGGTAGGGGTTGTAAGCAGTTGGATGCGCA
>JACMML010000296.1 GCA_014379105.1 Phycisphaerae bacterium
ACCTGGCCGCAGATGATCGCGAACTGGCCGATCTGTACGTTGTGGGCGATCTGCACCTGATTATCGATCTTTGTCCCCCGGCCGATGCGGGTCTGATTAAACTTGGCGCGATCGACGCACACGCACGAGCCGATCTCCACATCGTCCTCAATCACCACCGTGCCGATCTGTGGAATCTTCGCGTGCTGCGCGCCGTCCCAGCGATAGCCGAAGCCGTCTGTGCCGATGACGGAGCCGGCGTTGATGATGACGCCGTTGCCAATGGTGATGCGCTCGCGGACGACGACGTTGGGATAGAGAATGCAATCGTCGCCGATGACGACGTCGTCGGAGATCACCACGCCGGGGTGCAGCCGCGCGTTTCGGCCAATCCGGGTGCGGTGGCCTATCGATACATGCGGGCCTATTTGCGGGTTGTCGCCGATAACGGCGGTTGGTGAGATCACCGCCGACGGATCAACGCCAGAGGCGGGTTGCGGGATCGGCGGGGCGACGAGCTTGAGCACCTTGACCAGCGCCAGGTCCGGATCGTCCACGAGAAACGTCGCGATCTCCGGCCGCTTGGCAAAGCGAATCTTTTTGGCCGCCAGAACGCCGCCGGCTTTGGTGAGTTTGTACTGACTGACATACTTGTCGGCCGCAAGGATCGACAAATCGGTCTCGGAGGCATTATCCAGCGAATTAACACTGTGCAATTCTCGCTCGGGATGAGGCGGACAAGGCACCCCAAGCAGGTCGGCCAGTTGCTGAACGGTCGGCATGTGAGAAAAATATAAGGGCTTATCGCGCTAAAGAATACGCGCACGGACAAAAAACAGGAGAGACGACAATCGTCTGATCGTCGTCTCTCCGGAGTTCTTAAATGGCGTATTCAGTCCGCGGTTACTTCGGCGCTGGCTTGTAGCCGGCGTCGAGCTTGGCGATGACTTCCTGCGTGAGATCCATCGCGTCGTTGCGATAGTAGATGCTCTTGGAGAGCAGCACCGGCATCAAATTCTGCGGCGGGACCTTGTCGATTTCGTCATCCTTCAAGTCCGCCTGGTCAGCCAGGACCAGGTCCAGGCCTTTGGCCTTGGCGACTTCGGAGATCGAATTTTTGATTTTTTCACTGATTTTCCGGGCCTGATCGCGGAATTTGCGTGTCAGTTGCGCGTCCTTATCCTTGACCCAGATCGTCAATTCGGTCGTCATCTCGACTTCCTTCTTGTTCAGCTCCTGCCACTGCGGGGCGTCGGTCTTAAGCTGGTTCTTCTGCTCGGTGATCGACTGCAGCGCCTTCTGTTTTTCGGCGGCCTGCGCTTTGAGCGCTTCCTGTTCGCCTCGGAAGCTGTCATTGGCTTCTTTGGTTTCCTTGATCTCGTTCAAGATCTTGGCGGGATTAACCACACCGATCTTGGGTTGCGCGATCGCGGGGGCGGCGATAAAAAGTGACGCGAGCATCAATCCTGAAATAGTACGACGAAGCATGTTGGTTCCTTTCGAGTTCGTTGTGTCTTCAATGTACCAGACACTTGAGGCGCAAGCACGTGAGCCCATCGGAGATATGGCTTACGGCGTGAAGCCCAGCGAGAAGCTGATGAGCTGGGTGTCGTCTTTGTCGTCTGTGGTGAGCGGAATGGCTGCATCGATTGCAATGGGCACCTGGCCGAGCACGGGGAGCGTGATTCGCAGTCCGACGCCGACGCTGGAGCGGAGGGTGCCGAATTCAAAGTCCTTCTCGACCATCCCCACGTCCGAGAACACCACGCCGCGGAGCAATTCCTCCGCCAGCGGGAAGCTGACCTCCGCCGAGCCGGTGACGCTGAAATCGCCGCCGATCCGGTCATCGTCCGGGCCGCTGCGCGGGCTGATGCCGCGGAACGCAAACCCGCGTACCGAGTTGATACCGCCGGCATAGTAGCGCTCGAAGAACGGCGCGCCACCGGCGATGTAGCCGATGTCGCCATGAAGCGAGAGGATGGTCTTGCGGTCGATAAGGTCTTCGTAAAGCGTGTAGTACCGGTCGTGCGCGACGTTCAGCTTCTGAAAGGTGTAGTCGCCACCCAGCACGCCGACCGATTCCCAGGTGAACTGAGTGGTCGTGCCCTTCGCCGGCAGCATGCCGCCGGTGGTGGTGTCACGGCGGACCGAGAAGCTGAGGCTGGTCAACGTGTGCGCGCCCTGCTCTTCGAGGATCTCAAAAGCGCGCACCGGCTTGTCGACGATGTTGCTGATATCAATTGATTCGGCCCGCAGGCCGACCGAGCCGGTCCAGATATCGGTGAACCGGTGCCCGACGGAGAAGCGTCCGCCGATGCGGTCGTCGTCATACACCTCACGTCGGCGGGTGCGCAGATAGATTTCGCCGGTGAAGCTGTACGGCTGATCCAGGATCCACGGCTCGATGAACTTGATGCTGGCGTTGGTCGCGGTGGTTCCCGGCTCGAAGCTGATGCGGAGCGTCTGCCCCGCGCCGACGAACGATCGGTCGGTCCGCATATCGCTCAATGACCGCGGCCAATTGGTGATGTCAAAATTCTTCTGCGTGTAGGTGATGTTGCCGCCCACGCCGCCGTTGGAGTTCACGCCCGCGCCAAAGGTGAATGTGGCGGTTCGCGCTTCTTCCACTTCCACGAGGAGATCGCGTGCGTCGGGGTCTTCGCCGACAGGCGTGATCTTCACGCCCGTGAACAGCGGCAGGCCGCGCATACGCTCGGTGGCGTCCTGGATCTTGCCCGAGTCATACAGATCGCCGGGGGAGAGGCGCAAGTCGCGGATCAGCACCTTGTCCTGTGTGCGCGTATTCCCGCGCGGCAGGATCTGCCCGATGCGGAACGGCTTGCCTTCGGCGATCTGGTAAACCACCTCAACGCGGCCGGGTTCCAGGCGAAATACGGGCTTGCTGTCGATCTTGAGATAATCCGGATCGGTCGCCCCGGGCTGGAAGATGAATCCCAGCGGACTGTAATCGCGCACCATCTTGCGGACATCGCGGTCAATCAGTTCGCTGTCGTACGGCATGCCCTCGACGAGCTTGAGATTCGCTCGAAGCGCGGCCTCGTTCACGGCAGCGTTGCCTTTGAAGGTCACCTTTTCGACCAGATAGCGCGGGCCTTCCTCGATCAGGAAATCGATCTGCATCTCCGTCTGGTCGGCGGAGTAAACCAGCTTGCGGCCGACCCGGGCATCGAAGAATCCCTTGTCCTGATAATACTTTCGCAGCGAGGCGACATCATCCTCGACCGTGTCCGGCGAAAAGTTCCCCTCGCGGAAGATCCAGATGTAACTGCGCGAACGGATCTGGTCCTTCAGTTTGCTCTCGGTGACGTTGTTGTTGCCGGTGAAGGTGATGTTGCGGATGCGGACTTGCGGGCCTTCGACGATATCGAACACGAGGTCGCCGGTCTTGTTGACCGCGTCCAGATCCACCGTGACCGCGGCGAGCGGGAAGTTTTTGGCTTTGTAGAGCTCAGCGATCTGCCGGCGGGACTGGGCGATGCGGAACGAATCAATCGCCTGTCCTTTTTCGATCTCGATCACCGCGCGGATGTCATTCTCGCTGATCTCGCTCGGTCGCTTCTTGATGATGATCTGGTTGATCTGCTTCTGCTCTGAGACCTGGAAGATCACGATCACGCCCGTGGCGGTGGGTTCGACCTTGGCTTCGACATTGCTGAATCGGCGCAAGCCGAAGATGCGCTGATAATCCTCCTGCACGGTCTGGGGATCAAATTTGTCCCCTTCGCGGGTGCGGACGACATTCAGAATGCTGGCGGTCAGGACCTGCTGATTGCCGGCCACGCGCACGCCTTCAACGGTGCGGCCTTTCAGATCAGCGGCGACGGAGAGATCGCGAATGTTGGTGGATTGCTGGGCAAGTGCGGGCTGTTGGCCCGCATCACCGGCGTAAATCGCCGCCAGGGCAGCGAAGAGAATTGCTTGACGTGCCGAGAAGTGCAAAACCACGTCGATCTTCGATCTTTTTTAAGAACCTTCGCCGCACCGGACCCTGTATCCCGTGCAATTGGGCGAAGTGTAACGGGGGTAGGGGGATTGTCAAAAACGCGACGGGTTGTTCATAAGTCTCGAAGCCATTTCAGCATACGTAATCTAAGGCTGTGGGCATTCCAGCGGACCCATGCGTACGGATTCGTTCCAAGGTCGGGCAATCAGGGCGCTACGGTTCAGACTATTCCCGATGCCTGATCGATCCGCGGACTTTTATATTCCTTTCTGATGATTTGGCAGAATTCAATGACTCCGGAATCGGCGAGCGCGATCGGCGTGCTGGCGGCCGGAGTGCGTGGCAAATCGTCTATCTAAACTGGAGCTACCTATGTCTCTCGATACTCTTTCCGATTTGTTCGAAGAACAGCTCAAAGATCTCTATAACGCTGAAAACCAGTTGACCAAAGCGTTGCCGAAGATGGCCAAGAAGGCGTCGTCGCCGATGCTGAAGAAGGCGTTTCAGGATCATCTGGCCGAAACACAGGTGCACATCGAGCGCTTGAAACAGATCGCCGACGAGCTTGAGATCAAGCCAACCGGCAAGACCTGTAAAGCCATGAAAGGCTTGATCGAAGAAGGCGCCGAAGTGATTGAAGAAGACGGCGAAGACAGCGTCATCGACGCCGCGCTCGTAGCCGCCGCTCAGCGCGTCGAGCATTACGAAATCTCCGCGTACGGCACGATGTGCGCCCTGGGCGAAGCATTGGGTCACAAGAATGCGGTGAAGATTCTCCGCAAGACCGAAGAAGAAGAATCCGCCGCCGACGAGAAGCTTACGCAGATTTGCGAAAGCGAACTATATGCGACGGTCTGATCAAGCTCCCTGATCTGAAGCGGCCATTGGAATGACCGCAACAAGTGAGCAGGCCTTCCCGGCATCCGGGAAGGCCTGTCTCGTTGTGTCTTTCCATTTTGCTTAAAGAGCGACAAATGATTTGCGACGCGCGGCTAGATATGCGCCTTCTTCTTCCGGCCGCTGAGGTAGCTCTCCATGATGCAGTTCGCGAGTTCGCCGCTGGAGGTATAAAACGCGACGCCTTTGGTGAGCCGCGTTAGTTGATCGACGAATCCGACCCAATCCATCCCCCAGTAATCCTCAATCAGCGCGAAGGTCGCGATGCGCACGTCCTCACGGGCCGCCATCAGCGCTTCCTTGAGCGTGGCGGCGGTGGAGCGGGGATCAGGAGGATAGAGCAGGTGTACAAAGTCGCCTTCCACATGTGCGGTGGGTTGGCCGTCGGTGATGACGAAAATCTGTTTGTTGAGCCCGCCGCGCTTTCGAAGAATTCGCCGCGCCATCTGCAGTCCCATGTGCAGGTTGGTGAAGTGCTGGGGCGCTTTGTCCAATTGGTTGACCGGCACCTTCAGCCGTACCTGGTAATCGTAAACCGTCACCGGCTTGGGCATCAGCAGCGGCAGGCCCATCTCGGGGATCTTGTTGGCTCCCGAGTAGAAGCCCACAAAATCAATCGTGTCTTGCGGAAATCGCTGCCGCACCAGTCCCAGCATCGCCAGCGCCACTTTCTTGGCGGCCAGAAAGCGCCCGTGCCGCATCATCGAACCGGACATATCAATTAAGACGACTGTGGAGACGCTGGTCATTCCCTCGTGCAGGTGAATCTCGAAATCGCGTTCATGGATGTTGATTCGAATAGGGCTTGGGGACGGGGGACTAGGGCTTGGTGAAGGGGACTTGGGGTCTGTTAATTCGGTCTTTCCCCCCGAGCCCCAAGCGCCGGTCCCTTGTCCCTTTCCCTTCATGCCCTCTCTGGCCATCGCGTTGCGAAGCGTCTGATGAAGATCAAGTTCGCTGATCGGATCGCCGAATTCGTATTGCTTGGTGCCGTCGAGTCGTTCCCCGCCGGTGCCGGAGGTGGTTTTTTCGTGTCCCTCGCGCTGGCCTTGCTTGAGGTTTTTGAAAACCTCCATCAGCGCCTTGCTCTGCATGTTCCCGACGGCTTTTGGAGTGAGGCGAAGCTTGCCTTTCCCGTCTTTGTCGAGCATGCCGTCCTGCAGAAGTTGCTCGAGCAATTCAGACAATTCGCCGTCCTTGGGCTGGTCGATCATCTGCTGCATGGCTTTGAGCGCCTGATCGCCGTACTGGAGGATGAACTGCATGAGCTGGTCGAAGCCGAACAGCTTGTCCTGCGTGGGAAACTCTTCGCCGTCAAATTCGCCGTAGAAGAACTTCATGGCGAAAGTATAGCCGCAGAACGGTGGTTACGGGCCGTCAAATTCGCCGGCATGCCGGGCTCGGCGATGCAATGCCCTTCGCGTCAATGTCCTCAAGGTATCTGGAGGATCCGAAATTCACCGGGTTGGATGGTCGCAATCGCGTTATTGATCAGTTCAGCGCTGGCCACCAGGCGTCGCAGTTTGTTGGTCGAAAGTTCGATGATCGCGATCATTTTCCCCTCAAGATTTTGCTGATATCGCAGGTTCTGATCCGCAGTGACAAAAAGATCAAACTCCCCCTCGGCGAGTTTAATGAGTTCGCCGTTTTTGATTCCGGCCCAGCCACGATGCTGGGCCGTTTCAAACGACTGGGCGGTCAATACTTTACGCAACGGCCACGGAACGCATTCGTCAAGCAGAATTTTCATGTCGTCGCCGAGGCCAGCAGTTTTGCTTCACTGCATTCGAGGATCGCGTGTGCCATCTCGCGCGTGACGGTCGGAAAACATTCCAAAAACTCAGCCATCGTGTAGTTATCTTCGAGGTATTCGAATAATGAATTCACCGGAACGCGGGTGCCCTTAAACACTGGAGTGCCCCCAAGGATTTCCGGGTCGATCGTGATGATATCGCGGCTATCCATGGACAAATTGTAGCTTGACGACAAATCTCACGTCAACGGCGACTCCCTAAGGTGTTATTATTCAAATTCAGCAGCGATGCCGTCCGCGACGTTCATGCCGGATTCGGTTAGGGAAAAACCGGATTCAGTGACATTGATTAAGCCGAGCGAGTTTAATTTTTGGAGCGTGGGGGCGTAGGTTTGTTGGAGTGTCGAATTTCGAGTGTCGAGTGTCGAATGGCGATCGCCACACCCTGCCGACTCTCCCAAAGTTCTGGAATGAGTAAGAAGGGTTGACCACCGCACGCCTTGTCGAAGGCGCAGTTGAAGCATCATCGCCTCGTGGGCGCGCTGTTGCGGGGTGAGAATCTCATGCTCAATAACCGCCAGATCGCCGCTGGGCACGGCCGACTCCCAATCCGCCAGGCGCGGGACGTTTTTGAACCGGTGACCTTCCACGTGCGATGCGGCACTGGGCCCGATGCCGATGTAGTTGCCTCCGTGCCAATAGACGAGATTGTGCCGGCATTCCTCGCCGGGCTTGGCGTAGTTGCTGATCTCGTACCACTCGATCCCGTGCGCCGCGAGGGTATGGCGGACGTGGGCGAACATTTCCAGTTCCATCTCGTCCGCCGCCGGGGTGAACTCGCCGAGTCGTTTGCGGACGGTCATTGCGGTATTGGGCTCGTAGGTTAAGCCGTAGCACGACAGGTGCGTCGTGCCGAGATCCAGCGCTTGGCGGATCGAGCGATCCCACGACGCCAGCGATTGGCCGGGGATTGCGTAGATCAGATCGAGATTGAGCCGCTCGAACCCCGCCTGCCGCGCGAGCGTGATGCTCTGGACAACATCGTCCGGGTCGTGATGCCGCTCCAGCATCTTCAGCTCAGCCGGATCAAAGCTCTGAGCGCCGAAGCTGAGACGATCAATGCCGAGTTCGCGCAGCATCTGCAGATATTCGAGATTGGCCGTCGCGGGATTCACCTCGATCGTCCATTCGTCCACGCGGGACAGGTCGAATCGCTGCTTGAGCCCGATGATCAGCCGCCGCATCGCGTCGATCGGAAGCAGCGAAGGAGTTCCGCCGCCGAAGAAGACTGTTCGGGGACTCGGAAGCGGTCTTTCTGTGGCATGGGCTTCCAGC
>JACMML010000297.1 GCA_014379105.1 Phycisphaerae bacterium
GGACGGCCTCGGCGAGTGGGGTGAGCAGGTCGCGCTTCGCACCCGAGGATTTGACCGAGTTCCAGTCGGAGAAAGCGGAATCGTAAAGCGTGAACCCTTCGTGATGTTTAGCTGTGATGACGACGTATTTCATCCCCGCCTCTTTTGCCAGCGCCGCCCAGGCCTTGGGATCATATTTAGACGCGGTGAAGTCGGCGGCGAAGGCTTTGTAATCGGCGACGGGGATTTTTCCCTGGTGCATGATCCACTCTGCACCGACCGGCTTGCCCTGCCAGAAGCCGGCGGGGACGGAATAGACGCCCCAGTGGATAAACATTCCGAACCGCGCCTCACGAAACCACTTCAACCGCTCGGCCTGCTTCTCGGCGGGCTCGTCGCGGACGACGGCTGGGAACGCGGGGTTGCCTGCCGACGCACGCGCCATCGCGGGGCGCGTCTGTGCGCTGGCGGACACGGTGAAGAGCAGAACGGTCAGCGAAATAATGATCGAGGCAGCATTCATTGGAGGATCCGTTTCATAAAGTCGGTGAGAGGTCTGGAGTTTCCTGGTCCGTCTTCAACAAGTACCCCGCACGCGCGGGAATCGTTGAAGCTCGCACGGCTTATCGCGGCACGCCCGTCGGCTGGGACAGATACCCCGGCCGCTGATCGAGGTTGTTCATATCGAGCGGCTGGAAGTCGTCGAACATATATTTGGCGAGTTCCGGCACGTTCTTCTTAATGCCCTCGGCCACGACTTTGGACAGCAGGTAGCCGCCGTATGCGGACAGATGCGTCTGGTCGCTGAACGCCGAACCCACCTTGGGGCCCAGGGCAGTCCACATTTGCTTGCTTACAGTCCACTGGTCGATGATCGGAACCTTTTCCACTTCGGCGAACTCGCGCATCGCGCGCGCCCACGGGCCGACCGAATCTTCGTTCGACCGGCGCTCCATGGGCGTAACAAGGACCAGCGTTCCGCCGCGACGGCGGGTCTCTTCGAGATAGACCTTCAGGTACGCTTTGAACGTGGTCGCGGGCTCGGTGTAACTCTGAGGCCATTGCTTTTTAGAATCGTTGTGCGCGAACTGAATGAGAAGGAAATCGCCAGGCTTCATCTGGCTGAGAATCTTGTCCAGGCGGGCACCGGTCAGAAAGCTCTTGGTCGTTTCGCCGCCTTCGGCGTTATTGGAAATCGCGACATCGGGTTTGAAGTATTGCGGGATCTGCGTGGACCAGTTTCCGCCGTGGCCTTGATGAGGATCACCGACTGTGGAATCCCCGGCGAGGAAGACGGTGGGAACGTCGTCGGCACGGGTGATCTCAATCGCCGACACGCACGGGCGTGCGCCATTAAACGCCAGAGTCATCTTCTCGTCCCAGCGCCGCGAGGTGGGTTCGGACGGCAGGAACATATGCACCTCCGGCCAGCCCGGGGCGTTGGCGGGGGGCGCGGGGAGAGTCTTCTTTTGAATATTGACGATAAAGCTGCGCGTGACGATCTCACCCGCGGCGGTTGAGATGTCGGCCGCCATCACCCGGCCGGTCTCGGCGCGAAGCGTAGTGTGGGATTCGCCTTTCGGGTCGCCGAAAGTGATCGTGACTTTGTAGTTCCCTTCAGGAACTTTGACGGAGAAAAAGAATGGCCGCTCACTGGCGACCAGACCGTCGGTGGCAGGGTCATCGCCGCCGCTCTCCACGCCGGTGGGTACGACGCCGTTGTCAAAACCGTAACCGCGCTCGGATGAATACGCGGTGTCAGCCGAAACGGCAGTGTGCCCGGGCTTAGCCTTTCCCGGTCCGAAATCGAATCGCAGATCCGCCCATGGCTGCGTCGCGGCGGCAGTCGTCGCGACGCCTTGCGCGCCGGCGAACGGCTGGCAAACTATAAAGACCGAAGCCGCCGCAGCGGCATGCGCGCACAATCGAAGGCGTTGCGAGATCATCATTGGCACTCAGGCTCCGTGGTTAAGACAGGTCAAGGCTCCGCTCACGCGATAAGTTAACAACGACTTCCCGCGTGTCCAAATCTTCCTCCACGATAACCACCTTCCCGACGGCGCGCGTTTCTGTCAGTGCGACAATAAAGAACTGTTATTGGCGTTTTGAGAACGATCAGAGGCGCCGGTGCGCCGGAAGGACAGAGATGCTTGATTTTGCAATGGCTGGTCGGATCGGGATCGCCGCAGTGGCTGGATTGCTGCCGGCGGGCCCGGTATCCGCTCCGCTGCTCGCCGACGCACCTGCGGGCATTTACGCGCTGAGCGTCGCGCGGGACAATCCCAATACTCCGCAGGATGAGCGGCTTGGCGGCATTCGAAGCTATGACTTTGTCTCAGGATTCACGTTGCGCGTTTTCTGGACGGATATTGAGTCCGGCCAGGGACAATACGATTTTTCAGTGATTGATCAGGCCATCGGCGCCGCGGCGGCGATCGGGCGAGGGGTAAACCTGGAACTACTGATGGGTGAGGAGCCGCAATACGTGCTCAACGGCTCGGCGGCGACGTACATCGATCACCGCGGCGGCACCAATCCGGTGCCATGGGATCAGTTTGCACAGCAGCGGCACGCGGCGCTTTACACGGCGCTAGCGAATCACGTAATTCCCGGCACGGCCGCAGCGCCGGGGGCGCATGCACTTAAACATGACCCGACGCTCAAGTCTGTCGACGCGTCGCCGGTCGGTTTGAACTATGGCGTGCGCGATCTGAACAACGGTATCCGTAACCACCCCGATTACACCCAACAGCGCTACGTCGATTCGATCGTAAAAGGCGTCGCCGCGTCGGCGAGCGAATTTTCCGAAGATATGAATTTCCTAGCCTTCTTCGCGTTTCATGACGCGGCCCCTGGCGCGCGCGTGGATCAGCAAATTCTTCAGCAACTCGCGCCGCTCTATAACCATCCTGGCCAGACTCAGCTTGCGATGTTCATTGAAAACTTTTCGGACGACGGGCCAGTTCCACTGCCGAACGGCGCGGTCGGACCAGGCAACAACCTGCTCACCTGGTCCGGCGCCGGCGGGTACACGATGATGCAGGCGCTGGACGCGTGGCTTCAACACGCACCGGACCGCGACGCGCAGCTCGACAGCCTCAATCCCGCGACGGGAATTGAACTTGGGTACAACACGTTCGGCACGCGATTCTTCGAGTTGTACGCAGCCGATCTGGACGGCGCCGCCAACGGCGCGGTCGATGCGTCCGGCCAATCGATCGCCGACGACCTGCGACACTGGAATACATTGCTCACGACGGTTCCGGAGCCCGGCGCGATCATAGCAATGGTGCTGGTCGGGATGGTTCTTGGCAGCCGTCGACTTGGATGCCGGCGGAGGTGACGCAGTCTTTGCTGCGACCGTATTACAAGAGCAGCGGCATAAAAGAAATATGCACAAACAAGCCTCCTGTCGAATCCGCCTGTTGGTCAACCCAACAACTGGCGATACGATTCGGTTCAATTCTTTGGTGGAGCGCCGATGTTTTGTAAAACGAATGTGTCTGTAGCAGTTGCACTGGCATCAATCTTCCTCACTCCGTGCAACGCTGTATACGGGCAGGCGGCAGTCGGATCGCAGATCGAAGTCCGCGAAGGGGACGCCTGGACAAACGCAAAAGTGATCGGCCGCGAAGGACGCCGGGTGCAGGTTCGCTATGACGACGGTACGGAGGAATGGATAGGACCGGAGCGTTTGCGCCCGAACGCCGGCGGGGTAGCAGGATCTTCCGCACCTGGCGTAACTGTTGCGCCAGAGAACGCGGGCGATCCGATTCCCAAGCCGGCAAGCCGAACATTCTCGGTAGATCAGCCCATAGAGATTAAGCGTGACGGAAAATGGTTTCCCGCGAAGGTGCGGCAATTATCCAAGGGATGGATCTTCGTCTCTGAAGATGCGGACGAACGCCAAAAGCGCTGGGTCGAGCCTTGGGCACTTCGCGTTCCTGGATCCGCGTATGATATCGACAGCACCGGCACACGCACCTGGGCGGCGAAGCCGGGACAGGTTGCCCCTGTCGAAGCGCCGAAGAAAGCGGCGTCTCCGACGGGAGATCAATTCGTAATCGTACCGGAGGATCAACGCCCGCCCACCAAAGAAGATCTCGCGGGCAAGTTCGATCGCGTTTCATTCGACAATTCGCACGAGCCGCCGGTCAGGGCGGATCGGACGCTGCGCATTGCAACCACGCAGCCGGCGTCGGCGGAGTTTTCGGCATGGGCGCTGCGCGGAGTCGATAATCGATTGGATACCATCCTGGTCTGCACCGGCGGGCTGAAGACGGCGGTGGCATCGTTCCCTGGTTCATTCGGAAAATCGACGGTCGTAATCCGAACCGGTCTTTTGGCGCATAACCAGATGGACACGCGGTCGCTGCAGATCCCCGATATTAAGGTGGCCGCCGCCGCCAGCGATGGGGACGTGCTCCTGACCACGTTCGAATGGGATAAGAACCTGCAGTGGTGGCAGTGGTCCGGCGGCAAATACAAGCTGGCGGCCAACCTGCGAGTCGATCCCGACGACGGAACAAGCATCACCGCCGCGGAACTCGTGGCCGCGGACAAAGCGATCGTCGGCGTGAGTAACGGGACGGTCTATCTGGTCGATCTTGCCAAAAAGCAGGTGATCACTTCGGTCAAATGCGCCCCCGGAGCCAAGCTGTTTATGCATCCCTCGGGACAACTCATCGGCGTTGTCACGTCGAGCAGTACCGCGATGCTGCTGCGAAGCGAGGATTTTTCGCTGATCGCCGAGTTTCCCGATGCCAGCTCGACCAGCAACATCACCGTCGATTCCACCGGGCAATGGGCTGCTTATGTCACCAGTGCCGGCGTGGTGCGCGTGGTGAAGATCGACGACGGCACGCAACTCGGATTGCTGTCGGTCGGTGCGGCGTTCAAGGGACGGCTCGATCTGGTGGATGATAAATTCCTGCTGGTCGATTCCACGACCGCGTATGAGATTAAATCGGGAATTCCGGTGTGGATCTATAAAATACCCGCCGACGCACGGGTGAAGCCGTTGGCGAATGGGCAATTCGTGATTGCGGCACCGGGGAATAAAATGGCGTCGATCGCGGTCGCGAGTATCCCCGACCAGGTCGGCCGAGTCGCGATGAAGTCGGCGTCGCTGGATCGCTTTATGCTGGTGCCGGGGAAGGCGATCAAGATCGAGGCGGATTTCTCTGCATTTGTGGACGACAAGGAAAAAGCGAGCGAAGTGGTGAATGATGTCATCCGCCGCGCGGGCATGAAGGTGTCGGAAAATAATGAGCCGTTCCGGCTCACCCTCAGTGTTGCGCCGGGACCGACGGAGAAGCGCGAATATATGGAAAGCTCTTTCTATCATCCTGCACCAAAAATAGTGGCGGTGGACATCCCATCGAATGTTCTGACGGCGACGCTTTCGCTTAATGATCAGCCCGTCTGGACGCAGGAGATTCGCTTCGCGGCCGGCAGCATGATTCAACGGGATAAGGACCAACCGATCCAAGAGTATTGTAACAATGCCGCCATACCCAATGCCGGCGCGCTGAAGGGATTAAACCTGCCGAGTTACTTGCCGATCGGCGCGAAGCCCGGGGTGCCGGCGGCACTCGGTGCATCAACTTTGCAGGACAGGCGGTTCGTTCCAGAGAAACCGGCCGGTGCAGCGCGCCCGTGATGTGTTGGGATTCGTACGGTTCAACGATGCAAAATTCCGGTCGGTACGATGGCGAAGTGGATAATGAAAACACGAAGGATCTTTGTCGTAATTGTGATCAGCGCAATGTTTACCTTTGCGCAAATCAGCACGGCCGCACCAGTGCTGACGCCGGGACAGGACGTGTCTGTTCGCGAAGGTGATACATGGTCTGAAGCGAAGTTCGTGAGGGTGGAAGGCCGCAAATATCTCGTCAAATATCCAGACGGCACCGAGGAATGGATCACCGCCGATCGATTGCGTGTCTCAGGGGATGTCGGCACGGGGGAAACCTCTCCAGTCAAGCCAGCTGGCACCCCGGCGAACACTCCCGCAAAACCGGCGGCACCTGGAGGCACAGCGATTTCGCTCGAAGGCCCGTTCGCGGAAATTGAACTCAGGGCATTAAAAGGAGTCGATAAGCGTGCCAGCGGCGTGATCGCCGTCAAGCCGACAACGCGTCCGTCCGCCGCGTTCACCGATCTTACTCCGTCGGCAGGCGTGCCGTTTACGCGGGTGGAAGAACTGATTATCTGCCCGGATACACCGGGCATCGTCGTCGCGGTCGGCGGGAGGCAAGGGGACGTTACGCCGCTGACTTGCATCGATATTAACACACCTGCCAATACCGAATCGCGAGCCTTGACTGCGCACGAGCACCGAATAGTCACCGCCGCCGACGCTGGGCGCGTAGTAGTTACCCGGCCGGAGTCGTTCGGATCGCAGACGCTTCATCTCTGGGAATATCTTGATGGTCAATACCATCTCCGAGCTAACTACACGTTCGTCGCCGAGGGCAAGAACAGGCGATCGGATGAAGCGATTCTGCTGAGCCCCACCCGCCTGCTGGTGCGCAGCGGCGGTGATAATTTTCTCATTGACCTAAGGACTCGAAAACAGATCGCATTTATTCAAAGCGGCGATATAAAATTGCATGCCAGTGGCCAGATCCTTCTGACTTCAAAGGGCCGAACCAATCTCGTTTTGCGTCCTTCGGATCTGGCGATTCTGGCCGAACTGGGCAATGGGCAATCCAGTTTCAGCATCGATCCCACCGGCACGTACGTAGCAGCGGGTAATGGCCGGTCCGTCACTGTCGGAAAGTTGGCGACCAAGACACAGACCGGACAGATCGGCGGACTCACCAGGACCGGCAAAATGGATTTGGTCGGCCCGGATTCTCTGATCGTTGATGGGGCAATTTATTATGATCTCAAGACCGGCATTCCGGTGTGGCGGTATAAAGCGTCTAACGACAAATCCGTAATGCTGCCCAACGGACAGATGCTTTACGTCGCTACAGTAGACGGCCGGACCATGATCTGCATGACCACAGTCCCCGACGCGTCGGCAGCGGGCGCGCTGACTGAAGCGTCACCCGAGAAATTCGTTATCTCACCTGGCGCTCGCATCGCGATTGTTGGAGACCTGGGCGCAATCGGCGACGCCGCCGCCGCGCGAAAGAATCTCGAAACCGCCATCTCTTCGGCCGGGCATAAAGCTGACGATACCGCCACGCAATTCAAACTCACGGTCACCACCGAAGCCGGTCCGACAGGGAAATTCGCTGTTCGCGAGTTTCAGATGGGCGGGCCGCCAGTTGTGAGGGAGGTCGATGCGCCCAGCACGATTGTGACGACGGTTTTGACTAAAGACGAAGGCGTTATCTGGAAGCGCGAACTTAAGTTTAGCGCGCAGGTGATAATTAACCGGCGTCAGGATGAGTCGTTGGAGCAAGCTGTGGCTGCCGCGGGCAAGCCTAATCCAACCCGGCTCGGCGCGCTGGACATTCCCGGCTACGTCGTGAAGCCCGAACCAGATGGCAAACTGGCGACGCTCGGCGAATCAACGCTAACGCGCATCGGGTTCGTTGCCGACAAGCCCGCGGATGATTAGACGCTCGGCCATTGTTCGCGGGGCACTTCACTACTCTCAATTGTTTGCGCCTCTTCCAGCGGCCGCTCGCGCAGGCCGAGCTTCATCGCCAGCCGGGCGGCGTCGAACGGGGAGCGGACTTTTACGTCATTGTCGAAATAGACGTAGACATCGCGCTTCGCGCGTTTCTGCGCCGCCGGGCCGACGCGATTGCCGCCCGGGGCGTCGGTGCCTTTTGACAATGCGCGGATTTTGGTCGCCCAATCTTCCAAAGACTTCTCGGTGTAACCGCTGGCGTAGAGTTCCTCTTCTCCGTGGAGGCGCAGGTAGACGAAGTCGGCGGTTACGTCGTGGAGCATCGGCCATTTGCCGGCGGTGTCGGCGGTGACGAGCGCGACGTTATGTTTTCGCAGCAGTCGGACGAATGACTCGGTCGCAAAGCTCTCGTGACGGATTTCCACCGCGTGCCGCATCGGCCGATCGGAGTCGATCTTCGCCCAGGAGCGGCCTTTCATGCGATCGTCGGCACGCTTCAGAAGTTTCGCCGCTTCGGTGTTCGAGCGCGGCAGTTGCTCCAGAAACGCTTCGAATAGATCGGGTTTGAAATGGAAGTTAGGCGGGAACTGCCAGAGGATTGGCCCGAGTTTCTCGTTGAGCCGCAGTACGCCGGAGACAAAGAAATTCGCGATCGGCGCCTCGACGTCGCGGAGCCGCTTCATATGTGTGATGAACCGCGGCGCTTTGACCGAGAACACAAACTCCGCCGGCGTCTGCGCGTGCCACGCGGCGTAACTGGTCGGCTTCTGCAGGCCGTAGAATGTGCCGTTGATCTCGATGCTCGGCAGCATCGCGCTGGCGTAAGGCAACTCGTTCTTTTGCGCGAGTTTCTTAGGATAGAACGTGCCGCGCCACGGCTTATACGTCCACCCGCTGATGCCCACGCGAATCACGCCGCCGGAGGATTTGCGTCTGACATCACCCATGCCAAAGGTTATACCGTACGGGCCGGCAGGGTTGAAAAACATCGGCAATAATTGGAGCAAATTACGATTAAGGCGCTGCACGCGATTGCAATTATGTGCAGCGCAGCGCGATAAGTGTCTGATCGTCGGTCGGCGGCGCGTTCTGGCTGAAGTCTGCCAGCTCGGCGCGAATACGCTCGATGCACGCGGTGGCGCTGCCAGGGCGACAATCAACCAGCAGGGCGTCGAGCCGTGCCGTGCCAAAGAGCTCGCGACCGGCGGGGGAGACACCAGGAGACGTGGAAGGTGGTGAGGCGGCCTCGGTGATGCCGTCTGTGTAGAGGACCAGTAGGTCACCGGGCTCAAGTTGAACGGTTGCCTGGCCGTAACACTGATCGGTGAGAATGCCCAGTGGCAGGCCGCCATTTTCCTCCAGCGAGATGACTTGGCTCCCGCGGATGAGACGCGGCGGGTTGTGACCGGCGCGGGCATACGTGAGTGTGCGCCGGGCAGGATTGAGGATCGCGTAAAACGCGGTGACGAACGTTCCGCCACGGGCGTAGGACAACACGAGACGATCATTGAGATGCTTGAGCAGATCCGGCGGCGGGGTTTGCGTGCCGGGACGGGAATGGGCGATCGCGTGCGTAATCGCCATCAGCACCGCCGCCGGCGTGCCGTGGCCGGAGACATCGGCAATGAAGATGCCCCATTCGCCATCAGCAAGCGGAAAAAAATCATAATAATCTCCTCCGGCCCGCGCGCTGGTGCGATAGTACGTCGCAACCTCAAAGCCGGGGATTGAAGGCAACTCGCTGGGTAACAATGATCGCTGGATCTCACCGACGGACTGCAATTCGCGGTCGAGCGATTCCATCGCCGACTCAAGCTGATTCCGCAACACCAGGTTCTGCGTCCCGCGTCCGAAGAGCCCGGCCTGCCAGTGCAGCATCGGGATCAGCTGCGGGTCCACCTGCGTTCCTTCTTTCAGCAGCATTGCGGTCACGTTGAGGCCTTGGCCGTCGTCGTATTGCGGCAACGCGATCAGCGACTTAAACCCCTGCAGATAAAAATGCGCCGGGTCGTCGGCCGTCAGGCGCTGGGGTAAATCATCGATGAAGACCGGTTTGTTCGCGTACGCGAGTTCCCCGAGCAGTCCGCCGGACAGGCGTGGGAGCAGATCGCGCTGCGTCCACGGATTGTGATGCACGGTAAATCGCGAGGACCGCGTGATGAGATAGAACGGCGCTTCGACGTTCCGCCGCGACAACGCGAGGTAATCGTGCATCGGGATCAGTTTGCCGATGCCATTCCAGTAGATATCGACGAGCGATTCGGGGTCGGTCACGCCGGAGATTGCTCTCATCGTCTGGTCGATGATCGCCAGCTCCTCTTGCCACGGACGTCGCTGGATCATCATGCCTTCATCATACCGGCCCGGCGGCGGGGGCGTCGACGCGCCGCGCGCTCGATTCGTCGGCCGTTGCGAGTTTGCAACGATGAACGCTCCTGCGTGTATCATCAGCGTAGCGGCAGGACCTATCTACGAAACCATGGGATTCGGAGGGAAGCTTATGTCATTGACGGCACGATTTGTCGGGGTTCCGGTTTCTTTCAGCAGACCGCACGTTTCCGTCGGCCGGTTTCTTACGGCGATTCTGGTCCTGCTTGTTCTTAGCGGCGGATGCAGGTCATCGACGAAGACGGTTATCTTCAAAGAGCCCGTTTCGACTCACGAGTGGACGCTCAAACAGATCAATCCCGAACTGCCCTCAGACTGGTCGGATTATGAGTTTCTCGTTGTCGAGTTTCGGGCGTCATCCAGCCAGCGATTTGAGCTGGGGCTAAAGACCGCAACACAGCACGTCTCCAAGCGCATTCATCCGTATCCCAATGTCTGGGTCCGCGCCGCGATACCGCTGCGATTTTATCGCCAGGGACTGGGCAACGCGCACGATCTGGCGGCGACGGTGAATCAGCCGCGGAACTCTTACTGGATCAACATCGAAGCCGGCGGACACGGGCCGACGACGGACGTGCGCGGGATGAGCGTCATCATGCGTTACCCCGCCAACGCCCCGAAGCTGGAGATTCGCTCGGTCACGCTCGCTAAGACCGATCCGGGTGATGCGGTGCTGGAAGGAAATCCGGTGCTTGACGAATTCGGTCAATACGTCCACGCGGATTGGCCGGGTAAAGCGCGTAGCGAAGCCGAGCTGAAAGCGGCATGGGCCGCGGAATCTGATTCGATGAACAGCACGGGGTTGCCGGACCGTTGTCCGTATGGCGGGTTTGCCAGTACACAATCTAAAGGCAGCGGATTCTTCCGCGTCGAGCAGATCGATGGCCGCTGGTGGTTTGTCTGTCCGGACGGGCACTTGTTCTACTCCACCGGCGTAAATCAAATCGGCACAAACTCCGGTACGCGCGTGAGCGGGCGTGAAGAAATGTTTACGCCGCTGCCGCCAGACCTGGCCCGATCGGCGACAACGACACCTGCCAACCGTCGCGCCGCGACCAATTCCACCAGCACCAGCGCCCCAACGACGAGCACGTCTCGCCCGTCGGATAATCGCCGCGAGCGCCAAATCTCCTATTACACCGCGAATCTGCACCGGCGGTTCGGTAGAGATTTTCGCCCGGCGTGGGCTGACCTGACTTCGCGCCGTCTCACGGCGTGGGGTTTGAATACCGCGTATGGTGGCGGAGTCAACGAGGGACTTCGCGATAAGTCAAAACGCATTCCTTATGTCACCGGGCTGCGGAATCTGGCTCCGGGCACGCTGATCATGGGCATGCCCGACGTGTACGCTGATTCGTTCGAGCAACACGTGCAGAATGAAGTGACCAGGCAGTTGACGCCGATGAAGGACGATGCTTATCTCATTGGCTATTTCATCGGCAACGAACCGCCGTGGCCAAGCCGGGAAGATCAGTTCGTGGACCTGGTTCTGCAAGGTTCCGAATCAAAAATGCAGGCTCATTTCAAAGCCCAACTCGCCTCCGGTGATACGCCCGAGCGACGGCGGGAACTCGTGCTGGCTGCATTCGAGCGTTATCTGGGCGTCATCAATGCCGCGACGAAGAAAGCGGATCCGAACCATCTGAATCTCGGCATCCGTTTCGGCGGCACACCACCGGATTATGTCGTCAAGCTCGCTAAGGGCTTTGATGTGTACAGTCTGAATAAATACCGCTGGGACCCGCCGCCGGAACAGATCAAGAATGTCTACGAGCTTGTCGGGAAACCGATCCTGATCGGCGAGTTTCATATCGGCGTGCCGGGTCGCGGCCTGGCGCCGGGGCTCGTGCAGGCGATGAACCAGTTCGAGCGCGGCATCGCGTATCAATTTTATGTCGAAGGCGGCGCCGCTCATCCGGAGGTGATCGGTTCGCACTGGTTCCAGTGGATCGACCAGCCGGCCACCGGGCGCGGCGACGGCGAGAATTACAATATCGGCTGGATCGACGTAACCGATCGCCCGTACAGCGAACTCGTCGAGGCCGCGAAGATCACGCACGGGCGACTGCTGGAGATCCACTCCGGGAAGATTCCACCGACCAAACGCATGCCCAAGGCGTCGGAAGTGGGGACGCCGCCCGACGTGCGCCAACTTGGGATTCCCGCAATTCAATAACCTTCATCGGAACTCACCGATTATGAAACTTCGCTCGATTTTGATACTGATCGCAAGCGCGTATCTTCTTACCGCCGTACGCGCATCGGGCGCCGAACCGGTAAAGCTCTATGAAGAGCTGACGAAGATTCCGACATACCTCGCCGGCCCGCCGGACCCGAACCCGATGTTTTACTTTGGCAGCCAATCCCAGGGCGCCGAGCAGCGGATTTACCCGTATCCGCTGTACGACAACCTGACGAACAAAAAGGGCGAGCAGACGTATCGGCTCATCTATCTGGAGAATGAGTACGTCAAGATAGCGATCGCGCCCGAAATCGGCGGCCGGCTTTTCTCGGCGGTCGATAAGACCAACAATTACGATTACGTCTACCGCCAGCATGTTATTAAGCCTGCGCTAATCGGGCTAGTGGGCGCGTGGATCTCCGGCGGCATCGAATGGAATATCCCTCACCATCACCGTGCATCGACGTTCGTACCGGTGCAGCATCGCACGACGGAAAACCCTGACGGCAGCAAGACCGTGTGGGTCGGCGAGCTTGAGATTCGCCATCGCATGCGCTGGGCGATCGGCTACACGTTGCGGCCCGGCAGCAATGTGCTGGAGTGCTCCGTGCGCATTCTCAACCGCACGCCGCTGGCGAATTCCATGCTCTGCTTCGCGAATGTCGCGGTCAACGCGAATGACCATTATCAGATCATCTTTCCGCCGAGCACGCAGTGGGTGACGCACCATTCCAAGCGCGAGTTCACGACCTGGCCGATCGCGACCAAGCCGTATGGCGGGGTGGACTGGGATGGCATTGATGTGAGCTGGTACAAGAATCATCAGTCGGCGACTTCGATGTTCGCGTGGAACTATTCGGACGACTTCTTCGCCGGCTACGACCACGGCCGCCAAGCCGGGACGATGAGCGTGGCGGATCATCACATTGTGCCGGGCAAAAAGTTCTGGACCTGGGGCAACAACTCGCGCGGGAAGATGTGGGACAACATTCTGACCGACGACGACGGGCCGTATATCGAATTGATGGTGGGGGCGTATTCAGACAACCAGCCCGATTACTCGTATCTTCAGCCATACGCGGCGCGGTCCTTCGAGATGCACTGGTACCCGTTCCGCGACATCGGCGGCGTGAAGAAGGCGAACCTTGATGCGGCCGTTAATTTAGAAGTGACGAAAGGAGCCGCGCATGTCGGCTTCTACACGACGGCCGCCCGCAGTGAAGCCACGGTGCGCGTTACGCTTGGCGACAAGCCATTGCTCGAAGAAGTCATCGCGATCACGCCGGCAAAACCTTACACGAATTTAATCCCCGTGCCGGACGGCACGGACCCGCATAGCGTGCGTGCGGCGTTGATCGTCGATGGAAAAGAATTGATCGCGTATTCGCCGATTAAGCTGGCGCCGACGACGATGCCCGCGATCGTCAAAGCGCCCCCAGCGCCAAGCGAAATCGGGAGCGATGAAGAGCGGTATCTCACCGGCCTGCGGATCGACCAGTTTCACGATCCGGAACGCGAGCCGGAGCCTTATTGGAACGAAATCCTGACGCGCGATCCCGGCAACATCCAGGCGCACACCGGTCTCGGTCGGCTCGATCTGCGACGGGCGCGGTATGCGGATGCCGAGAAGCATTTCCAGGCCGCCATTTCCCGGCTCACCGCGCGATACACAACCCCAAAAGACGTCGAACCGCTCTACTATCTCGGCGTCACGCTCAAAGCGCAAGGACGTCTCGATGAAGCGTTCGATGCGTTCTATAAAGCCACATGGAGCCAGGAATGGAAAGCGCCGGCCTACTACGCTCTGGCGGAGATCGCATCGATTCGCGGCGATTATGCCGCCGCGCTTGATCTGGTGAATCACTCTCTCGATGCCAACGCGCTGAACGTGAATGCGTATAGCCTCAAGGCGGCGATGCTTCGGCATCTTCGTCGCTTCCATGAAGCAGACGAGACGCTCGCACTCGCGGCCCGCAAGACCGATCCGCTGGATGTGCGCCTGATGGCAGAGCGTTGGTTGATGTTGAACCAAAACGCTTTTGGGAATCGCAGGCTCTATCCGGACGAACTTCTCAGCACCTTTGCCGCGCACCCGGCGACCGCTCAGGAGATCGCGGCCGAGCTCGCTAATGCGGGGTTGTGGAAGGACGCGACCGATTTACTCGGGGTGGCGATTGAACAAGCTGCGCCGAATCGATTGCCGGCGTTGATCTATTATTACGCCGCCGATTTTTATGAGAAGCAGGGTGATGCCGATGCCGCCGCGAAACATCGACAATTTGCGGAGCAGCAGCCCGCGCAGTATGGATTTCCGTTCCAAGCCGAAGCGATCCCTGTGCTGCGCCGCGCGATGGAGGCCAATCCGAAGGACGCGCGAGCGCCGTATTACCTCGGCAATCTACTGTTCGACTGGCAGCCCGCCGAGGCGACACGCCTTTGGGAGATAGCGGCATCTCTCGACCCGAAGTTCCCAATCGTGTGGCGAAATCTCGCGCAGGCGTACGCGCACGAGCCCGGCGAACCGTCGCGCGGTAAGGCGATCGAGGCGATGGAGAAAGCTGTCGCGGTCGCAGTTGCGGTTGGCGAGCCGGACCCGATGCATCTATCAGAACTGGACCAGCTCTACGAAGCGGCCGGTGCGCCGGTGGAAAAGCGCCTCGAGATGCTCGAGCGGCATCAGTCTGGTGCGCTGAAGAAAGACGAGGCGCGACTTAAGTTGATCGATCTTAAGACGTTTGTTGGCAAGAGCGACGAATCCATTGCACTGCTGAGCGAGCGTACCTTCAGCATCTGGGAAACTGGCAGCAAGCTGAATACGGGAGAATCATGGGCGGATGCGCACTTCTGCCAAGGGTTGAAGCGCTTGGATGCAAAGCAATATGCGGAGGCGCTGTTGGATTTCGAGGCCGCCCGCAAATTTCCTGAAAATCTTCGTGCAGGTGAGCGATCAACCAGTCCGGCGCGCGAGCGCGAGCTGGTCTATTGGATCGGCTGCACACAAGAGGCGATGGGCAACGCCGAGGCCGCGACGCAGTCGTGGAAAACCGCCGCCGCCGAGCCGACGACCGTGCCGGGTGGTCGACGCGGTGGAAACAGTGCTCTGATCCGCGGCGTGCAGCAATACTACCGAGGGTTGGCTAGTCAGAAGCTGGGTCAGACCGACGGGGTCAGCGCGATCTTCGAGGAACTCGTCAAATCCGCCGATGCTGCAGTCGCCGCAGCCGCGACACAACCGACGACGGCTCCGGCAGACCGTCAATCCATCCGGACGCGCTCGGCGACAGCACATTATCTGGCTGGTCTCGGTCATCTGGGTCTTGGCGACAAGGACAAGGCACGCGCGGCGCTGACGGCGGCATTGGAGGTCTCGCCTGACCACCTCGCGGCGAAAGTGGCGCTCAGCCGTCTTTAGGACTGAACCTTCCTAGGCAGATGGATCGGATCAGTCCGCGCCCTACGTAAGAAAGGGCACTGTATGTGGAATCGCCTGTGCATCGTCGTCGTGCTTTTGCTGGTTTCACTCAATGGCTGTGTACGCCAGCCAATTCAAAGTCCAAAGGACGTACCGCCGCTCACAACGCAGCGAAGCGAGGTGTTCATCCTTGGCGCGGATATCTCATGGACTCAGGAAGATGAGGCGCAGGGCGCTGAATATTACGACAAGGGGGTGAAGAAAGACGTCGTCGAGATCCTGCGCGATCACGGCTTCAACTACGTCCGCCTGCGCGTTTTTGTGGATCCCAAATCAACCACCGGCTACGCGCGCCGACGAACCGAGGCGTTCAACGATACGGCCCACACTGTCGCGATGGCGAAACGCGTCAAAGCGGCAGGCATGGGATTATTTCTATCCTATCACTACAGCGATTCGTGGGCCGATCCGGAGCACCAGCCCAAGCCGCAAGCATGGGAGACGCTGCCATTTCCGGAGCTCGTCGACGCGCTGCGTCAACACACGCGGGATGTGTTGCTCGCGCTGCGCGCCGAGGGAATTACACCCGAGATAGTCGGCGTGGGCAATGAGATCACGCACGGCATGCTCTGGCCGGACGGACGCGTCGGTTCGGCGATCCCCAGCGGCAATGCGCAGACCGACGCCAACGCGGCTAAGTTCGCCGGCGCAAGCAACTACGATCAGTTCGCGGTACTGCTCAATGCAGGGATTTCGGCGGTTCGGGAAGTTTCGCCGGGTAGTCGTGTTCTGATCCACAATCACCTTGGCCGGCACAATCTTCGCGTGCGCGAGTGGATGGATAACCTCATCAGCCGCGGGGTTAAATTCGACATCATCGGGCTGTCGTGCTACGCGCAGGGTGTGGAAGGGGACTGGCTGCGGAACTTCGTCGATCTGGCGGCCAGGTATCCGGAGCACAAGCTTGTTGTCGTCGAATACTCGGCCCGCAAGCGATATATCAATGACCTGATGTTCGGTACACCGGGGAATCAGGGGCTCGGAACGTTCATCTGGGAGCCGACACGGCATCGCGAAGCATTGTTCGACAAGAACGGCGTCAACGCCGGCGGCGGTCAGGCATCGAATTTTGTGCAGGATTTCGGAATTAACCAGGGCGCGACATCGCGCCCGGCCAGTCGACCCTCCACGACCAGATCCGCGACGACCGGACCTCGCCGCAGTACCGGCGGAAGATACGACACGAATGGGCTAATTGATCTCTATCCGGATATGGCGCGCGATTATGGAATCGGAATTGTGCGGTGAACCGAAATTGCCGCTCTCCTTACTACACCGGATCATTGAGCCAGAAAAAACTTCTATTCCCGGATTATGAGCGATAAAGGTCAAACTGCTAATGTTCTACTTCGTATACTCACGGGAATAAGAGGGGATGTACTGACTTTTTCCAATAGTAAAATTTATCGCGAAATTATGTTGGTACTTGCATAAATTAAAGAATCCGGGATTTTATGCAATCGATTGCATATACCAATCTGGTAAAATTTTCCGCAGCATGGCGTTGGGAAAAACAAATATGCGCAGATTTTCCGTGACGCGCTTGGTAAATAGTGTTATCTTCACACTCAGGCGCTTTGAAGAATGAAGTGCCTAATGGATCGGCGAGAGGTTCACGGCAAGTCAGGGTTCATCAGCGGCGGACTAAATTGCATTTTCGGATCGATCTGAACAATTTTTCTGCCGAGCGGTCTCGACTTTTGATCGAGAACCCAACGACTTTAGCGACGGGGCGTGGGCTGATTCAGGCCCCGACATCGCTTTCGCCAGTTACCAATCACAAATGCAGTGGCCCGGTCGGCTGTCGTGAAACGCCGCTCGGATGAGGAAACAAAATTGAGTGCCTGATGACGTCCCGGGCGACGATCACAGGCCAAACAGGTTTGCAGATTTGGTCAAGTCTTTTTGTCTGGAGGATGAAATGCGGATGCGGAATAACGTTTCGAAGCAGGGTCTCGTTCAATCATCAGGTTCTCGCACCCGCCGTACTGCGTTGCAGACGGCGGTCGCGGCAGTTTTGGGGCTCGCGGCTACCCACGCGTCCGCCGCCAGCGCCACGTGGCTCGCGGCGCCAACCGACGGCGACTGGATTCCAGCAGGCACCAACTGGAGCACCGGCGCGGGATTATTCCCCGGTGCCACCACCGGCCTGACCAATCTTGACATCGCAACTTTTAACACCGGCAGCGCATTTACGACCATCGCGATCAACAGCGCGACCCTCAATTTCGGCAGCATCCTTTTCGATACGAATGCCACCGCCTACACGATTGGTAGTGCGGGTCCGAACCTCGGCAACGCGGCGCTGCTGAGCAGCTCGGGAAGCATCCAAATCGCATCAACTTTCCTCGGCAGCGGTATCACCCAGACGATCAACGCGCCGCTTGTTCTCCAGCCGGCCACCGGTGCGACCGCCGGCGTTTATACTTTTGCGAATAACTCCGTTACCGCCAGCGGCAGCGCCCTCAACTTCGCCGGTAATATCTCCGGCGGGACAACGACGTTCACGTCCACAGGTGAATCCGGCGGCGCCGTTCAGCTTGTCATGGGCGGAGCAAACGGCGGGTCGAACACCGTCAGTGGGCTGATCAGCGATGGTGGCGCGGGATCGAATACCATCTCGACTATCGGTAAAGGCATTGCGATTCAGAAGACTGGCATCGGCACCTGGAATCTTACCAACGCCAATAATAACTACACCGGCGTGACTCAGATTACCCGTGGTATTCTGAACGTCGCCTCGCTCTCGGATTATGGGGTTGCCAGTGCGATTGGTACCCGAATGTTCGATAACGCCTCGGCCGGCGGTGTTGGAATCCTTTTGAATGGTGGAGTCCTCCAATACACAGGAGCCGCCAACCAGAGCACGAACCGGGCTATCCGTATCAGCATCGCAGGCGGCTCCATAGATTCCTCTGGCTCGGGCACGCTTAGTTTTACACGCACCATCGCCTCTCCGAATCTCTTCCAGACCGGCGGCGTCCGCACGCTTGCACTAACCGGGTCGAATACGGGCGCCAACACCTTTGATATGGCGTTAACCGACCAATCGGGAAATGCAACGACGCTCTTGAAGACAGGTTCAGGCACATGGACTTATGGCGGCGTTAGCAGTGGCAATAACCACATCGGGGCCATCGCCGGCTTGCTGAGAATCACTAATGCAAACACCGCGGTCGGCAATACGATCGCCGCAGGTGGCACGGTTCGCGCAGACTTCACCGGGACTAATACTGGAGCGGTTCGTCTGGCGGCTGCAAGCAAGCTCGTAACCGCCGGTGGCATATTCGAAGTGCTCGGCACGAATGTCGCCGGGCAGACTACGACCCAGACCTTTGCCCTCACCACCGTCACCGCGGGAATGACCTCGATCGTCAACACCTCTGGGGGTGCCGGGCTCAGCTCAACGCTCAATCTTGGAACATTCGCCCGCACCCGGCCGGGTGGCGGCGTGGATTTCACGCTTCCATCAGTTGGATCTACAAACACCACCACCGCCAACGCACTCTTTACCGGCGGCCAGCAGACGATCCTTGGCGGCTATGCCACGGTTGGCGGCAACACTTGGGCGGTAAGTGGCAGTGGGGGCACCCCCGGTGCGATCAGCGGCTTGGCTGCATATAATACCGGCTTCCTTGCCGGCAAGGACGTTGAAGCTGGCGGCGTGACCGCGACGCCGGCTGCGATGACCATCAACTCACTGCGCTTCGACACAGCCGGAGGCGCTGCGGTCAATAGTGCCGGTGCACTGAACATCGCCACGGGCGGCATCCTCATTACTCCCAACGCCGGGAACAGCCCGATCGCCATCAACAACAACACGTTGACCACGGGCAATGGCGTAGACGTCGTAGTGATTCACAATAATCCGGGCTCCAATAGCGGGCTGACGATTGGGTCGCAACTCACGGGAACCACGGGTTTCACTAAGTTGGGCGCTGGTAGCGTCACGCTCGCTGCCGCCAATACCTTTACGGGCAACACCATTGTTTCCGGCGGAACTTTGAACCTCACGGGCAGTCTTACCTCAATACCCATTATCACCAATGGCACATTCATTGTGGGAAGTACTGGTTCGATACTTGCGCCGGGCGTGAAGCTGGCTTTTGATACCAACGACATCAGCGGCACCATTCCGGGTCTTGCCAGAACTGTCACTTACAACTCGGGGAGCATCAATAGTACAGGTGGCGATTTCATTGTCGCGCAAACGCAAAGTGTGGGCTCGAATGTCACCGGCACACTGTATCAGGCGGCCGGGACCATCATCACCGCAAACGACAGGGATATGTATCTGGCGCTTAATTCCGCGGGTTTCACCGGCAACACCCAGGTGGCCGCAAATGCGACAGGCACGACATTTGTCAACGGGACATTAAACCTCTCAGGGGGTGCTGTGACCGCCGGAAGGCAATTCTTCACAGGGGGCTGGCGCGGCGACGTTTCCAGTCAAAGTACTTCGGCATTGAATCTCAATGGTGGTACGCTTACCGCCGTCAACAACGGTGGCAGCAGCTTTTTCAACAGCGCCCAGAGCGGCGTGATCAACCTTAACGCCGGCGGTACTCTCCGGACAAATGCGTGGAACGCAGGCAATACCCCGGTGGGCGGCTCGACAGTCGTGAACTTCAACGGCGGTCTCCTACAGACCAACGCGACTTCAACAGATTTCCTTAATGCCCGAACCAGCGGCGTCAAGCTCTATGTCGGCGGAGCGACCATCGAGACCGCGGCCGCGACCAGCGCGACTGTTACGCAGGTCATCAGCAACGCCTCCAACAGCGCTCTCACCGGCGCAGGTGTCTCCGGCGGCACGTCAGTTTTCACAACTCCGCAGCCGCTTGTCTTCACCGGCGGCACGGGCAGCGGTGCATCCGGCTATGCGACGATCGACGGCGCTGGTCAGATCAACGGCATCGTTCTCACCAATGCCGGCAGCTATACCTCCGCGCCAAGCATCAGCATCGCGGGATACAACGGCTCGGTCATTCAGCCGACTCTCACCGCCAACAGCGCAGGAGGCCTTACCAAAACGGGTACCGGCACGCTGACGCTGACAAACAACAGCACCTACAACGGCCCGACGAACATCAACGCCGGAACGTTGCAAGTCAACGGAAGCTTGTCGACAAGCTCCGCGGTCAACGTAAATAACACAGGCACCCTCACGGGCACACCGACGTCCACTCTGGGATCGGTCAGTGTCGCATCCGGCGGCACGCTCACGCCGGGAAACGCTGCGGTCAACACCGGGATTGGGACTTTCCTGACGCAGACGCTGACGCTTTCCAGCGGCTCTAATCTGAACTTCGAGTTCGGGGCCGGCAACGACATGATCACCGTCGGCAATTCCGGCGGGCTTAACATCGGTGGTGGGGCACTGAGCTTGTTCGCCGCCGGGACTGTCAACGCGTTCAGCACGAACGGAACCTATACGCTGTTTAACACCACCGGGGGCTTTGCCGGGTCGCTCGCCAACTTCTCGATTACGCCCGCAACGACCGTAGCTGGCAAATCGTACTCATTCAGCGATGTAGGCGGCGCGCTGCAATTAACGATCGGCGATGCGCTGACGATCGAATGGAACGGCGATATCGATGGCTCATGGGCCAACGGCGCGAATTGGATTGGTGGTTCACCCGCCAATGGGCTAGGCGTCACCGCGAAATTCGGCACCGCACTGACCGGGGCGTCCGCGACGACCGTCACGCTCAACGGTCCCAAAACCGTGGGCGGGCTCATCTTCGATAACGCCGGATCGTCCTACACGATCAATGGCGCCGACACGCTCACATTCAACAACGGCGTCGTCGCATCCGCGATCGCGGTCGCCAACGGCACGCACACGATCGCCGCGCCGATCGCGTTGACCAACACGCTGAACATCACGACCACTAACGCAATTGATGGCCTGCTCATCAGCGGGAATATCAGCGGCGCCCAGCCGATCATTGTCGGCGGCCTTGGCACGGTGGTGCTTACGGGCGCCACTAACGGATCGACCACGACCACCGTCAACGGTGGCGTGCTCGCGATCGGTGCCGGCGGGACATCCGGCACGCTTGGCTCGGGCAATGTGACGATCGCCACCGGTGGTACGGTGGCGTTGAATCGCAGCGACAGCATTTCAGTGAACAACAACATCAGCGGAGCCGGTACGCTCTCTATGATCGGCACCGGCACGGCAACGCTCGGTGGTACGAATTCCGTCGGAACGATCAGCACGTCTGCGGGGACCGTTAACCTGGTTGGAAGCAACACCGGCACTGCATTGACGATGAATTCGGGCACGGTGAATATCAGCGCTGCCGGATCGCTCACGACCTCTTCCGGCGCCGCGCCGGGCGTGATTGTCGGCAACCTGGCCGCGGGAAATGCCGTTCTCAATATCAACGGCGGAACCGTAGTAGGTAACACGACAGGCGGACAGTTCAACGCAGCCCTGCAGATCGGACGCGTGGCCGGTTCAGCGGGCGCGGTAAATTTTGCCTCGGGCACCCTGACGCTTAACCAGCAGCTCAGCATCGGCAGCAGCGGCGCGGGCAGCTACGGGTCGTACACTCAGACGGGCGGTACAACTAACGTGGGCAGCTTCATAGTGGTCGCCGCCAACAACGATTCTGCGGTGATGAATGTCAACGGCGGATCACTGAATGTCAATGCCAATCTGATTACCGTCGGTGCTGGCGGTGCCGCCAGCAATGGCGTAATAAACATTAACGGTGGGTCGGTTACGTCCACCGCGACAACCGGTTTTGGCACAACGATCGGTGGTATCTTTGTCGGTGAAAACGGGACGGGCACTCTAAATGTCACCGGCGGAAACCTCGCACTCTCCGGTTGGGGATTGCGTCACGGACATACCGGGAGCGGCAACAGTACGTCCAACTTGCTTGGCGGTACTGTGTCAACCACGGTGGTTTCAAAAGGGGCAGGACTCGGCACACTCAACTTGAATGGCGGTACGCTACGTGCAACAGCCAGCAGCGCGACCTTCATGCAGGGACTGACTTCCGCCTACGTCCACTCCGGCGGAGCGAACATCGATGACAACGGAAACGCGATCACTATTGCTCAGGCGCTCCTCGCCCCATCCGGCAGCGGTGTAACAGCCGGCGGATTGACAGTCTCCGGTACGGGCTTCATTGGAGCACCGGTCATTCAGATCTCCGGCGGTGGTGGCACGGGTGCGACAGCGGTCGCGAATGTGGATAGCAACGGCAATCTCACAGGCATCACCATCACCAACCCCGGCAACGACTTCTCCTCCGACCCCACCTTCACCATTCTCGGTGGCGGGAATGGCAACACAGGCAGCATCACCGGATCAGCCGTGCTTGCGGCAAACGTAAGCGGCGGACTTACAAAAACCGGATCGGGCACGACAACGCTTACCGGCGTGAGCACCTACACCGGGGCAACCGCGGTAAATAACGGCCGGCTTGTTATTGGTGGCGCCGGTGAGATCAATGCCAGCAGCGGAATCAGCGTCAGCAGCGGCGCACGACTGGTACAGATCAGCACCGCGCCTGTCGCGCCGACAGTCACCGTTAACGGCGGCACGCTTGATGGTACGGGCACGGTGAACACCGCAGTCATCGCCAGCAACGCGATCAGCACAGTCGCCAACGGCAACGGCGGAACCGGCGTCTTTACCGTCGGGACGCTCACGTTCAACGGCACCGGCGTCCTCAACCTCAATACCGCTTCCAACGCCCCGGTCCTTAACGTCACCACGCTGGAGACCAGCGGCGGCGGCGGGCTTTCCACGGGGATCATCACCGTCAATGCCAACAACACAATCGGCTGGACCACCGGCCAGGTCTATGACCTGGTCAGCTACGGCACGCTCGGCGGAGTTGGATTTGCCGACTTCCTCAAGGGCACCGTCACCGGCCTGACGCCCCGCCAGAGCGCGACGCTTACCAACCCGGCTGGGTTTATCTCGCTCGCTATCACCGGGGACGTTCCAGTATGGACCGGGCTCAACAATGGCGACTGGACGACTGCAGTCATCCCGTCTCCGAAGAACTGGAAGCTCCAAACCGCCGCAACTGCGACGGACTTCATCGCCAACGACGCGGTTCTCTTTGACGACTCCGCGGCTGGGACTACTAACGTCAACATTTCAACTGCTGACGTGAGTCCGTCGAGCACGACGTTCAATAACACCACCAAGAACTACACCATCTCCAGCACCGGCGGATTCGGAATCGCCACGGGAACGCTCACCAAGAGCGGAACCGGAACGCTTACCCTCAACACCGCCAACACCTACACCGGCGGCACGACGTTGACCGACGGCACATTGGTGCTCGGACATTCTTCGGCACTCGGAGCCTTCCCCGGCGCGCTGACGATCAATGGTGGCACGCTCGATGCCAATGCAAAGAACTTCACCGTGGGCGCATTGAGCGGCACCGGCGGCACGATCAAGGATAATTCGGGAACCGCGGGGGTCACCACCGTCACGGTGAACACCACCACCAACACGACTTACAGCGGTGACATCCAGGACGGGGCGACCCGCTCGGTCGGTTTGGCGAAGATGGGTACAGGTACGCTGACGCTCGCGGGCACCACGGCCAACACCTATACCGGGCTCACGAACATCACCGCGGGCACACTTGCTCTACAGAAGTCTGGCGGCAACGCAATCGGCGGCAACATCACCATTGGCGATGCCAGCGGTTCGGATGTGCTGTTGCTGAATGCCTCCGATCAGATCGCCGATTCTTCGGAGATATTCCTGAACTCAGGTTTGGCAAACAACAGCGCTTTCCTTCGCCTCAATAACGTCAACGAGACCATCAAGGGCATTTCAACGACAACCCCGACAGCGGCGGTGATCGAGAACGCCTCCCCTACTGCTGGACTCGCGATCCTTACGGTGGATACCGCAGGCACTGACTACAGTTACAACGGCATCATCCGCAACGGCAGCCTGGGCACCTTCGGCACACTCGGGCTAACCAAGGCCGGCGCCGGAACGCTAAGCCTTACCAACTCCGCCAGCGTCGTTGTCAACAGCTTCACCGGCGGCACGATCGTTAACGGCGGTACGCTACAGATCAACACCGGCGGCGGAACCGGAACCCTGCGCGGGACTGTGACCGTCAATCCCGGTGCCACACTTCTGTCCACTGTCAACGATTCGTTCGGTTTCACCGCCGGTGCGAGAGTTGATACGCTCAATGTCGTCGGCGGTACCGTTACCCATACCGGCAATGCGGGGTTGACGCTGGCAAATGCCGTCGTCACCATGACCGGCGGATTGATCCAGACCACCGATCCGACGGGCTTCCTCGACGTGATCGGCGGTGGTACGAGCTTCAACACTATTGCCGACGCAAGCACCGCGACGATCGCCGGGAGAATCCGGCTCCGCGCGGAACAACCCTCGACCACCTTCAACGTGGCCGACGGTGCCGCGTCCACCGACCTGCTCGTCAGTTCCGCCATCAGCGAGATCGCGCCCGGGCTGGCGATCGTCAAGGATGGCGCCGGCGTGATGGTGATGAGCGGCACCCATACCTACACCGGTGCGACGACCTCCACCGGCGGTGGCAAGCTCATCACGACGCTCGCAATTCAGAACAACGCCCCAATGGTGGTCTCTGGCGCTAGTGCGATAGAGGTTCCCATCAACGGCGGCGCGACGGGTGTCAGCTATGTCAGTTCGCTACAGCTCGATGCGAATGGCTCGAACTACCTGGGCAAGCTGGAACTGCATGACAATGACTTGATCGTGAATTATGGCGGTAATCCGACCGTCTACACCGATGTACTGAACATGGTGAAGTCCGGCCTGCCATTGCTCGGCTTCGGCGGCGACGGCACCGGCATCACCTCGGCCGAGGTGATCGCTCAAGGCGCGGGCGGTATCGGGCTCAATGGCACGATGCTCGGCGTCATCGACGGTGCTACCACCGGCGGGCAGGTCACCACTCTCTCGGGCTTCGCCGTTGCGAATCCGACTCAGTCAGTCCTGGTGAAATACACCTGGCGTGGTGATGCGAATCTCGATGGCGTCGTCAACGGCAGCGACTACGCTCTGGCCGACACCGGCTTCTCCGGCGGCGGCACCGGATGGTTCTATGGAGATGTCAACTACGATGGCGTCATCAATGGCAGCGACTATGCCTTGATCGACACCGGCTTCAGCAGCCAGACCGGACCTCTTCCGGAACCTGCAATGCTGAGCCTGCTGGGACTCGGCGCGATGGGCATGCTGCGTCGGCGTCGCCGGACTGTGTAACTTAAACCCCGGTCTTCACGGACCGGATTACAATCCTCCTCCGCAGCGGCGGGCGCAAGGTTTTTCGGCCCCCCCCAGTTTGGTGTGTTGGAAACGCGCCTGGGAGCTAAACCA
>JACMML010000298.1 GCA_014379105.1 Phycisphaerae bacterium
CTCGATGTAATAGCCGAAGACCCGGTTGTAACCCACCTTCACCGATGCGATCGCCGACTCGGCCGACAGCTTCGCCTGATACTCCGCCAGCCACTGTTGCCCGCCTTCACCGATCGTGCGGAGCCGGTCCAATTCTGCGTCAAATCTTCCCGCGATGACGCCGCCTTCGCGCAGGTGCGCCGCCGGTTCGGGCGCGATCGCGGACATCAGATACTTTGCCTGCTGATCCACAAACTCGCGCAGCCGCGACAACTCCGCCGCCACCGCGCCGGGGTCGGGGAGGCGCTCGATCAGATCGATCAGCACGGGCAATTGGTGCAGACACCGACCGAGCCCGGCCATGTCGCGCGGGCTGGCGCGTCCGACCGTCACACGCGCGACGATCCGCTCGATATCGCAGATATCCTGTAGCTTGCTGCTTAGCTCCCTGAGTTCCGACGACGCCTCGATCAGCGCCGCGATCGCGCCCTGGCGCGCCTGGATGTGCTCCAGATCGCACAGCGGGAATCGCACCCACTGACGCAGAAGCCGCGCGCCCATTGACGTGCGCGTGCGGTCGATCGCGCTGAGCAGCGATCCCTCGGCGGACTGGGAGCGGACTGTCCGGTCGATCTCCAGCGCGCGAAACGTGGCCGGGTCCATGCTGAGAAAATCGTCGCACACGTGCTTACGCGGCGCGTGCAGGTGCGCCAACTGCGTCTTCTGCGTCTCCTCCAGATAACTCAGCACGGCCGCGATCGCGCAATTCGCCGGATCGTCTGGTGCGAAGCCAAATCCTTCGGTCGATCGCGCGCCCCACTGCCGCTGGATCGTCTCACGCGCATGATGCGGCGTGAAATGCCAGCCTGGGCGGATCGTGAGCACGGTGATGCCGCGCGAGCGCAACCCCTGGCTGATCGGGTGCAGCTGGCCGGAAGGCATCTCCGGGATCAACACCTCTGCGGGCCTGAGTCGGGCGATCTCATCAAGCACGCGCCCTTCCAGATCGCTCATCGCCACCAGCGATCCAGTCGACAAATCCACCCACGCGACGGCCGTGCGGAACGCCTCGCCTTTGGCGACGCCGAACGCGACGGCTGCGAGAAAGTTGTCCGACTTGCCGTCGAGCAGCGGATCATCGGTCAGCGTGCCCGGCGTCATCAGCCGCGTGACGTCGCGCCGGATGACGCCTTTAGCCGCCGACGCGTCTTCGGTTTGCTCGCAGATCGCCACGCGATACCCCGCCGCGATCATCTTGCGCAAGTAAGACTCCACCGCATGAAACGGCACGCCTGCCATCGGGATCGGCTCGGCGGAGTCGCGGCTGCGCGTGGTCAGCGTGACGCCCATCACCCGGTGCGCCGTCTTGGCGTCTTCCCAGAACATCTCGTAGAAATCGCCCATCCTGAAGAACAGAACATAATCCGGATACTGCTGCTTGAACTGCACGTACTGCTTCATCGCCGGCGTCAGAACGGCGTCGGCGCTGGGCATTTTGGCAGGGCTTTGCAACAGATCAGACATCGATATTGCCACCAAATTGGACCACGAAGGGCACGAAGAACACGAAGTGAAATTACCAGAAAGGCTTTCTTCTTCGTGCTCTTCGTGTCCTTCGTGGTTATCCCGTTCTTTCTAACGCTCGATTTTTAATTCCCTTGAGAAGTAATCCTGCTTCATCGCCTTCTTCGTCAGCGCGAGTGTTTCTTCCGCGATCACATTCGCTTTCTTAGTCCCCACACGCAGCGCGTCGATCACATCGTCCGGGCGGTCTTCAAAATGCTTGCGCTTCGTGCGAATCGGCTCGATCAGTTCGTTGATCACGTCCATCAGCTTCCTCTTGATCACGACATCGCCGACTTTGCCGTTCTTGTATTGCTCGCGATGGTCGTCGATCCACGCCGTGTCGGTATTGAAGGTCTCGTGAAACGCCCAGAGCGGATTTTTGGCCGGGTCGGTTTCTCCCGGATCGGTGACGCGCAGGCGATTCGGGTCGGTGTACATCCCCTTGATCTTCTTCTCCACCTCGGCGGCGGTGTCCGACAGAAAGATCGCGTTGTTCAGGCTCTTGCTCATCTTCAGCAGATTGCCGTCGGCGCCGGGCGGGCCAATGCCGACGAGCCTTTTGATCCGCCCGAGCTTGGGCGCGATGATCGGGAACAATCCGCCGGCCTTGATGTTGTCCTTGTCGTCGGTCTTGGAGTTCACGCCGCAATACAACTGGTTAAACTTCCGCGCCACTTCCCGCGTCAGTTCGAGGTGCGGAATCTGATCTTCCCCCACCGGCACCAGTTCCGGGCGAAATGCCAGAATGTCAGCGCATTGCCCCACCGCGTACATCGGGAATCCGAACGGGTATTTATCCCCCAGATCCTTGTCCTTAATCTCCTGCGTCAGCGTCGGATTCCGCATCACGCGATTAAACGGGATCAGTATCGCGAAGAAGAACGTCAACTCATCAATGGCCGGCACTTCCGACTGGATAAACATCGTCGACTTCGCCGGATCGATCCCGCACGCCAGATAATCGGTCGCGATATCGATCACGCTCTGACGAATCTCACCCGGCTTGTCGGCGCGGGTCGTGAACGCATGCTTGTTGGCGATGATGAAGTAACAATCATACGCATCCTGCATGGCCACCCGATTCTCTACCGACCCGACGTAATGGCCGAGATGGAGTTTTCCGGTGGGTGTGTCGCCGGTGAGAATGCGGGGCTTACTCATAAGCTGGTCAGTGTATCGGCGAGTCGGCGAGTCGTGCAATTTGTTCCCTTGCCCGGTAATCCGGGAGCGGGTCAGGGTGCGAGCGCATTCATCTGACCGATATTCTGATCATAACGAGTGTGAGCACAATTCCGATTCCAACCAAAAGCCCAGTTGCAAACGAGCGACGGCGTCGAAAAGACATGCACAGCAAACAAGCAGCAATTCCACCTCCACCCAGCACATAAACCAGTCCGGGTGTCTTCGGTTCGCCCACGCCATAGCTTCGACTGAACCCATCGACGAAGATGTTGATCGAGATCACAGCGACGAGCGCGGCACCAATGAGTATTCCGACGAAGAGTTCGATGGTCGTTCTCGTATTCGTCATGGCATGCACCGTATTCAGAATGTAGTCTAGCCGCCAGAGATGAGTACGCCATCACGCCGCCGACGACTCCCTGCAGTTGGTGATCTCACCCACGCATTAACTATGACCGTACCGGCCAAAATGCGGGCATGGATTGCGCAGTTGTCATTTTGGGGGGAGTGTGATGCCAGTAACACCTGCCGGAACGGCGTATAGGCATAGTTCCTCTTCATCGCCCGAATTTCTTTGTATTTCATAATTTGTAGAGTTATGGTGTCAGCGGAAACAAGCGTCTGATGACGCCTCGATAGTTAGCGATCAAAGCAAGAAAAAACGAGAGAACGCCTGCGATGGAATCAATTCGGTTGTGTCCGCTGTCTCAGCTAGAGACGGCGCATGCAACCGGAATCGATCCTGTCGCGGGCGTTTTTTGTTTAGCAAGCGGATGAGGAAGTGCACAATGCAAATACGAAGAATACAGTCGATTCGAGCCCTTGCTGTGATGATCGCGGCGATCGCGTGGTGTCTCATGTCGACCAGCGCCCACGCCGCGACAATTATGTACGTGACGAATTACTCAGCCAATACGGTGACGCAGTTCTCCGAGACGGGGGTTTCGTCGGCGTTTATCACCAGCGGACAAGGCCTGTCTAATCCCAGCGGGATCGTGCGCGACACCGGTGGTAATTTCTATATCTCAAATAATACCGGCTCGGTGCGCAAGTACGCTCCGGCCGGCGGGTTCGGCACGGGGTTGTCCACCGGCGGTCTGTCTTCTCCCTCAGGATTGGCGCTCAGCCCGTCGGGGGAACTGTATGCCGGGGAGGGTCTCGCAGACGAAGTGTCGAAAATCCACCTAACCACCGGCGTGGTGACGTCGTTCGCTGCCACCGGCTCGATAAGCGCCCCATACGGCCTGGCATTCGACACCGCCGGCAACCTGTATGTCGCCTGCTCGGGAACGAATCTGGTCAAGAAGATCACCCCCGGGGGAGGCGTCTCCAATTTCGGCACGGGGTACAACGGCCCGGCGGGATTGGCGTTCGACACCGGCGGTAATCTGTATGTCTCAAACATCGGCTCGAACCTCATCCGCAAGATATTGCCCGACGGAACATCCTCGACCTTCGTCAGCACCGGCATGAACGGCCCGCGCGGGCTTGCGTTCGACCCCGCCGGCAACTTGTACGTCGCCAACTACAGCGGCAACACGATCTCAAAATACACAACCGGCGGAGTGTTCTCGACCTTCGCCAATACCGGACTCACCAACCCGGCATTTATCGTGATGGTCCCCGAACCTGCATCGCTTGGCCTGCTCAGCATCGGCGGGCTTGCGCTGCTGCGACGCCGGCGCGGTAGGTGATCGGACGATACGATTCGCCTGTCGGCGTGCGATGCATCTGTTTCCCCGTTTAGCGCCGCATCAAGATGCGGGTGTATTGGTTCCGAATCGCGGACACACTCGCATCAAGATGCGGCGCTAAACGGGTTGTGACAATGCGCTAACTCAATCGCCACTTCGTCGCCCCGCCAACGATCGTCTGTGTCGCCCGGCCTTTAACCGCCCAGCCGTGGAAGGGGCAGTTGCGGCTCTTGCTCTGGAACTGCTCTTTATCGATCGTCCACTCCATCTCCGGGTCGATGATTGTCACGTCCGCTACCGCGCCAACGCCCAGTGTGCCGCGATCAAGTCGGACGATTTGTGCGCCGCGCGTGCTCATCATGTCGATCAATTTCATCCAGTCGATGTGGCCGGGCGTAACCAGCGCTTTGATGTATAGCGATAACGCGCCCTCAAGCCCGATGATGCCGAACGGGGCGTAGGGGAACTCCAGTTCCTTCTCCTCCGCCAGGTGCGGGGCGTGATCGGTCGCCAGAATGTCGATCGTGCAGTCCTTTACGCCCGCGATGCAGGCATCGACATCGGCCTGCGTCCGCAGCGGCGGGTTCATCTTGTAATTGGTGTCGAATGTGCGACAGGATTCATCGGTCAACAACAAATGATGCGGCGCGACCTCAGCCGTCACCGGCAGGTTGTCCTGCTTGGCGCGGCGAATTAATTCCACACTGAACGCCGAACTGATGTGCTGTACGTGATACCGGCAGCCGATCATGCGATTGAGCACGACATCCCGCGCGATCATCAAATGCTCCGCCTCGGCGGGGATCGACGGCATGCCCAGTTCCAGACTGACGTGCCCCGCGTGCATGCTCCCGCCACCGAGTTGGTGATCCTCGCAGTGCTGCATGATCAAACCATCAAACATTTTGATATATTGCAGCACCTTGCGCATCACCGAAGCGTCGTTCACCCCCACGCCGTCGTCGGAAAACGCGATCGCACCGCGCTGAAACATCGACGCGAGTTCCGCGAGTTCTTTGCCTTCGCGTCCCTTGGTGATCGCCCCGACCGGCAACACATTTGCCAGCCCGATGCGCTCTGATTCGCGGAGTATAAATTCAATCTGAGATTCGTTATCCAGCGCCGGCTTCGTATTGGGCATGCAGCAGACGGTGGTAAACCCACCCGCCACCGCGGCGGCGCTGCCGGAGGCGATGGTTTCCTCCTCTTCATCGCCGGGCTCGCGGAAATGCACATGAATGTCGATCAATCCCGGGACGACAAACTCCCCGGCCGCATCGACGACGTGCTCGTAATTTCCGCTGATAGACGCTTCGATCCGCGCGATCTTCCCGTTCTCGATCAACAAATCGCGCTTCGCCTGTAGCTTCTGCGAGGGATCGATGACCGTACCGTTTTTGATGAGCGTTGAGGACATGATGTTGGCCGCGCCTAATTTCCTGCTTGCGATACGAGATATAACGCCGCCATCCGCACCGCCAAACCGTTTTCCACCTGCTTGAGAATCCCGCTGGATTCGCCATCGGCGATGTCGCTTTGGATTTCAACCCCCCGATTCATCGGGCCCGGGTGCATGACGAATACGCCTTTCTTGCACCGTTGGAACCGGTCCCACGTCAGCCCGAATAGCTTGGTGAACTCGCGCACCGTCGGGAACTGCGCACTTTTCATCCGCTCGTTCTGCACGCGGAGCATGTACATTACGTCGATCTCGCCGATCACCGAATCCAGGTCGTGCGTCACGCGGCAGCCGAACTTGGCAAACCCCTTCGGGCACAGCGTCGGCGGGCCGACGAGGATCACCTCGGCCCCCAGCTTGGTCAGGCCCCAGATGTTGGATCGTGCGACGCGCGAGTTGGCGATGTCGCCGACGATCGCGACCTTTAATCCTTCGATCTTTCCGAAGCGTTCGCGGATCGTGTACAGATCGAGCAATCCCTGTGTGGGATGTTCGTGGGCGCCGTCACCTGCGTTGATGATGCTGCATTTGAGATTTCTGGATAAGAGATCAGCAGCTCCCGCTGCAGCGTGGCGGACGACCAGAATATCGATGCCCATGGCTTCGATCGTCCGTGCAGTGTCCACCAGCGTCTCACCCTTGCTGACGCTCGAACCCTTCTCGGAAAAATCGATCACATCCGCGCTCAGTCGTTGGGCCGCTAGCGAGAAGCTGGTCCGCGTCCGCGTGCTGTCTTCGAAGAACGCGTTGACGACCACTCTGCCGCGCAGTGCGGGTACTTTCTTTACCGATCGCATCGACACTTCTTTAAACGTCGCAGCCGTATCCAGCACGAATCGGATTTCATCCGCAGAAAGTTCCGACAATCCGAGCAGGTGTTTGCGCTTCCACAGCGTCTGCGGACTCGCGGGGCTGGCGCCGCCCGTGGGTGAATCCGTTGCGGGACCATTGTCCGCGCCCGGATTCCCCGTACCAGAATGCCCCGTGCTTGGATGACCCGTGCTCAAGCGGTGATCCTCTTTTCGATTTCGATCCCGTCGTAAGCGTCTTTTCCGCTGATTTTCACTTTCACCACCTGCTCGCGCGTCACGGTCGTCAGCGCCAGTCCCACCACATCCGCCTGGATCGGCAATTCGCGCCCGCCGCGATCCACCAGCACCGCCAGCTTCACAGCACTGGGTCGGCCGAAGTCCGCCAGCGCGTCCAGCGCCGCGCGGACGGTTCTACCAGTGAAGAGCACGTCATCCACCAGGATCAGCGGCTTGCGATCCATGTCAAAATTAAAAACGGTCGGCCGCACCAATGGCCGCGGGCCAATCTCCGACAGATCGTCTCGATAAAGCGTGATATCCAGCGCCCCAAACCCGATATCATGAATCCCCCGCGCGTTCAGCAGCGGCCGCAGGCGAAGAGCGAGCGTCTCGCCGCGCGTGCGAATCCCCACCAGATTGATCGGCTCCCCGGGCGCGACCAGCGCCACGATCTTATCCAGCATCGCCCCGAGCAATTTCGCGAAATCGTGCTGGTCGTATTTGGCCTGCATGCGTGAAGGGATTATGGGGATCGGGTGGGGAAATACAAATTGCGGATAGCGAGAAAGAGGCTGGACGTTGAAAATAGCAGCTAATAAGCCACAAGATTTGATCCCAACTACAGCACGCTTGTCTGAGAAGAGAAACCCGTATCGAATAGCGCATAATCGCTGCCGTTGATGACGCCGTCGTAATTGACGTCGCCGTAGAACCAACCCAAACCACCACCGCTAAATCCTGTGTCTGCGAGTGCATAGTCGCTGCCGTTCACTCGTCCGTCTAAATTCGTGTCGCCGCGCCACGTGTACTTAATGAGGATCGACGTCAGTGGGTTAGTTACAGTGACGCCCGAGAGAGACGCCACCAGACCTCCCGTTGTGCTGCCGTCGATCACCCCCAGCATCGTACCTGATAGAGATTGAGCGTTTACCTCGCTGCTCGCGATACCCGTGCCGATACCGCCGAATTGATGCAAACCGCTTTTCAGCATGTTCAGAATACTTGTATATGGGGAGGAAGCATTTGTGTAATCGATCACCAATGCATTGTTATGTAAATCGAACGTCCCGCCCCCGCTGATATTCAGTGTTCGGACGCTGATAACCGAATTGCTCCCCGGCTTAACGCTTGCCGAACCGGTCAGCGTCAGCGACCCAAGATGCTGGCTCGTGGCGAAGACGATTTGGCCCGTGCCCGAGACGTTGACGTTTAGTCCCGCGACCGTAGTCGCCGCGTCGTCCAGCAGCGTGATGACGCCGGCCGTGACGTTCAGCGTATTGCCGGTCAGCGTGTAAACGGCGCCAGACGCCGGTAACAGCCACGCGGGGCTTTGCGTAATGGCTTCCATGTCCACATTGGTAATCGCCACCTTCGATGCGGTCGGGCCGTCAAAGCGGAAGTCGAACAAGACGTCCTGGAGGCCCAGCAGCGCCGGATCGTTGACAAAAACCTCGAACCGACTGGATTCGTCCAGCAGCACCGCCGGCGCGTCGAGCCAGCCTAGTAGCGACGAATCAAGCCAGACTTCCAGCGTGCCGGTGGTGGTCAGGAACTGATAATCGAAGCTGACTGTGAAAGGATCGTCCGGCGTTGAAAGCAATTGGCCGAGCATCACGGGTGAGTCGGTGGTGTATATGGCGTGATTCGCGTTGTTGATGTAGGCCAGATTGACTTCGCCTAGACCTCCGCTAAGCCAGCCTTCAAACGTTCCGTCAGAAAAGTTGCCATTTGTGACTGTTGAGGAGGCAGGACGATGAGCATCAATGAAATCGGATGGATCAAAAAAACCTTCTATTGCCATTCTGTGATAAGCGACCGCGACGGCCTCTAAACCCATCTCGTCGCTAGGCCTCACGCCGTTTGTATAGTAAACAGTATTAGGTGTTCCATCATATCCATCGTTCGCATACAGCTCGCCAATTGTCACATTTTGTGGAATGTCGCGAACCCTACTTCGCATGTCAAAATGTAAGTGCGGGTTTTGCGTGTCGCCTATCACGGCAATTTGCTGCCCTCTAGTCACCCACGATCCAACTTGAAATTCAAAGCCACTGGAGTCACTTGGAACTATGCCATTTGTATTGGAGGCTTCATTTATCTCGGATGGTGCGACGTGAAGATAGCCGCTGTAATATGACGGCGCATTGTTTCCCTGAACAAAATGCTCTAACACAATAAACCACCCGTTTTTAGACGCCAGCTGATCGCTATTGTTTACTCTACCAATGCTGAGGACTCGCCCAGTGGCGGCAGCGTAAACGGGCTTGCCTTGATCATTGCCATTTACATTCCAATCTTCGCCGACATGTACACCATGATTCTCGTAAAAAGCACCGACATCTTGCATATTGAACCATTGATTCGGGACAAGCGGCCAGTTGTCTCCATTATCTAGATCTCTATCTGGGCTGTTTACGGGCCAATATTTCAGCGGATCAGAATAAAGATTATTGATCTCGTTATGGACGGATGTGCCATTCGTAAGGACCGGAAACTCGGGTATCGGTCGAGTATTGCCAATTGGATAATCAAATCCATCTACATACCGAATAGCTACACTGGGCGGCGGAACGACGGGTTCGCTTGTCTTACTGCCAAGCGAATTCCCATCCGAATCACACAGCGTCACGCGGCAAATAAAATCGCTGGCGGTCGAAGTATCGCCAAAGGTGAACTCAAATAAATTGCTGGCCGCCCTCTTGATCCATAACCAAACGCCGATAGCTGACGCGCTGGCTTCTGTCCCAACAGAAGCTCCACTGATTTCAAGAGATTGCGAAGCGCTCTGTGCACCCCATGAATCGGAATCGACGAGTTCCCAAGTTGCTCCGCCATCGGTCGATGCTTCCGTGCGATAGGTCGCGACGTTGTTGGTGTCGCCAATGACCGTCCAGCCGATCACTTTAAGCTGAGAGTCTCTGCGAAAATCAATGGATAGCGGCTCAACAAGCAGTGCCGTCACCAGAACCTTGACCTGCACGGCGCTAGCAGAATGAACTTTTCCGTCCCACGCCTTGATGGCAAAGGCGTTGACCGTGCCGGTGCCAGCAGGCATCCATTGAAGCTCCTCTCCCGGGCGAAGAAGGGTGCCGCTGTCTCCTGGGGTCACAGTTACGCCGTTCTTGGTCAACGTGCCGGAACTGACCGACGAAACGCGGAAATGGATTGTATCGCCGTTCACGTCGGCTTCGTTGGCTTTTTCCCTGAGCATGTCATAGGTGATCTTGAGCGGCGTGCCCTTGATCGCCCCATCGAGCGTGCCAATGGCCGTGAGGGTAGGCGCTGTATTCGGAGTTCCGCCCGTCTTTGCCTGCACCATGTCTATAACATCGACCCATGGGAAGTAGGAGCCAGGATCGGTTTTTCCGCTTGTTGAAACTTGATAGTGACCGACAATGCCCTTGCCGGTAAAGGTGTAGCCGTTTCCACTACTAGCGACCCCATCTGGGTGGACGACTGGCACGTTATACGCAGAAGATAACCAAGCCACCAAATCGGTAAGCCGCTGCAAAAGGATCGGATCGCGGGTCCATGCGTCGGGATCGGCTGCGGATGCCACTATCTCGATACCAATCGACCGAGTGTTCCAGCTCTCGGCATGTTGGGCAGACCGATCCAAGGCAACCAGTTGTGCAATTTCACCATTCGCTCCCACAACGAAATGCGAACTTACACCGAATGAATTGTTTTGAAGGTAGCTGACATTGCCATTGAACGACCCGGGGGCTCCAAACAATACCACCGTGTGTATGACGATCAGATCGATGGCGGTACCGCCGCGCGACTGGTGGTACGGACTAGGCTTCCACTGGATGTCATTGGGCTGACTGCCCGGATTAGGGTTCGTCGGGGCCGACTCGATGCTGGGCGCGACGGCGGCGATGCTGTTTGACAACCCGCTAACCGTGCTGCCACTAACGGCCTGAACCTGATAGGCGTACTGCTGCCCGGACACAAGGCCGCTGGTATTCCAGAAAGTCGTGCCGCTGGTGGCGGTGGAGAAGATCAGATTGCCGTCTCGGTAAATCTTGTAGTTGCTCGCATTGGCCACTGCACTCCACGTCAGTTCGATGCCCGGCGTATTACCGTCGGCTTTGGGCGTAGCGGACTGAAGCGTGGGCGCGACCAGCGCGGGAGTCTGAGCGACGACTTGGAAACTCTTCGAGTTGGACGGCTGCCCGCCGGGATTGTTCACTCGGACAGTCCATGTGCCGACATCGCTTTGGCTATTAAACTGATAGATGATCTGGCCGCTGCTGACGAATGTCAGCTTGCTAGCGTTGCTGGAAAAAGGTTGGCCGCCAGGCGCAACAAACGTGAGCGTTGCTCCTTGAACGAAGTTACTGCCCAGGATGGTCAAGGCCTTGTTGTCATTGGATGCAAGCAATGATTCTGGATTGACGCTGCTGATCGACGGCGTGACCACCGGGGCGGCGACGGTGAAGTTCGTCCAGTTGGAGCTCTGTCCACCGGGGTTGTTCACCCGGACGGCCCACGTCCCGGCGTCGCTACCGTTGTTGATCTGATAAACGATCTGCGTGCTGCTGCGGCTC
>JACMML010000299.1 GCA_014379105.1 Phycisphaerae bacterium
GGCTCGATCGACATTGTGATGGGCGAAGTCGATCGCTGATCACAAACTAGCGCACCACAAAACATAGCCCTTTCCGAAATAACGAGTTATACGGTTTTTTTGCGCCGCCCCGTTTTGTGAAATTAATAACAATGTGCATAAAGCTGAGGCTCGGAACCGGACGATACAGGCTTCAGAGCCCGCGCGTTTTTCCGGAGTTTTTCCAGAGGCGTTGTTGATGATCGGTGCGAAAAAAAGAATTCTCCTATATCACGAACTGGTGCCGACTTTGACCGAGGTGAAGTTAACGACCGGCCGGGTCGCTGATCTGATCAGCGCCAGTGACGGCGCGACCATCGAAGCGGCGATGCGGCTTTATAAGCAAATCGATATTGTCGTCGTCGAAAAAACAGCGGCCACGAAGACCGGCATCAGGCTGCTGCATGTCGCCCGGACGCTGCATCCTCGCGCCAAGCGTGTTTTACTCGTCGAAACCGATGCACTCGCGGACGCCTACTCGGCGGTGCATGACGGGACGGTGGACGTGATGTTGTTCAAGCCGTTCCGACTCGACCAACTGCGCGAAGCCTTTGGCCTGCCCGCGCTGGGAGACGGCGTTAATTCACGCATCGACGCGGTCGTCCGACGAATCCACGCTCACCCCCCACTCACCGGCGGAAGCAGCGCCAGCTCGTCGCCGCTCGCCAGACGATAGTCGCGACCCACATACGCCAGGTTCACCGCCGTCGCGACCCGATCCACGTGCCGCGCGATGGCCGGATAAATCACGATCAGGCGCTGCAGAGCGTCATCGACAGACCCTTGGTCGGGAATCTGTAAAGAAACCTCTGCAGCGCCGGTCGCGTCCCGCAGAACCGCGAAGAATTTCACTTTGATCTGGATCATCTGAAAAACGGGATTGGTCACAGAGGCACGGAGGCACAGAGAGGAAAATTTTTATCCACTAATCTGCACGAATGCACACGAATAAGAATGAGGAATCGAGCGACGAATTGCACAGACATATAAAGATAAATACATAATAAAATTTTTATCTGTGTGCATCTGCAACCTATTTCGTCTTTCCATTCGTGCGGATTCGTGCAGATTAGTGGATAAAATTTTTCTTCCTCTGTGTCTCTGTGCCTCTGTGGCCAATTCATTCCGGCGCATACCCAACGACCGCGATCTTTAGCCGATCAGCGAGTTCAAGAACCTTGGGTTTTTCCAAAATGATCGTCGTTCCCGGCGTCAGCACCAGGCAGCCGGCGCCGGCGGCTTTGAGTTTTTCGATTGTTGTCAGTCCTGCCGACGGCACGTCGATGCGCATATCGGCGTTGGTGTTAGACACTTTGATCAGCGTCCACCCGCCTTTGCGGCAAAGTGCGCCGGCCCGCTCGATCATGCGGTCGGTGCCTTCCAGCGCCTCGACCGCGATCACGTTCTGGTCCGCGATCGCCAGCGCCTGACCGATCTCCAGCTTGCTGATCGTCGTGCACAGGTCATAGCCGAATCGGATATCCGCCCACTGCAGTTCGGTTGGCTGACGAGCGCCCATAACGCCGGGCGTGGCGAGGTGTTCGGCGCAGTATTTGGTGGAGTCACTCAACGGAAACCCCTCGGCCGCCAGTTCGTTGGCGACGCTTTCCAATAGGTTCGTATCGCGTTTATTGCGGCGAACCTGTTTGATGAATAGCCGTAGCGTCCGGACATCGGGGATATACTGCACGAAGCTCCACCGCGAATAAAGCCTCGCCTTGCGGACCCGCCCCACCATGATCGCCTCGGTGCAGCCGTGTTTCCGCATCACCCGCAGCCACTGCCCCAGCCGAGCGACCCCGACGGATTGATAAACATCCACCTCATCCCGCAACCCCGGCCAGGCGCTGCCGGAAAGCGCCACCGCGACCACGCGCACTCCAGCGGCCTTCGCGCCGCGCGCGACGAGAAACGGGAAGATCCCTTCACCGGCGATGATGCCCAGCGTCGGCGGCACGTCCGACAGATTAGCTTGATAATAGGGTTGATGGAAACGTCAGAGGCGCTAGGTGGCGTCTTCTGGCGAATCGCCGCGTGCGATCTTGCACGGCCTGCGCGGGATTGCGACGGCGCAATGTTCTACCGCATCACCCAGCGCTGGTGCACTTTGTTGATCGGATCGATCCCAGGATAGACCTCGTCGCCGGCGACGGCGTAATCGAGTTGCAGCGTTTTGAAGAGGATGACAGGTTTGCCGTCTTTGTCAGCCATCGGTTTGCCGGCGGTGTCGTTGAGGAGGACGGTTTCGCCGGACAGGCCGGTGATGAAGATGCTGAAGGTGCCCATCTCGGGTTCGGATTCTTCCCAGATCGCCACGCCGTCCTTGGCCTGATCTTCACCGACGCGAAGCACGCCCGCGATCGCCAGCGGCGACTCCAGCAGCTTGTTGGCGGTCAGCGCCTTGATGCGATCGACCACCGCGCGGGGAATGCCTTTATCCGAGCGGATGACTTTGCCGGATTTGGTCACCATCTCGAACAGCGGGAGAAATTCATGATCGTCGTCGGTCTTGTTGGTGACCGTGTAGGTCATGTACCAATACGCCTTGGGCGCTGCCGACCCGGGGACTTCCAGCGCGACGCGCTTCGGGGTTGCGTAATCAAACTTCAGCTCCCACGACACCGGATACTTGCTCGGCTCGGGGAACGCCGCTGACTGTCGAGCCGGCCAGAGACAGATCGCGAGCAGCACGATGAGCAGCGACGTGCGCGATGTCATGCGGCGGAAGCGATGAAGGGAGACGGGGATGCTGTGGCTCATGTTGCGGTCCCAAGGGTGCTGGTAAGTCTGGTGCTGAAAATCTTCCGCGCGAAACCTAGCCCGGTCTTTAAACCAAGGCCCTAAACCAAGCCGATTGCGTCGGTTGCCGCGCGGGCGCGTCAGTTTGCGACGCATCCTGACAATGGTATTGTCCGAACCGATGTGCGGGCTGTCAAATTTCTTCCGCTGGCGTGACGCCGGAAATGGCTCGCCGGCCTGCCTGGTCCGGCTGGTCGAGCAGCCGGAGGTGGATGACGCCCTTCGCCTGCTGCTGGGCTCCGGCGGGCACCGCGGCGATGATCACGCCGCCCGGGATTTCGTCCGATTTGCCCATCACCGCAACCTCGACCTCGGATCGATGCACGTCGCGGTCAGCGGCAACAAGCTGCTGGCAAGCTCATTGGCGATTCTCAGCCCGGGGAAAACCGCCCTGCTGATGACCAGCACCGCCGGCACCGTGACCGCCATCGCGGACGCGATCGCCGGGTGCGTGCAGGCGACGTGTGACGGGTTTAATCGCACCCAGACGCATCTGGCGCAGCTCCTGCTCGAACCCGCGGAGGTCACGACCGCCGCCGCAATGCGGCGCGTAGGTTTTGCCGACCTCGCCACGCTGATCTATCTCCAGCGCCCGGTTATTCGCACCTTTGTGATGCCGACGCTCCCGAATAACACCGAACTGGTGACCTATTCGGAGATGACCCACCATCTCTTCGGCCGCGCGATATTAGCGAGCTATGACGAATCGCTCGATTGTCCACCCCTGCACGGCCGTCGCGAGGTGGACGACATTCTCGCCGGTCACAAATCCGCCGGCGAATTCTCACCTGACCTGTGGTTCTGCCTGGTGCGGGACGGCGCGCCGCTTGGCGTGCTGCTGCTGTCGCCGTCGCGATCGCACGGCACGATGGAACTCGTCTACGTCGGCCTATCGGTCGCGGCCCGCGGGCAGCGGATCGGCGATTATTTCCTCGCACTGGCGCTTCATCACGCCCACGCCCAGTCGCTCGGGCACCTCACGCTCGCGGTGGATGCCGCCAATGTTCCGGCGCTCCGCCTCTATCACCGCCACGGCCTCGCCGAGGTGCATCGGCGGGACGCAATGTTGATGGAACTGGCTTAAACGCCCCCAAATTCAGCCACATCGCAATAATATATAATTTGTTTGACTTCCGTTCCCTGTGAAAGCAAAGTGTCTTTTCGTCGTTATCGTCCCGGGGGACAGGCATTCGGAGAGGAGAGATTTTTACATGTCAGGACATTTTGCGTCCGCAGGTCTGCTCGCGATCGGGCTGATCGCTCCCACTGCGTTAGCCCAGGATTACCGCATCGAGCGGATCGCGTCGGGCCTCAACCAACCCACCTTCATCACGCAGGCGCCCGGCGATCCGGCCAATATTCTGTACTACGCCGAGCGCACCGAAAGCGCCAACGCCGGGTTCAACACCGCCAACCAGATGGGCAAGATCATCCGGTACGACGTCAATACCCGCACGAAAACCACCGTCCTCAACCTCAATGCCCGAAGCGTCATTCAGGACACCGGCCTGCAGAACTTTGCATTCAGTCCCGATTTTAATGCCGTCGGCACGCCGGGATTCGGCAAGATGTATGTCTCGAGTGCCACAAATGCAGCCAACGCGATCAACCGAGTCGAGGAATACACCGTCTCGGGCAACTCCGCGTCGCTCACGCGCACGATCCTGCAATACAACAATTCGTCGACCGGCAAGAACCACACCGTCAACTGGATCGGCTTCAACCCCGCCGCCACAGGACCAGCGCGGCACTATCTGCACATCAGCACCGGCGACGGCAACGCCGGACAAACATCACGCCCATCACAGAATCCGACGGATATCCAAGGAAAGATGCTGCGCGTCGATGTCTCGCCCGGCGACTCTTACGGCGCGGATGCGAACAAGAATTTTCTGATCCCCGCCAACAACCCGATTCCGTCGTACAACGCCGCGAACCCCGGCGCGCCGGTCGCTGGGCTCGGTGAAGTTTACATGACCGGGCTGCGCAACATCTCCCGCGCCAGCTTTGATCGCAATAACGGCGATCTATACCTCGGCGATGTCGGCGAGAACTCCGTTGAAGAGCTCGATTTTATCAAATCCGGATCGACTACCGCATCCGGCCTACCGATCGATCTCGGCTGGCCGAAGCGCGAAGGGATGAACAACGGCTGGACGTCCCCATTTCAGACCACCAATACGATCACCGGCGTTGCGTCCACCAACCCCATCCGTCAATTCGGACACACCACCGGCGGCAATGCGATAATCGGAGGCTATCGATACCGCGGGCCGGTCCCGTCGCTCCAGGACAAATTCTTCTACGGCGACTTCGTGCCGTTCAAGACCTTCATGCTCGATTTTAACCGCGACACGCTCCCGGCCGCGTTCAACGGCGCCAACGGAACGCTCACCGAGATGACCGCGCTGTGGGAATCGCTCGTGATGGACCCGTCCGATCCCAACTACACACTCGCCAACGCCGGCGCGCTATTCGGGATCGATCACATCTCTTCGTTCGGCGAAGACAACGCCGGCAATCTGTACATCGTCGATTTCGGCCACAACGTGCCGGAGCTGTCGAACTTTAACAACCAGTATCCCGGTCCCGGCAAGGGAGAGATCTTTCGCATCACACTGGTGCCCGAACCCGCGATGCTCGGCATCGTCGCGGCGGCTTCCATGCTTGTGCTTCGGCGGCGACGTGCCTGAGGCCCGGCAACAAGTACGACGCAATTGATTGGTTCAAAGGAGAGAGAGAATATGCGTTTGCCTTTCATCAAGATGATTCTGTGCGCCAGTACCGCGGCACTCACGCCCGCGGCGCAAGTGCGGGCCGACAACCAGACGCTGGACCTGTCACCCATCGTCATCGGCGCGCCCCAGGCGTTTACCACCCAGATCCTGCCGTCGCTGGCATTTCCCAGCGCCACCGTGCCCACGCTGCACTCGTTCGCCCGCGCGAACTACACACCGCCGGCGGCCGCGAACAGTCAATGGCTGATGATCGGCGGCATGACCAACGGCCTGCACGATCTGGGCAACGACGGCTTCGATCCGGCCAAGCACAACAAGAACATTTACGTCGTCGATCCGGTCACGCAGCAGGTGTGGAGTCGGCCGATGACCGATCCCACCTCCGGCCTGACCACCGCGCAGATCGAATCGCTCGCGACGACCAACGCCCAATATTCGCAGAAAGGCTCGAAGCTCTATATCACCGGAGGCTACGGACCAACGTCGGCAACCGGGAAATATCACACGTTCAGCGAGCTGACGTCCGTTGACATCCCCGGCCTGATGAATTGGGTAAAGACCGGCACCGGCAGCGCGGTCGCCAACCTGCGGCAGATCAGCGATCCGATCTTCAAAGTCACCGGCGGCGAGATGGCGACCAGCGCCAACGGCAAGACCCATCTGGTCTTCGGTCAGGACTATCCCGACAACTACGAAAGCCGCCAGGACGGCGAATACACAAAGCAGGTCCGCAGCTTTACGATCGTCGATAACGCCGGCGGGCTCAGCATCAGCGGCGCGGTATCCCACCCGCAGCAGGACGATTTCCGCCGACGCGATCTGAACATGGTGCCGACGATCAAGAAGGTGAACGGCAACCTTGTCGAAAATCTGCAGGCACTGTCGGGCGTGTTCACGCCCAGCTTCGGCGCGTGGACCGCGCCGGTGAACATCGATCAGGATGGCATCGCCACGCAACCCGATCCGCTTGCGCCCGGCACCTTCAAGCAGGGTATGAACGGCTACCGCTGCGGCACTGTCGGACTCTACTCCGCCAGCCAGGAGAAGATGCACACGCTTCTCTTCGGTGGCATTAGCTTTCAGTTCTACAACCCGGCCACTGGGCAAATCGCAGACGACGGCAATCTGCCGTTCATCAACGACATCACCGACATCATCACCGACGCGCAAGGGAACATGATCCAGCACCTGTTGCCCGCCAGCTTCCCCAGCATCATCGCGCCAGGCACCGGCACGGCGCTGCTGCTGGGCGCTGAGGCTGAGTTCTTTCTGAAGGACGGCATCGCGACCTTCGGCAACGTCGTGATCGACCTCGA
>JACMML010000300.1 GCA_014379105.1 Phycisphaerae bacterium
TTCGGTAATTTGGAGCAGCATCCCGACTAAATTCACTTCACCCGCGCCCCCTACTGCCAAAAGCGACTCCGCCACGACGTAATGGCCCACGTCCACACCTACGAGGAAGTCGCACCGGCCGCGAAGGGGATCAGTCACCTGGGCGCGACAAGTCAGTATGTCGTGGACAACGCCGACCTGATCATCATGCGCGACGCGATGAAACTGCTGGCGCTGCGACTGGCGAACGCGATTCACGCACTGGCGGAATTTGCTGTCACCTGGCGCGATCTGCCGACGCTCGGCTACACGCATTTCCAGCCCGCGCAGCTCACCACGGTCGGCAAGCGCGCCACGCTCTGGGCGCAGGACCTGGCGATTGATCTGGAGGAGATCGAGTACCGGATCGACACGCTGAAATTCCGCGGCGTCAAAGGTACGACCGGCACGCAGGCATCGTTCCTGTCGCTGTTCGATGGCGATCATGGCAAATGCGACGAACTGGATCGGATGGTCACACAGGCGTTCGGATTCGCCGGCAGCTTCACCGTCACCGGGCAAACGTATCCGCGCAAAGTGGACGCACAGATCATCGGCAGCCTCGCCGGGATCGCGGCCAGCGTGCACCGGTTCTGCAATGACATTCGCCTGCTGGCGGGAATGAAGCAGTTGGAGGAGCCGTTCGAGGCCGAGCAGGTGGGGTCCAGCGCGATGGCGTACAAGCGCAATCCGATGCGGTGCGAGCGGGCGACGGGGCTGTCGCGGTTCGTCATCAGCCTCGCAAGCAGCCCGCTCCAGACCGCGGCCGAGCAGTGGTTCGAGCGAACGCTGGACGATAGCTCCAACAAACGGCTGGCGATCCCCGAACCCTTCCTCGCGATCGACGGCGCGTTGCAGATCGTCGTCAATGTGGCGCGCGGGCTGGTCGTTTACCCGAAGGTGATCGAAAGCTTCGTCAAGGCGGAATTGCCATTCATGGCGACCGAAGAAATCCTGATGGCCGGTGTGCGCGCTGGCGGGGATCGGCAAGCGCTGCATGAGCTGATCCGCCGTCACTCGATGGACGCCGCCACCGAGGTGAAGCAGCACGGCCGGACGAACGATCTGATCGACCGGCTGCGAAAAGAGACCGCTTTTTCGGGCGTAAACCTCGATGACGTGATGGACGCGAGCCGCTACGTTGGCCGGGCACCGCAACAGGTGGACAGGTTTATTGATGAGGTCGTCACACCGATCCGAGATCGATATGCCGGGCGGCTTGGAGAGTCGGCGCAGCTTAAGGTGTGATCTCCGAAGTTTGACCCTCAGAGCGTAATTCCAAGTCTGACCTTCGCTGGGATCGGAAAGAGCCCGGAGCGCGCAAATCGCGCGGCGGACCGAATTCATCGCGGTCTAACTGCGGTCGCGTAAATAGATCAATCCAACGGACCAATCGCGCGCAAACTCGTCTCCAGGCATGTCTCGCCTGAAAGCGGCCTGGACAGCGCGGACGGGGAGCCCGCACCCGAATCCAAGAACATTGCACTTCTACCAACAACCTACTTTTGACGATCGCGCTTGCTACACGACCGTCGCGGCGGATCAACAGGACTAGCGGCCTATAGAGGCCTAATGCGACCTGAGTGCTTGCGACACAAAGGTCACGGCGGATTGACAGGACCAACGGCCTTTTAAGAGGCCAAATGCGACCCAAGTGCTTGCGACACAAAGGTCACGGCGGATTGACAGGACAACGGGCTTAAGAGCCCAAGGCCATCCCGGTGCTTGCGACACGGAGATGACGGCGGATTGACAGGACCAACGGCCTTTTGCGAGGCCAAATGCGACCCAAGTGCTTGCGACACATAGGTCACGGCGGATTGACAGGACAACGGGCTTAAAAGCCCAAGGCCATCCCGGTGCTTGCGACACGGAGATGACGGCGGATTGACAGGACCATTCGCCTTTTCGGCGGAACGCGACGCTTGCGCTTGCCACACAAGTGCCGCAGCGGATTGACAGGACGGGCTCACCGATGAATTGCGATCGAGCGAAGCGCGATCGAGCCATTCACCACCGAAGTGGTCACCACTTAAGAAACTGCCGCTTAAGAGGCCGGTGTTTAAGGGCGGGATTCGGGCTGTTGACCCGAATTCCACCTGCGGATTGATCTGACGACTAAACAGGGGATTGACAGGGCTTTTGCCGCTGCTCCGGGCGATTACACCCGTGACTACATTTGAGGTTTTTTGTAGCTTATTGAGCATGGGCGATCTACACGTTGCCTACGACAGACTACGAAACGGATAACCAGCGCACCGATGGCGGCCTGTGCCGGCCCTTCGCGTTGGTTTGCGGGCTTGAAGCGCGCGCACCGTCCGCGAGGGGACTGGCCGGTCGGGTCAGTTCGTAAGGGTTTTGCGGCGGCTGCGCCGCAACAGCGCGATGGCGCCGAGTCCGAGGAAGCTCAACGACGACGGTTCCGGGAGGATCACGTCGACCTTGAACTGCGGATCGGTCCCCGCCTGTCCGACTTCCTTCTTCTGGATGAAGGAGGTGCCGCCGACAGTGGAGGTCGCCTGGAGGATGTTATTGAGCACAACCTGCACCGACGTAACGCCGGCGGGCATGTTGATCACAAAGTCACCGTTCCACGTGCCGGAGCCCGGGATATTGGGCTTACCTGCTGGCGGGTTGTAGGTGATGTTGTTCTCGACGTCCTTGTAGACGGTGTCGAGCGTATCGGTGAAAACGGTGCCAAAACCAGGCGAATTCAGCTTGGTAATGTAGAGGGCACCGCTGACCTTCACGCTGCCGCCACCGAGGATCGACCAGTCGCCGAGCTCATGGAGCTTGACCTGGGTAATCTCTTTGCCGGCGGGCGCGGTGAGGGTGAATGAGAGACGATCAGATGTCGTCTGGGCCGAGCCATTAGAGGCACTGGCTTCGAAATTTGACGGGAAAAACAGGAAACTGCTGCCGTTGACTGTGGGGCTTCCGAACAGTCCTTTGTCGGACTGACCATTAGCCCAAGTCACCTGCGAGTTGGATCCATTGGGATTGGACCACGGAACGGGGGCGGCAAAAACGCTGGAGCCTAAAAGCGCGAGCGCACCGATACCACCAAGGGTGGTAGAACGAATTGTAGCAAACATCGGGGAACCTCTCCGTTTCTCTGGAGACAGAGCCTGTCAATCCGCCGTCAACCGTGTCTCTTCTCGGTTGGAGCAGTCTGTCTTAGTCCTCATTTAGATGAGCACTTGGACGTGAACCGTGGGTACCAGCCCGATTAAAACTGGTCGCAATCCCACAGGAGCATTCCCTCGACAGAAGCGAAAATGAAACTGAACTCGGGTTCCGCAACCTCTGTTCAGCCTTACGAGAGGGATCGTATCACAGCCCCTTTGCCTTGCAAACAATTTATATCTTTTTGCGTCGTAATTCGTAAGTCTATAAGGATACATACTTTACGTTAACATAGCCCCCAGATGGGCAACAACGTCCGATCATATTTCGGGGTCAGAAAGGCTCGCCCGTTACGTCCGGCAGCCATTATTGATAACTTGGTTAGCTTATATGGATTGGGTAGGCATTCGAGCCGAAATACGCATAGGAGACTGCACCGTGCCCGGCGTTGGGCATGGCACGGAAGTTGTTAAGCAGCCTTCGGTTCCCATCAGGATGTGCAATGCCGCGTGATATTCCCGTCGGAAATGGAAAGCTGCTGCTGACGTTCGATCATCGCTACCAGCTGCGGGACATCTATTTCCCCCACGTCGGCCAGGAGAACCATGCCGGCAACGGCCCGTGCCGTTTTGGCGTGTTCGCCACCGCCCCGGGTAACGGGCACGGGCACGTCAGTTGGACAAGCGATCCGCAGTGGGTCGTTCACCAGCGCTACCTGCGCGACACGCTCACCACCAGCGTCTCGCTGGATCATCGCCCGCTTAAGGTTTCCTTATATTGCAATGATGTGGTTGACTTCCATCGCCCGGTCTACGTCCGCAAAATCAAGGTAAAAAATCTCGCCGACCATGACCGCACCGTGCGCATCCTGCATCATCAGGATTTCAACATGTGGGGCCAGAAGATCGGCGACACCGCGTATTACGATCCGGAGCTGCGCTCCATCGTCCACTACCGCGGCAAGCGCTACATCATGGCGACTTTCTTTGATGGCCACGAGCAGCGCATCGACGAATACGCCTGCGGAACCAGTGGTTTTCACGGCGCTGAAGGAACCTGGCGCGACGCCGAAGACGGCGTGCTGCAAGGCAACGCGATCGCGCAGGGCGCTGTCGACAGCACGATGAGCCTGCACGTCCACACCCCCGCGCAAGGCGAGCACACCGCGTACATGTGCATGATCATGGCCGAGAGCCGCGAAGAATTGATCATGCTGCACAAGTGGTTGCTGCAGCACACGCCGCAAGGCGTCATCGACCGCACCACCGCTTATTGGCGCCTGTGGGTCGGCGGCACGAATATCAACTTCGGCAACCTGCCGACAAAGGTTGTCGAGCTCTTCAAGCGCTCGCTTTTGGTGGTGCGCACGCAGATCGACAATGACGGTGCAATCATCGCCGCCAACGACAGCGATTACCTGCATTTCAATCGCGACACCTACAGCTACATGTGGCCGCGCGACGGCGCGCTCGTCGCAGATTCGCTGGATTTAGCCGGTTTTTCCGACTTGGCCAAGAGCTTTTACAGCTTCTGCCAGCGCGTGATCAGCGATGACGGCTTCTTTCATCACAAGTACAACCCTGACGGATCGCCGGCCTCGAGCTGGCACCCGTGGGTGATGAAGGGTCATCAGGTTCTGCCGATCCAGGAAGACGAGACGGCACTGGTCGTCTGGGCGCTGTGGCGGCATTACTTCCGCTATCGCGACATTGAATACATTCGCCCGCTGTGGATCGACGTGGTGCAGAAGGCCGCGGATTTCATGTGCGAGTACCGCGACCCGCGCACCGGATTACCGCTGCCGTCTTACGATTTGTGGGAAGAACGCTGGGGCGTTCACGCGTTCACCGTCGCGACGGTCTATGGCGGACTCAAGGCGGCGCGTAACTTTGCGGTCTGCTTCGGCGATCGCGAAAAAGCCGAGCGCTACAACAAGGCGGCCGAAGAAATCAAAGCCGGCGCTGCCAAGTACCTCTTCAGCGAAAAGCTCAACCGCTTCGTTCGCCGGCTCGTCCCCAAGGATATCCCCACGCCGCCGGACGATGTTGAATACAAAGAAGACGTGCCGCTCCAGCCCGATGTCGACGGCGCAGAAATCTACGAAGTCGATGAAGTGCTGGATGCATCGCTGTACGCGATCTTCAAATTCCACCTGTTTGATGTGGATGATCCGCGCGTCGTCAGCACGATGAAATCCATCGAAGAAAACTTATGGGTGAAGACCCGCGTCGGCGGCGTCGCGCGGTACGAGAATGACTATTATCATCGCATCAGCAACGACATTGCCGCTGTTCCGGGCAATCCGTGGTTTATCTGCACGCTCTGGCTCGCGGATTATTACATCACCCGCGCCAAGAGCACGGCCGAGCTGAAGCTAGCGCTGCCGATCTTCGAATGGACCGCCGGGCACGCGCTGGAATCGGGGATTCTCGCCGAGCAGGTCAATCCGTACACCAACGAGCCAATCTCGGTGAGCCCGCTCACGTGGAGCCACGCAACTGTCGTCAGCACCGCAATTAAGTATCTTGAAAAGCTGGAATCACTACAGCGCTGCGACGACTGCAACCAGAGCATCTTCCGGCTGCGCCGGCGCGGCACGGTCGAGGTGAAGAGCCAGGCGGTCTTTGACCGCTACGAAGCCGGATTCGAGCCCACGACGGGCCGGGAGATGTACAATACGGTCGGGTCATTCGTGTCGCCGGACCCGGTTACGCATACGCCGCGGAAGGTGACGCTCGCGGTCGATATCCGCGACTGCATCGGGTGTGAGATCTGCATCGCACACTGCACCAAAGGCGTCCTCAAGCCCGTTGACGGCAAGGCGATGATCGACCTTCGCAACCTGGCTGAGTGCGATATGGATGGCGAATGCGTCGATGTGTGCCCGACCGACGTCGTGACGCTGATCACCGAGGCGATCGACGGCATCGCGACCAACGGCTCGAATGGGTCGACTGGATCGAACGGGCACCATCATCACAGCCACGCCGCGCGGGTCGAGCCGGCGACATGATTCGGATTTGATTCGTGCAACATTACGGTTCTGGTGGTAAATAGATTGAATCATCGCGAATGGATTCGTCGATGATGCCAAAGCGGAAGCTTTGAGCTGACTGGGCTCGGATTTTTCAACACGTGCGCGATTCGCCTGCCGCGGGCGGGTCGCAGGACACACTCTGCCGTGGCCAACAAAAATAAGTCGTCCAAGACGAAGCACAATACGCAAAACAAGCGTCGCGCGATCGTATTCGTCAGCCTGATCGGGGTTCTGACCTTTACCATTACGCTGCTGCTGGCGCTCGCGCCGGCGCCTCTGCGGCCGGGGATGTCGGCGACACTGTTCAGCGCCAACAGCCCGATCCAAGCCGAAGCCGGGGCCGGCCTGGACCTGATCTTCCGCACCGACCGCCCGATCAAGCCCGGCCGGTGGACCAGCATCTTCATCCACCACTCGCGGACGCCCGACGGCAATGCCCATACCGTGGCGGACCCGAAGCTGGGTGCCCGCGATCACTTCGTCATCTGTAACGGCGCCGGGGGCGCCGACGGGGAGATCCAGATAAACACCCGATGGACGGCCCAGGCGCCGGCAGTCCCGCCCGGCGGGGTGTCGTCGATCGACCCCAATTGCATATCGATCTGCCTGATCGGCGACTACGACCAAAATCAGCCAACCCCACGCCAGATGGACCACTTACGCCGACTGACCGGCCGCTTGCAGCAACAATTCGATATCCCGTCTGCGCGCCTGTGGATGGTGAAAGATCCCAAGACTGTTGCCGATGCCCGCTAAGCGGTTGCAAGCCCTGATTTTCGACCTTCCAACGACAAAATAGGCCACGTTCGGCCGCGACCAAATGAAGCACTAGCCACACGTGTCGCCGCTCGCAATTTTCTTGCGTGGGCCTCAAAGATCGCCTATGTTAGCGCGCGGTTCAGTGAACGCTGCGAAGTGCCCGGTACCGCATGTGCGGATAGGGAATTGCAGGCGTAGCGATTGACGTCGCTCCAGGGGTCTTCAGAGGTGTTTGGCAGTTGTATCTCGATAGCGCATGCAGGTTTATATATATTGATTATCTGCGTTGTTGAGCGATCCGACCAGTCTGCCACCGCGCTGGTCGCGACGTAAATCGTTGTGGTGGGACAAGTTAAATGGGACAAAAACTCCTTCACTACGAGGTCTTGGAGAGCCTGGGTCAGGGTGCGCGCAGCACGATCTATAAAGTGCTCGACCCGACCACCAAGCAGACGTTCGCGCTCAAGCACGTCCGCCGCTCCGATGCGAAAGACATCCGTTTCATCGAACAGATGGAAGCGGAGTTCGAGATCTCGCGCACCTTCAACCACAAAAACCTGCGGCGGTCGTTCGATCTGAAGATCGTCAAAACCCTCCTGCTCAAGGTCAGCGAAGCGTTCCTTGTCATGGAATACTTCGACGGCATGCCACTGGAAGAAGGCCTGCCCACCGACCTAGTCGACGTGCTCGATACGTTTATCCAGGCGTCCGAAGGCATCCGGGCGATGAACCAGATGGGCTTTGTCCACTGCGATCTGAAGCCCAACAACATCCTCCGCAGCCGCCATGGGGTCGTTAAGGTGATCGATTTCGGGCAATCGTGCCGTGTCGGAACCATCAAAGAGCGTATCCAGGGCACGCCGGACTTCATCGCCCCCGAGCAGGTCAATCGCAAGCCGGTGACGATCCAGACGGACGTATACAACCTCGGTGCCACGCTCTACTGGGCCGTCACCGGGCGGCACATCCCCACGCTGTATACGGTGAACAAAAAGGGTGAAAACAGCTTCCTGCTGGACGCCACGATCCCTTCGCCGGTGGAACTAAACCCGATTTGCCCGATGCCGGTGTCGAATATGATTCTTGAGTGCGTGAGCACAAGCACATCGAAGCGTCCGCCGGACATGGATTCGATCATCCGCCGATTGGAACTTGGCAAACACGTACTCCTGAAATCCCGCGATCCCAATTGGAAGCCTGACCCGTCTATCGCGGATTCGCTGACCGAATCGAAGTTCTAGGGCTTGGTTTCAGGTCATTTGATATACTACGCCCATGACCGCCGAACTGATCCCCAGCCGAAAGTTCACTGTTGAGGAATACCTCGACTACGAGCAAACGTCGGAGCTCAAGCACGACTTTTTCAATGGGGAACTTCTGGATATGTCGGGGGGATCGATGAATCATAGCGGAATCACCTCGAACTTGATTATTGAGTTCGGCATGCGCGTGAAAGGCACACCGTGTCGGGTTTTTGAAAGCAATCTCCGCGTGCGTGTCCAAAAAGGCACGCTCTATAGCTATCCCGACCTGATGATCGTCTGTGGCGAGCCGCAACACGATCCCGCCGACAAGCACAAAACGACGATTATCAACCCGCGGGTGATTTTTGAAGTGCTCTCTCCCAGTACCGAACTGTGGGACCGAAGCGAAAAGTTCAAGCGTTATCGCAATCTCGATTCGCTCGAAGAGTACGTCCTCGTCTCCCAAAACATTCCCTCGGTCGATAGCTTCTGGAAAGACGCCGACGGCAACTGGTCGCTGCGAGGCACCGACGGGCTTGAGACAAGCCTCGCCTTGCGGTCAATGGCGATCGAAGTACCGATGAGTGATGTCTATCGTGGCGTTGAGTTCCCACCTCAGGCCGCTTGAATACCCCGTGCATCCCGTCTGCGCGTTTGTAACGACCCGTTTACTGACTGCGGCATTTTTATAGCGCGCCTGCTCTTGCGCTTCTGTGCGGGGGCGTTTACACCGTTGCGATGAGACGAACCGGCAGTCAAGCGGAATGGGAGAAGCTGCGGCTGATCGCGGCGAATATGTTCGAACAGCAACTGGCCACTGGCGTGATTGTCGCCACGTTGAAGGTGGACGATCAGACGGTCCGGCGCTGGCGGCGGGCCTTCAAGGCCCGGGGACGTCCTGGATTGCTCTCCCGCAAACACGCGGGGCGGCCGAGTCGCATGAGCCCGGGGCAGAAGCGACAATTGAGTGAACTGCTGCTCAAAAAGCCGATCGAGTGCGGGTTCGACAAGTACCTCTGGACGCAGCAGCTGATCGCCGATCTGATCCAATGCGAATTTGGCATCTCGTATCACCATGACCATGTGGGGCTGATCCTCAAGGAAATGGGTTTCACCCATCAGAAGCCGATGCGTCGGGCCAAGGAACGCGACGAGGCACGCATCGACGCCTGGCGACGCGAGGTCTGGCCGGGGTTGCTAAAAAAAACGCCGGCGGCGGAGTGATCCTGATGGCCGACGAAGTCGGCTTCATGATGAACCCGAGTGTCAAGAAAACCTGGGCGCCCAAGGCACGCACGCCGGTGGTGCCGTACCGCAACCGCCGACAGAAAAAAGTCAGTGTGCTGGGGGCGGTGGCGCTTCACGTGAACAGCGGCAGGATCGACCTGTTGTGCGACTTCCACCCCGACAGCTGGCTTCGACCGAAACCCAGAAAACGCTCACCGCTACGTCCGGGCCGAGCAGGCGGCCGCCTTCGTGCATCGCGTGCTGGCGGAGTACCCGACCGGGCCGATCGACCTGGTGTGGGACAATCTCAATGCCCACAAGAGCAAGCTCGTCAAAGAACTGCTGGGCGATCATCCCCGACTCGCATTCCACTTTCTGCCGCCGTATGCCCCTGACCTGAACGCCGTGGAGGGCATCTGGTGCCTCACCAAACACCACCGCATGGCCAACCACGGCATCGACGACCTGAACCTATTGCACGCCGAAGCCCAGCGACACCTGCATGATTTATCGCAAGAGCAGCACCTGCTACAGTCCTGCTTCAAGAACGCCCGACTCGCGCTATCACAAGACAGCGCTCAGTAAACAACATCCCACTCTCCTCCCCTGCCATCCAATGGGGATCGTTCGCGGATTCGGGCGCGATGCTTATACTCACCGGGCGCGGAAATGAAACCGCTCAAATGTATGCTTAAGGAAATCACCATGACCGCTGAAAATGCCCCTAAAAAGATCGTCCTCGCCTACTCCGGCGGGCTGGATACGTCTGTCATCCTTCCTTGGCTGAAAGAGCGGTATCCGGGCGTGAAGCTGGTCGCATTCGCGGCCGAGTTGGGGCAGGGATCGGAGTTGTCCGGCATCGAGGACAAAGCCCGCAAGAGCGGGGCCGACGAAGTGGTGGTGATGGACCTGCAGAAGGAGTTCGCCGAGCAGTATTGCTTCCCGATGCTGCGGGCGCACGCGATCTACGAGCAGGACTATCTACTGGGCACCAGCATCGCTCGGCCGCTGATCGCCGCCAAGCAGGTCGAAGTCGCCCGCCAGACCGGCGCCGATGCGGTCGGCCATGGCGCGACCGGTAAAGGTAACGATCAGGTGCGGTTTGAATTGACTTACATGGCCCTTGCCCCCGATCTGAAGATCATCGCGCCATGGAAGGATAAGTCATTCGAATTGCGCGACCGCGAGAGCGCGATCGAATACGCCGAGAAGCACGGCATTCCGATCCCGGTGAGCAAGAAGAAGATTTATTCGCAGGATCGCAACCTCTGGCACATCAGCCACGAGGGCGCGGAGATTGAAGACCCCAATGCCGAGCCGAATTGGGACGCGTGCCTGACGATGACCAGCCCGCTGGCCAAGACGCCTGATGAGAGCGAGATCGTGGCAGTGGAATTTGAGGCCGGCAACCCGATCGCGGTCAACGGCCAAAATCTCGCTGGTGATAAGCTGATCGCCAAACTAAACGAAATCGGCGGCCGCCATGGCGTCGGCGTCGCGCTGCTGGTCGAGAACCGGCTCATCGGCATGAAAAGCCGCGGCGTCTACGAAACCCCCGGCGGCACGATCCTCTACGAAGCACACAAGGCGCTGGAGCAGATCTGCATCGAGCGCGATACGCTCCACTTCAAGCAGCAGATCGCGCTGAAGTACGCCGAGATCGTCTATAACGGCCAATGGTTCCACCCGCTGCGCGAAAGCCTCCAGGCGTTCATCGATCACACCAACGCAACCGTCACCGGCACCGCCAAAGTACGCCTGTACAAAGGCCGCGCCATGGCGATTGGCGCGACCAGCCGCCACACGCTGTACGACAGCAAACTCGCCAGCTTCAGCATGGAAGGCTACGACGTCACGGCCGCTAGAGGATTTATCGATCTGTTCGGGCTGCCAATGAAGGTGGCGCAGCAGGCGAAGCGGTGGTAAAAACCACATTCGCGGGACTGGATCAAAATCTGTTCAGGGAACGGATTCAAACCACAACCGCCGGACTGCGGGCGGATTCATCGTCGATCAGTGCGGCGACACAAAATTGGTTTGTTCTCACTGGTGAACCGAACCTGCCACCTGCTTAGTTGCGACAGGGCGAACAACGGGGCCAGGGAGTTCATTTGAGATCCGCACGCGCCGCAACCGCAGCGCGTTCCCGATAACCGTGATATCACTCAGCGCCATTGCGGCGGCACAGATGCTCGGGCTCAGGAAACCCGTGGCCGCGATGGGGATTGCGATGATGTTATAGATAAACGCGAAAAATAGATTCTGGCGGATGACGCGCATCGTCGCGCGCGACAGCAGGATCGCGGCCGGCACGCCGGTGACGCTGCCACTGACCAGCACGATGCCGCCGGTCTCTTTGGCGATGTCGGAGCCCGAGCCGATCGCGATGCCGAGGTCCGCCTGCGCCAAGGCCGGCGCGTCGTTGATGCCGTCGCCGACCATTACGATTTTCGATTTGCGATTGGGGATTTGCGATTGTTGCAGCTCGCGGATGACATCGGCCTTGCCGCCCGGCTTTGTGCCGGCGCGGATTTCTGTGATGCCGACTGCTTTTGCGACAAGGCGCGCCGCCGCGGCGTGGTCGCCGGTCAGGAGAACTGTTTTCAATCCCATTTTGTGAAGGGATTCAATCGCGGCCGGGCTGTCGGTCTTGAGATCGTCAGTCAATTCAATGGAACCGACGCCGCGCCCGTTCATCGAGACGTGCACGACTGTCGCGACATTCGCACCGGCGACCGGCTCACTTCCCTGGACGAACAGCGCGCTCCCGACCAGCAACCGATCATCGCCGACGCGGGCTCGAATTCCCAGGCCGGGCTCGTTCTTAAACTCGTCCGGCTCGGCTAAACTCAGCCCACGGCGGGCCGCTTCGGCGACGATCGCTTTTGCGAGCGGATGACCGCTGTATTGCTCCACGCTCGCGGCCAGGCGGAGCACTTCATTGGCTTCGGTACCGACACTGGCGACAATCCGCGTCACCACCGGCCGGCCGCGGGTCAGCGTGCCGGTTTTATCGAGAACGACCGTATCAATTTCCTCAGCGCGCTGCAGCGCGTCGATGTCCCGAAACAGGATCCCCATCCGCGCCCCTCGGCCGGTCCCGACCATCAGCGCCGCCGGCACCGCGAGGCCCAGCGCGCACGGACATGCAACGATCAGCACCGAACAGACCGCGCGGGCGATATTCGCCCATATCTGGGAGGCGTCTAACCCCGCTGCGAGGCCGTGCGCGTACCACCCGATTCCCGTGAGCACCGCGATCGCCAGCACACAGGGGACGAAGACGCGTGCAATGTTGTCCGCGAGCTTCTGCACCGGGGGCTTGGTGTTCTGCGCGTTCTCGACGAGCTTCACGATCTGCGCCAGCGCGGTATCGCTTCCGACGCGTTTGACGCGGATCGTCAATGCACCGTCGTGGTTCACCGACCCGCCGGTGATGTCGTCGCCGACGCCGCGCGTTGCAGGGATCGATTCGCCGGTAAGCATCGATTCATCAACGCTGGAGCGTCCCGCCACGATGACGCCGTCCGCGGGCACGCGATCGCCGGGGCGGATCAACACCCGGTCTCCGATCTGCAGCGCCGCCACGGGCACCGTCTCTTGTGCGGTCGCGTCGTCGCCGCGCAGGCGGATCGCGGTTTCGGGCACCAAGTTCATCAGCTCCCGAATCGCCGAGCCCGCGTGCGTTCGCGCCCGCGCCTCGAGCCAGTGTCCGATGCTGATCAGCGCCAGTAGCGCCGACGCCTCCATGAAATAGAGCTCCGGCAGGTGCGCCCAGCTACCCATCAGATAGCCGAACATCGAGATCACGCTGTACGCGTACGCGACGCTCGCGCCCATCGCGATGAGCGTGTCCATATTGGTCGTCCCGCGCACGGCCGCGCGGAATGCCGAACGATAGAACGCCGAGCCGATGAAAACGATTGACACGGTGCTGGCAATAAACGCCAGCCACTCCATCCACGTGACGCCGTGCCCGTGTTCGCCCCCATCTCCGCGGGTTGCCAGCGTGATCCAGTGCAGTAGTTCGACCGGCGCCCACAGGATGGTGCCGACAATGCCGCGCACGAGCCACGCGCGGGCGTGTGCAGCGTGGGCATCGTCGTGATCATGCGCGGCCTGTGTGGAAGACGACGCGACCGCCGCCGGATACCCCGCCGCCGTCACCGCGGTAGCGATCCGATCCGGCGAAACCGCCTCGGCATCAAACGCCACCTGCGCCCGCCCCATCGCCAGGTTCACCGCCACGCGCTCTATACCCGGGAGCTTGCGGATCGCCTTCTCGACATGAGCGACGCAACTGGCGCAATCCATTCCCTGTACATTGATTGTCTGCTCGGTGGCGGTGCCCATTGCGTTAATTGTAGCCGTCCAAAAGCTCGTCCCGAAACCCACGCCCGGCAACAAAGCGATTGATGAATTAGATTTACCCGTGAATCGTTCGGTTGTTATACTCATCCGCGATGGTACTAAGCCTTTCCATTTCCGCCCAAACTGAGGCCAAGCTCGCCGCTAAGGCAGCGGCCGCTGGTGTTGATATTTCAACTTACGTGGGCACGCTCATTGAAGAGACGGTGAAACCACCGCTGACTCTCAAGGCAATCAGTGGACAGATGGCCGATGATTTTGCGGCAACCGGTATGACCGACGATGAGTTGGGGGATTTACTTGAAGAAACCAAGCACGAGATGCGGTCGGAAAAGCGGTCCGGCAGGGCTTCCTAGAAATGCCCCTAAGCGTGGTCTTTGACTGCAATATCTACCTTCAGGCACTGGCGAATCCGGTTGGCCCTGCAGGGCAATGCGTCGCACTGGCGATCGACAAATCGCTGTTACTATTTATCTCGCCGTATGTATTGCAGGAAATCCGCGAAGTCGCCACACGACCAAAGCTGATCGCCAAACTCCATCTGCGCCCTGATCGCGTGCAGGCTTTACTGGATAACATTCCCAAGTTCGCGGTCTGTATAGCAGCCGTTCCAGTCACGTGGGGCTATGAACGGGATCCTGACGACGCCCACTACGTTAATCTCGCGATCGCGGCTGAAGCTCAGCTCATCGTTTCACGTGATAAAGATCTGCTCGATTTGATGGCGTCGCACTCGCCCGATGCCCGCGACTTGCGTTCCCGATTTCCGTCACTCCGAATCACGGATCCGGTATCGTTTTTGAACCAGCTATCGAATCGGAAATAGCTTTCGCTGACAGCTACTTCTTATAATACTCAGCGTTTTTCGCGATAAACTCTTCCCACTCGGCCGGAAGGTCTTCCTGTGGGAAAATCGCGTTGACGGGGCATTCGTCGACGCACAGGCCGCAATCGATGCAGACTTCCGGGTCGATGTAGAGCATCTCGGCCGCTTCGAAGGCGGCTTCGTCCTTGGTGGGATGGATGCAGTCAACCGGGCATACGGCGACACACGCTGTGTCTTTCGTGCCGATGCAGGGTTGGGCAATAATGTAAGGCATCTAACTAAACTCCTTAACCCACGTCCACGTCGAGCGGGCACGTCAAGCGGGCTGGCGATGGTATACACTCGCGGCTCAGGCGACAATCTGACAATGTAGATAATAGCCGCGTAGAAGGTGTGCGACGCAACGCCGCGGAGAGATTACAATCCCCTAACGAATGAATTCTACCGTCACAGATATTCTCGGTGAATCCGGCGCAATCGCCCGGCGCCTGGGGATGGCGTACGAGGCCCGCCCGCAGCAGCTGGAAATGGCGGCGGCGGTCTCCGAAGCGATGGATGTGGGGCATCACCTGCTCGTGGAGGCCGGCACCGGCGTGGGCAAATCGTTCGCGTATCTCATACCCGCGATCGACTACGTCGTGCGAACCAAAAAACGGGTCGTCATTTCCACACACACCATCGCGCTGCAGGAGCAGTTGGTCGAAAAAGATATTCCGCTGCTGCAAAGCGTCTATCCCGATGAATTCTCGGCGGTGCTGGTCAAAGGACGCGGCAACTATCTCTGCCGCCGCCGGCTCGATCAGGCGCGCGCCAGGCAGCACATGTTGTTTGATCACGATGCCCAGCTCGAAGCGCTCTGGGCGATCGAGAACTGGGCCGAGCAGACGCACGATGGATCTCTGGCGTCGCTGCCGGTGCTGCCGGACCCGTCGGTCTGGGAGAAGGTGAACGCAGAGCAAGGCAATTGCCTCGGCAAGCGCTGCCGTTTCTACGAAGACTGCCATTGGCAGTCCGCCAAGCGGCGCATGCAGTCCGGGCAATTGTTGATCGTCAACCACGCGCTGTTCTTCAGCGATCTGGCGCTCCGCATGGCCGGGGTGAATTACCTGCCCAAGTATGACGCGGTGATTTTCGACGAAGCGCACACGCTCGAGGACGTCGCCGGCCAGCACTTCGGGATGCGCGTGAGCGAGGCGTCGGTGAAATACCAGCTGCGCGCGCTGTATGACGCGCGCCGCGGCGCCGGCGTCCTTAGCACGCACGGCGGATCGGCGAATAACGCCATCCGCTGCGTGGTCGAGCTTGGTGATGTCGTCGATACGTTCTTCGACCGCATCGCCTGGTGGCAGGAATCGCACGGCCGCACCAACGGACGGGTGCATGAAGCGAATATCGTGCCCAATGACCTGTCACCGAAGCTGCACGACCTGACGAAGTACCTGAAGGAAATGCTGCCGAAGCTCGGCGACAGCGAGGAATCCGTCAGCGAGATCACCAGCCTCGCCGCCAAGGTGAGCGGGACCGCCGAGACGATCGACGTGATGATCTCGCAATCCATGCCCGACGCGGTCTACTGGTTTGACATCAGCAAGCGCGGCCCGCGCCGAGTCAGCATGCACGCCGCCCCGGTCGACGTGGCCGAGGGTCTGCGGCAACAGCTCTTCGCCAAAGTGCCGCGCGTGGTCCTGACCAGCGCTACGCTGGCGACAGCGAGCGAGAAATCCAAGAGCAAGTCCTCAAAATCCAAGCACCCACCCGCTGCCCTATCCACAGAAAATGACGCACCGGCCGCCCCCGATGCGCGCTTTGCCTTCATCCAGCGCCGGCTCGGCATAGACAACGCGCAAACGCTGCATCTAGGCTCACCTTTTGATTATGAAAACCAGGTGATCCTCTACCTCGAAAGCGACCTCCCCGACCCGAGCGATTCCCTCCGATTCACCGCCGCGGCGTGTGAAAAGATCGTGCGGTATCTGGATCAGACCAATGGCGGCGCATTTGTGCTTTTTACGAGCTATCGGATGCTGACCGACTGCGCCAATATTCTTAAAGATCGTATTGAATCGCTGGGCTTGCCAATGCTCGTGCAGGGACAGAACGTGTCGCGAAAAATGCTGCTCGATCAGTTCCGCGCACTCGACAACGCTGTGCTCTTCGGCACGTCATCCTTCTGGCAGGGAATCGACGTGCAGGGAGACAAGCTCCGCAACGTGATCATCGTGAAGCTGCCGTTCGCAGTGCCGGATGAACCGCTGATCGAAGCGAAGCTGGAGGCGATTCGGCGGCATGGGGGAAATCCTTTTATGGACCTGCAGGTTCCCGAGGCGATCATCAAACTCAAGCAGGGGTTTGGTCGGCTGATTCGCAGCAAAAGCGATACGGGGATCGTTGTATTGCTGGACGGGCGTGTGCGGACGAAGCGCTACGGGCCGCTGTTTCTCGACGCACTGCCGAAGTGCCGGATTATCGACGTCAGATGATCCTGCACGGGGGCTTGACATACCGAGTCATCCCGCTTCAATTCCGCCGGTCGGAGCCGAACTGGCGCCGGGAGGCATGCGGACGTCGTGTCCGTCGCAACGAAGTACTTGTCACTGGGACCATCCATGAACGCTCTGCTCGAACCCACCGCCGTCGCTCCGGAATCGGACAACGACATCCGCTCACTGATGGGCTTCAACGCCGCACTGCTCGAGCTCATCGGCCTCATCACCCCCGACGCCGCCAAGCGCGCCGCGGACGACGATGAAGAGGACGAAGTCGAGGACGAGGATGAAGCCGATGACGAGGAAGAGGACGATCTCGAAGAAGACGAAGAGGAAGAGGACGAAGACCTCGACGAAGAAGACGACGATCTTGACGAAGATGACGAGGAGGAAGACGACGAAGAAGAGGATGACGAAGAGGAAGAAGAGGAGGAGAAGGACGACTTCTTTGAAGACGACGACGATGACTACGACGAAGAAGAAGATTTCGCCGGCGGCGACGAATAGCCGCTGCGGCACCGATTAATCTAATGTCTAAAGCGGCCCCGCACGGGGTTTTTTGTTGCGCGGAAGTCGGCGGCCGGTTCCTGATCACCGCATGACCACAAGAAATGAGCCTCTAATTGATCAGTCGTCAGCGCCGCCACCGCCGCTTCGGCCGCGCTTGATGTCGCCGCGGATCTTTTTGGACGCCAGACGACGCTGTTTCGAGCCGTAGCTCGGCTTGGTTTTGCGCCGTCGCTTGGGTTCCACCATCGCCTGTACGATCAGTTCCCGCAGCCGCTCGATGGCGGTCGCGCGGTTCTGCTCCTGCGAGCGATTTTCATGCGCGTCCAGATGAATCTCATCCGCGACCGTCAGCCGCGACCCGGCCATCGTGCGCAGGCGCGAGCGCGCCGCTTCGGTGAGCCCGGTGATCTCTGCCACCTTAAGCCATATCTCACAGCGCGAGTTGACCTTGTTGACATTCTGCCCCCCCGGCCCGCTCGACCGCGAAAACTGCACCCGCACCGCCGAGGTCGGCACGCGCACGCGGCCGAGCTCGATCAGCGCCGCGGGAAGGATTGGATTTTGTACGTCGTCGGCTGGCACGTGCCCCATCCTACCGGCACGCTCGATCCCACGGCAATCACACCAGCTGGTCCAGCCCGGTGAAGCCCATCACCTCGTGCGAATAAAACGGCTCGGCGTGGCGCGTGCCGATGCGCGTGCCGAAATAATCACCGCCGACCTGCACCTGCCGGAGAAGATCGGGATTCATCTGCGATTCATATGCCGCCAGCGCCGCCATCTTCTGGTCGGCGGTATCCGATACGTCGATGCAGAATGTGGGATTGATGTTCAGCCGCAGGTGCGTGCAGAAATAATAGATGACCCGCTTAGGGTGCCACGGATCGCCGGGGATCGTGCTCTTGCTGAGCTTGGCATCGAATCGCGCATCCTCGGCGATGCGCGTAACGGCGGTGTGATCGGGGTGCGCGTCGATCGGATACGGCACGAAGAGAACATTCGGCTTGTGCACGCGGATCAGCGCCGCGAGCTTGTAGCGGGCTTCGATGGAATGCTGGACCTGCCGGTTGGGAAGACCGAGTAATGTTCGCTCTACGCCCAGTAGCCGGGCAGCTTTTGCGGCTTCGGCCGCGCGGAGTTCGGGGGTGCCGCGCGGGGTCGGTTCGCCGTTGGTCATGTCGATCAGGTGGACGGCGTGGCCCTGCTTCTTGAGCTTGGCGATCGTGCCGCCCATGCCGAGTTCTTGATCATCCGGGTGCGGGCCAATGACGAGGAAGTTTGCCATAAGTTTATGAGTATACGCGGTGCGCGTGGAAATTTTGTGGCACGGGCATTCTGCCCGTGTGCTGCGTACACGCAGCTTCGGCCGTACCCGGCGGACAAAGTAATCGCGTTAGCGACTGTGTCGTGCAGACCTGATCGCTATGTCGCTGACGTGATTGCTTATTTCGCTGGGCGAAGCATCGGCGTACCGCCGCCATGGGCTGGGAGCCCATGCCACAA
>JACMML010000301.1 GCA_014379105.1 Phycisphaerae bacterium
ACGGCCGCGGGCATCGCACTGGCCGAGGCGCTTCGGCAGGTGACGGGTTTGGCCAAATGATGTGCTGTTTGCAACCGCCGAATATGCCCTATAATCGCGAGTCGAACAGGAGCTGTGTTTTGCCCCAAATGTTTCTTTCGCATCGACTTGCGAACGGTTTGACCATCCTTGCGGAGAAAATGGCGGGCGTCCGGTCGGCGGCCATGACATTCCTCGTGCCGGCTGGGGGTTCTAATGATCCGATCGGGGGCACCGGCTGCGCGACCGTTCTGTCGGAACTCGTCATGCGCGGTGCGGGTTCGCGCGATAGCCGAGAGTTCAGTAATTATCTTGATACGCTCGGCCTGCAGCGGTCCAGCAGTGCCAGCAGCCTGCACACGCGTTTCGGGGCCGCGGCGCTCCCGTCGCTGATTATGGAAGGATTGGGCGCATACGCCGATATCGTTCGACGCGCACATCTGCCCGAAGAGGGGTTTGAGGCGGCACGGGATTTAGCCTTGCAGAGCCTCGCCGGCGTGGACGACGAGCCGCGGCAAAAGCTTTTGATCCGCCTCCGCGAATGCTATTGGCCATGGCCATATGGCAGGAACGTGATGGGGAATAAGGAAGACCTGACGGCACTGACCTACGCCGGCATTCAGGAGGCTTACCGGTCCCGCTACAACCCCGGCGGCGCGGTTCTGTCAATCGCCGGCGATGTGGATTTCGCGTCAATCACCGACCGCGCCCAAAGCCTGTTTGGCGATTGGCCGAATCAGGAACCTGCAAGTGTCCCCGGGCCGCACACCCAGAAGCGCTACCATTACGAATATCAAAAGAGCGAGCAGACGCATATCGGCATCGCGTACCGGTCGGTCTCCGAGATGCACCAAGACTACTACAGCGCGCGCCTGGCAATCGAAGTCCTGGCGGGCGGAATGAGCGGGCGGCTGTTTACCGAGATTCGCGAAAAGAAGGGGCTCGTCTATTCCGTCAGCGGCAGTTACAGCTCGCTTCCCGGAATGGGCGCGGTGTTCGGCTACGCCGGCACGAGCAACGAGCGGGCCCAACAGACGCTGGATCAACTGATCGTCGAACTAAAACGAATGAGCCACGGCGTCACCCAGGCGGAACTGGACCGAGCAAAGATCGGGCTCAAGGCCAGCACCATCATGAGCGGCGAAAGCACAACCGGGCGCGCCGCGGCGATTGCCCACGATCACCTGATTCGCGGACGAATTCGCTCTATGGATGAGATCATTGATGCGATCGGTTCGACGACGCTTCAAGACGTAAATGATTACCTGCAGCGAAATCCGGCCGAGGATTTCACGGTCGTCACCGTCGGGCCTAAGGAATTGGTGACTCCATCATGATGACAAAGCGACGCCTTATTTCATTACTGGCCAGTTGCATCGCCCTCAGCGGTTTGACCGCAACCGTGACGCACGGCCAAGCGCTGTTGAAAGACGGCGATGTGCTGGCGCTGTGCGGCGATTCGATTACGGAGCAGAAACAGTACACGGTCTTCATCGAAGACTACCTGCGCATGTGCCAGCCATTGAAAGTGGACGTGATGCAGTTTGGTTGGGGCGGCGAATCGTCCTCCGGATTTCTGAACCGGATGAAATGGGACGTGCTTTGGTTCAAGCCTACGATCGCGACCACCTGCTACGGCATGAACGACGGCGGCTACAAGCCGATTGACGATGCGACGCGGCAGAAGTACCGCGATCTCACCGCCGAGATCGTCAAGGCATTCCAGTCGGCCGGTGCGCGCGTTGTCGTCGGTTCGCCGGGCGCGGTCGATCCGAATACCTTCCGGCGCGGCCCGGAAGCTGAAGTGTATAACCATACACTCGCGGCGCTGCGTGACGAGGCGCGGGCAGTGGCCGCAAGCAACGAGAGCACTTTTGCCGACGTTCACGAACCGCTTCGCCAGGTGACCGACGCCGCCAAGCTCAAGTACGGCCCGGGTTACCATGTCTGCGGTCCGGACGGCTATCACCCCGCCGCCAACGGGCACCTGGTGATGGCGTATGCGTTCTTGAAAGCGCTGGGGATGAACGGGGAGATCGGCACGATCAACGTCGATCTTTCAGCCGGGACCTCGACCGCGTCAGAAGGTCATTCCATCGCCAAAATGGAAGGGGGCTCAGTGACGATCGAAAGCACGCGCTACCCGTTCTGCTTCACTGGCGATCCAAAGAGCCCGAACGCGACGAGCGGCATTATTGAGTTTTTCCCGTTCAATCAAGATCTCAATCGGTTGGTGCTCCGAGTGACGGGCCCGGCGCAGAATTACAAAATCACCTGGGGAACGACCGTGCGGGAATATTCCATCGAACAGTTGAAGGGTGGCATCAACCTGGCGGCCGACTTCATTCCCAATCCGTTCAACGATCGGTTCGTCGAGGTTGAGAAAAAGATTCGCGAAAAGCAGGGTTTTGAGACTAAGTACGGCAAAGGTCTCGTGCACGCAATCGGCGACGCCCGGCCGCAGTTGGGCGACGATCCTGCGCTGGATGCGGTGATGCAAAGCGTACGGACGCGCCATACGGAATTCACCCGCGCCGTGACGGAGGTAGTCCAACCCGTTACCCACACGCTCGTCATCGAGCCGGTTACCCCGTAAGAGTTCCAGCAAATAAAAGAATCGCAGGAATCACCGAATGCCCCTGACCTACAAGACCCACAAGCTCGCCAATGGTTTGACGATCTCCGCCGAGATCAATCCCGACGCGCACTCGATCGCCGCGGGGTTCTTTGTTCGCGCCGGCTCGCGTGATGAGCCGACGCTCATCAACGGTGTCTCCCATTTCCTCGAGCACATGATGTTCAAGGGGTCGGAGAAATACGGCTGGGAAGACGTCAATCGAATCTTCGACGAGATCGGCGCACGATACAACGCGTTTACCAGCCAGGAGATGACCGCCTATTACGCGAACGTGATTCCGGAATTCACAGAGCGCGCGATCGAGCACCTTTCCCACCTGCTTCGCCCGGCGATCCGCCAGGCGGATTTTGATACTGAGAAGAACGTGATTCTCGAAGAGATCGCGATGTATCTCGACGATCCCGGCCACGTGATCTATGAAAAGATGATGGAACTGCACTTCGGCGAGCACCCGCTGGGCATGAGCATCCTCGGACCGGCCGATTCGATTCGTCGGATGCAGCGAGACGAAATGGCGCGCTACTTCGCCGACCGTTACGGCCCGGGCAATACCGTGCTCTCGGTCACCGGCTGCCTTGATTTTGACAACATCATCGCACTGGCCGAGAAATATTGTGGGCACTGGCAGCCGCAGGCGGCGCCGCGCGCGACGCGCCTGCCCGATTTCACGTCCAAGCGCCACGAGATGACCGATCCGAAGCTCAATCGGAAGTACACGATGGCGATCATGCCCGGGCCCAGCGCGCAGGACGATCGCCGATTTGCGGCCCGCATTCTCGCGGACGTGCTCGGCGACACCGAGGGTTCGCGTCTCTACTGGGCGCTGGTAGAAAACGCCATCGCCGAGGATGCCGATTTTGGTTTCTATCCGCATGATGGCTGTGGCAGCTTTTATTTCTCGCTCGTCACCGATCCGGGCAAATCGGAACAAGCGCTGGATATTTGCCTGAAAGAGATTCACCAGATCAAGAACGACCTCACCGAGGAAGAAGTCGCCCGCGCCCGCAACAAGATCGCCACCAGCCTCGTGCTCGGCGGCGAGCTGCCGCTGGGGCGGATGCGATCGGTCGGCAACCAGTGGATCTATACCGGCGGTTATCGGTCGCTCGACGACGATATGGCGACTCTGATGGCCGTCACACCCGATTCGCTGCGTGAGCTGTTGTCGGAATACCGTTTTGATCCGATGACGATCGTCACGCTCGGGCCGCCGGGGTAACTGCCGTGTATACTCATCACGGCGTTGCACTCACCAAGACTCCCATGACCGCTCCCGGCAAACCATTCACGCTCAACGATCTCCGCACCGCCGCCACCACCAAGCAGCGCGTGGCGATGCTGACGTGTTACGATTTCACGACCGCCACCATCCTCGAGTCGGCGGGCGTGCCGATGCTGCTTGTCGGCGACTCGGCGTCCAATGTCATCCTCGGGCATCGCTCCACCATCCCCATCACACTCGATCTGATCATGCAGTTGACGGCCGCGGTGAAGCGCGGCGCGCCGCGGACACTTGTGATGGGAGACATGCCGTTTGGTTCGTATCAGGCATCCGACGCGCAGGGGATCGAGAACGTCTGCCGGATGTTGAAAGAGACAAATTGCGACTGCGTCAAACTCGAGGCCGGCGCGTCGCTGGTGCCGATGTTCGCGCGGCTCGCCGACGCGGGCATCGCCGCCGTTGCGCACATCGGACTTCGCCCGCAGGCGGTCGGACTGATGGGCGGCTATCGCTATCAAGGCCGCACCGCCGCCGAGGCGCGCGCGATCGTGGACCTCGCTGTGCAATTTTCGCGCGCGGGCGCGGCGGCGCTGATGCTCGAAGCCGTTCCTCCCGAAGTCGGCCAGCGCGTCGTCGAACGGGTCAATATCCCTGTCATCGGCTGCGGCGCCGGCCCGCATTGCCATGCCCACGTTGTCGTACTGCAGGACCTGCTGCGGCATACATCCACGCAGCCACGCTTCGTTCCACAACCCTCGGGCTCGTCTCTGATAGAAATTGCTCGTAATTACGTCACAGAGATATCCAGCGGCACCTACCCTCAGTTAGCCCATTGCTATCAGATGGTGGATGGTGAAAGCCGCAAGTTTCTCAGTGAACAGTTATAGTTGCATGCTGCAGAGGACAATCTCAAATGAAACCGATTAAGAAGATTCTCACGCTCGCAGTCATCGGCGCCGCCGGCGTCGCCACGTTTCAAGTTGGCCAGAGCCTGGTGCAGGACGTCCGATTCGCACGCGCCGAGGAGAAGGTCGAGCACGCGCGCAGCGAACTGCGCACGCTCGGCGATCTCTCCAACTCCTACAAGACCATCAGCAAATCGATGGAGCAGTCGGTCGTGCACCTGCGGGTCACCAAAACCGGCCGCGGCATGCGCCAGCTTCCGCAGTTTGACGACGAGACATTGCGCCGCTTCTTTGATCGCGATGGTGACGGAGAACCTGATGTTCCTGAAGACGGCGTCGCACAGGCAAGCGGTAGCGGCGTGATCATGGACGCCGGCAACGGCGAAGCGTTTATCGTCACCAACAACCATGTCATCGCCGACGCCAGCACCGTAGAGATCGTCCTCGAAGACGGCCGGCACATCACCGACGCCAAAGTCGTCGGCGCTGATCCCAAGTCTGATCTCGCGGTCGTCAAGATACAGACCGATCGCGTCATCAAGGCCAAATGGGGCGACAGCGACAAGCTCGAAAAAGGGGACATCATTCTCGCGTTTGGTTCTCCGTTCGGGTATGTCGGCTCGATGAGCCACGGCATCGTTTCGGCGCTGAACCGCCAGGCGAATGTGATCTCCAACAGCTTCGCGTACGAAAATTTCATCCAGGTGGACGCGCCGATCAATCCCGGCAACTCCGGCGGCCCGCTGGTGAATCTCGCCGGTGAGGTCGTCGGCATCAACACCGCCATCGCTTCGCGGTCGGGAAGTTTCTCGGGCATCGGGTTCGCCATTCCGTCCAATCAGGCCAAGCAGGTTTACGAGGCGCTCAAGACCTCCGGCAAGATCGTCCGCGGCTACCTAGGCGTGCAGATCGCCGATATCAAGAGCCCGCCGCCGCCTCTTCGCGAGCGGATCGATGCGATCGGTTACGAAGGCGAAGACGGCATTTTCGTGGATGGCGTTCTGCGCAGTAGCCCGGCGTACAACGTGCTCAAGCCCGGCGATGTGATCACGGAGATCGACGGGCAACCCGTCAAGTCGACCGTCGCATTGCGCAACAAGATTGCCGCGACCGGACCCGGCCAGGACGTGAAGCTGACGATTTTCCGAAACAAGAAGACGCAGAGCGTAACGGTCAAGCTCGGCGAGCAGCCCGACGAGCAGTCAGAGATGGCGATGCGCAATCCCGCCGATCTCCCCGGCAACAGCGGCATCGGTGTGACCCTCGTCACCCCGACCGCCGACGACCTCGAGGCCGCCGGCCTGCCGGCAGACGCGCGGGGCGCGTTGGTCAAGCAGGTGCGACCGAGCTCGCTGGCGGCTCGCGCGGGCGTCCGTCCCGGCGACCTCATCACCCGCGTCGGCGATACCGATATCGCAAACGTTGAGGATGCACGTAAAGCGCTGGCCGCGATGGATCTTTCCAAAGGCACCGCCATCCAAGTCGCCAATCGTGAAGGCGAACGCATGGTGACGATCAAGCAGGGACCCAACCCAACGCGGCAGCGCTGATCGACCGCACTGAAATCTTGAACTCTGATGAGCGGGCCATGCAACAGCGTGGCCCGCTATTTTTGGTGAACTTAAACCGCTTGGAACGCTTGCCGACGTCAACGATTTAAAACGCCAACGATTTAAACTGGCGATCTAAATCGGCGATTCAAGTTGGCGATTCAATTTTCAATAACCCCGCATATTGTTCGAACAATGGTGACGACCGGTCTGCGATCTCAACTTTCGCAAAGCGCTCGCACGATCTTCCCGGCGGCTCATCGGTGCATGCCACCACCCGATTCAGGCTCCGCGCCCCGCCGATTTCGGACACCACGTATTCGGCGGTGAAGACGTAGTGATAACCGGCGTCGCTCGTGCGATACATCAGGTCGCGCACGCGGACTTCCGACGCTTGCGGATGCGGCAGCGCCGATGCGATTCGCCGGGCGATGTTGAAACGGTCGGCCGGGCAATACTTGAATCGCCGCTGGGCCGCGAAACGTCGCAGCCCCATGGTTCGCGACCGGGTGATGATCCGATCACTCAGCCATACCAGCAGCAACACCGCCGTAACGATGCCGAGGATTTGCCATGGCGTCAGCACGCGCTATGGCCGGCGAGCGCCGCTTCCGCCGGTGCCGGGTGGTGGCCGGCCTGTCCCGTTTCCGGGCGCCGCACCCG
>JACMML010000302.1 GCA_014379105.1 Phycisphaerae bacterium
AAATCTGCGTAATCGGCGGTAACAAATCTTTCCTCTCTGTGCCTCTGTGTCTCTGTGGCGCATTTAGTATTGGGAGACGTTATGACAATACCAAGCCCGATCGACCATATCGCGGTGCCTTCGACGAATATCGCCGCGAGCGTGCGCTGGTATGTTGATCGTTTCGCCGCCATCGTGTTGTACCAGGATGCGACCTGGGCTTTTCTACAGATGGGTCCGGTGAAGCTGGCGATTGTCACGCCGACGCAGCACCCGCCGCACGTTGCGGTCTCGGTGACTGAGGCGCAGCTGGCGGCCGCGGCGAAAGAGGCGAACGTGCCGATCGATGCGCACCGCGACGGCACCACGGGCATCTATCTGCACGATCCGTTCGGCAATGCCGTGGAGTTGATCTGCTACCCGCCGGGCGGGACGATTTACCAGAAACCGCCGTCCACGACTTGAGGATTATTCATGCTGACAGCCGACTATCTTAAGACGAAGTTTGACGCCGCACTGTCGTACGACGATTACGTCGCCACCGGTAAACCGGAACAACAAAAGCGATGGGCGGACGCCCGGGCTCTGCTCCCCGCTGTCGACGCGGCTAGCGCTTCTCAGGCCGGGTACACGCGACTGATGCACGTGCTGGTGATCAGCGGAATCTGGTGCGGCGATTGCGTGCAGCAGTGCCCATTGCTCGAACACATCGCTTCGGGGAATCCAGCAAAGATCGCCCTGCGATTCGTCGATCGCGATGCGCACAAAGACCTGTCCGAGCAGGTGAAAATCAACGGCGGCCTGCGCGTGCCGACGGTGATCTTCATGGCCGAGGATTTTGAGTTCTGCGCGCTGGCGGGTGATCGCCCGATCTCTCGGTACCGCAAAATCGCTATCGCCAAGCTCGGCGCGTCCTGCCCGATCGGCATCGCGCCGCCAGAGAAGAGCGAGATGGAAGACACCTATAAGGATTGGGCCACCGAGTTCGAGCGCGTCCAACTGATGCTGCGACTATCGGCCCGCCTGCGTGAGAAGCATGGCGATTGATTTTCTGATTTATGAACGGGCTATCAGTCCGTCATTTGTTCTCACAAAACATCAGCTGGTAGTCCGTGCCGCGAATCGCTTGCGGCCCGCAGGATCACGCGCAATGAGTCGCCTCCTTGATATTCGCCGAGCTTCGGCTCCAATTGCGGTATGAGGGACGCCGCATCCAGCCGTTTTGTGATTGATCTGGGAACCGAGGGGAGCGGCGACATCATTAATCTCAATCCCGAGATCGCCCGCCACGCCAAATTGATGCGCGGCGCCGGTGTGCTGCACCTTTTCGTCATCGGTTCCACCGCCGCGCTGACGACGATCGAGTATGAGCCGGGGCTGGTGAAGCAGGATTTCCAGGCCGTGATGCAGCAGCTCATCCCCGATGACGCCCACTACCACCACGAAGCCACCTGGCACGACGATAATGGCCACGCCCATCTGCGCGCATCACTGATCGGCCCGAGCCTCACCGTGCCGTTCCAGGAAGGCGCACTGCTGACCGGCGAATACCAGCAGGTCATCCTGATCGACTTCGACACCCGGCCGCGGCGGCGCAGGGTGATTGGGACGATTTTGTAGAATTGCTTCAACTCAGCGGGCAAGGCGTCGATCCATCAGGCCGCCACTGTCTCGAATGAGAGTTTCGGCATGTCGACCCGTTCCTTGGCGTGTTCGATGGTGATAGCGCACATTTCCCCGGCAACGTCGAGATCGATCTGCGTGTGCCCATCCAGGTCGCGCGTCTCTGCGACATCGGCCGACCGCAGGGAGATGTACAATGTGTCGGTTTGCTCGAAATATTTGATCGTCATGGCACAAAACTCCGGTCAAAGAAAGCGTTATGAACCGTCACGCCATCATCTAACAATATAACACGAAGATATCGCCCGCCCGCCTCGGAAATAGCAACCCAGCGGCGAATTCTTCCATCGGACTGAATCTCTTGCCGGACCGGAGAGTCGATTGCCCGCTGAATCCACTCAAGCTTTATCCAGGCCCGATCGGGACGCTGCCGGATAAAGACAAAATAATCCGTAGTCTTCACATCCTCTCCGATCTTGCCCCAGGCGTGTTTCCACATTCAGGACATCGCTCGGGTGTGGCACGAAGGTCGTAGCCGCAATGTGGGCAGAGGCCGGCGTGGCGATGATTATCACATTTGGAACCTAAGAATCGCTGATAAATTACCCATCCACCGATTACGCCCCCAAAAAGTCGAAAACACTAGCGGATGGACGCGAAGACCACAGTAACTTTTCTTCAGCGACCACATGCCATAGGCGTCATACGGGCTCATAGTTGCAAAAAGTCCATAATCTACATTTCGTCGCGGATCGTCAGCCCAGAATACGTAAGCAATTTCGGGCCTGGTATCAGAATCGATATCGATGCCAAAACCTAAGTGAACAAAGTCAGGTCCCACAGAAGCTTCCAGATAACGCGTCTCACGGGACACCGGGCTAGTTGATTTACGCTCCACCCATCCAACAACTTTTTCATCTTCTCTTCGTACCTGCCACAGAACAATGACCACAATGGCGAGCAAGCATGCGATGACAGCGACGACCGTTATCGTCCACCTAATACACTTTCTCACAGCGCCTCCAACCTCTGCCTCTTATCCATCTCAAACAGCGCATCAATCAACTCCTCCATCTGCCCGTTCATCACGGCTTCAAGATTGAAGTTTTTTTCTCCGCCGCCTTCGCCGCCTAGTCTGTGGTCGGTGCAGCGGTTTTGGGGGAAGTTGTACGTGCGGATGCGCTGGCTGCGGTCGCCGGAGCCCATCATGGCTTTTCTGGCGCCCATCTGGGCGGCGTGCTGCTTCGCCTGCTCGGCCGCGTGGAGGGTGGAGCGCAATAGTGCCCAGGCGCGCTCTTTGTTTTGCGTCTGGCTTTTGTGCTCGGTCATCTTGAAGCTCAGTCCGGTCGGTTTGTGCTTGATGTACCAGCCGGTTTCGACCTTATTCACGTTCTGCCCGCCGGGACCGCCGCCGCGGCAGCCGAATTCTTCGACGTCTTTGGGGTTAATATCGATTTTCACGTCCGCCAGCTCCGGCAATACCGCCACCGTCGCGGCGCTGGTGTGGATTCGTCCCTGGGATTCGGTTTCGGGCACGCGCTGTACGCGGTGGCCGCCGCCTTCGTACTGGAGGTGGCGATAGGCGCCGTCGCCTTTGACGTTGATGATCACTTCCTTAAAACCCCCTCGCTCGGCATCGGAGAGGTCCGACACCTCAAACCGGAAGCCGCGGCTTTCGCAGTATTTGCGGTACATCTCGAACAGATCGCGGCAGAATAGCGCCGCCTCCTCGCCGCCGGTGCCGGCACGCAGCTCGAGGAAGAAACTATCGACCTTGTTGTCCTCGGCCGCGATCAGCTCGTCTTTGATCTCCTCAATCAGCTTCGACGCCTCGGCTTCCTTCTCGGGCAGCTCCAGCTCGGCGAGTTCGCTCATTTCCTTGTCCGAGCTAAGCGACAAGTCGCGGAGTTCCGCGACCTGCTTCAGGCAATCCTTGTAGGTCTGGTACACCCGCGCCAGGTTCTGCAGCGAGCCGGATTCCCGGCTGGCGGCGATCATCTTCTGTGCGTTGCCGAGGAACGCCGGGTCGCTCAGCGATGCCTGCAGCATCTGGTACTTCGACAAAAGCTCTTCCAGCTTGCGGATCAACGGCGAACTTGCATCGGGCAATGGATTCATGGCGAATGGGTTCATAAAAAGGGGACTGGGGATAATGGGAGAGCGATCGCGCTGGTGAAGGCACGCGAAGCTAAAGCCGAACGAGACTGCAGGCGGGATATGGCATTGAGATATCAGTGTAGCTTCGCCAAGTCGCGGGGACAATCGGTCCGATAGAGATGGACATGACGCGCGCGATCGCAACGGCCGCCCCATCCCCGGCCCCCTCGCTCCAGGGGAGGGGAGTCGCTGCGCTGGCGGTGATCATGGTGTTGTGCGCTTTTGCCGGCCGCGCGGTGTTTCTAAGTCAGCCAGTCAATTCTGATACCGCGATGTTCGTCTACATGGGCAAAATGGTCACCGACGGCCAGCGAATCGGCACCGATCTGGTGGACAACAAGCTCCCAACCGTTGGCCTATTGATGAGCGTGCCGTTTCGGCTGCTCGGGGCGCACTGGTGGGCGTATACCTTGCTTGGACTCGGGCTGACGATCGCCACGTGCCTCATGCTCGCGCGGACCGCCGGGCGGTGCCTTGGTGCGCGTGCGATTGTGCCGGTCGGCGTGGCGAGCGCGATCTGGCTGAACCTGCCGCCGGTGGTGTACGGGCCGTTGCAGTTGGAGACGATCCAGGTCTTCTTTGTTACGCAGGCGGCGTGTGCGGGGATGGAATTGCTGAAGCGCCGCGACTGGCGCGACGCGATCGTCCTCGGGCTGTGCGCCGGCATCGCGATGTGGGCCAAGCCGACGGCCGCCGCCATAATTCCCGCGATCACGCTCGCGGTCATCGTTGCCACCGGATGGACTATCGCGATGCGCCTGCGAATGCTCGCGCTGATCGCCATCGGTGTGATGATCCCCACGATCATCTGCCTCTGGCTGCTGATGCTCACCGGAATGGCCGACGCGCTGCCGGATACGATCGCTCAATTACGTGATTACTCCGCCAATTCCACCGCCGAGTGGATAGACGCGCTCAAACCCATCTTCGTGCTGACGATTCTGATGTTTCCCGTACTGGTGCTGGGTTACATCTTTCGGCGCGATCGCGTCGATCGTTCCGCGCTTTTCGTCCCACAAGGGGAGAGCAGAGCGATATCGCTCTTCATCATCGCGTGGTTGATCATGGAGATGATCGGCGTCATCGCGCAGCGGCGCATGTACGCGTATCATTTTCTCGTGATGGGCGCCCCGGCGGCGATGCTGCTGGGCTTATTTGCACTACGAATCCGGATGATCTCCCTCGGGCTGGCGCTTGGACCGGCCGCGGCGATCTCGATCGCGTGTTCGGTGGAGGTGCTCCAGCGCTCGGACGGGCAGGCGCGCATGACGGAGGTCATCGGCTATCTCAAATCACACGCCCACGCCGGCCAGCGCGTGTGGATGGATGATTACCCGCGGCTGATGGTCGAATCGACGTTGCGTCCCGGATCGCGTGTGCCGCTGACGTTCCTCTTTGCCAACTCCGACGAAGCGCCGCAGCACTTCGGCGGGATGATCCTGGACGACCTGGACGAGCGCCGCCCGGAATGGCTGGTCCTGCATCGGGACCCGGAGCGATACATCCACTTCTATCGCCACCACATGGCCGAGGTCGCCGAGATTCCGCAGCGCGGGGAGAATTTTGCCGCAGCATGGCGCCGGATTGATGGCTACGCGCGCTCACATTACATGGTGGTCGAGCGTGTCGATAATATCGACATCCTTCGACGTGCCAACACGCCTGTTGTCGATGCCCGGGATTGAAGTTTGGTCGCACCGCGCTCGAGTTTTGCACCGCCGTCGGCGAATCGTTTTCAGCACATCGCGAGGCCTGCCGATATTGAGAGGTCTGCGGTCGTTTCGGGCCTGGTCGGGTCGCAACGGCAATTGATTCGCCCAAATTTGAATGTTCGCGCCGCGATACAGTTGGCCGCAGTCGTGACTGCGGCCGGACTGCTGTTTTTCACACTCCGTCCACTTCTGGCCGGTCAATTGACCGGGACGACGATAACCGCGATCCAATTGGCACTGATCTCAATTATCTCAGGCCTATTGGTCATCTGGTTCGCTTACCGCAAACCGGAGGGCTCGGGCGAGGCGCCCGGCGGCGTCGATCGTCGGAGCATGTTCGTCGCGACCACCACGACGCTGATGCTGGGGATCGGTTTGTCCGGGTTAGCGTATTACGAAATTCAGTGCGAAATCGTTGCCGAATCACGCGCCCGCTTTGACCGAGCGGCCGAGCGC
>JACMML010000303.1 GCA_014379105.1 Phycisphaerae bacterium
CTGGCATCTCGACCCCAACGCGCCGGGCGAGAAAAAGGGGCTGATCTATCGCGCCCCGGTGATCAATATCGAGCGCAATCCGTACTGGGGCCGCAACCACGAAGCATGGAGCGAGGACCCGTTCCTCACCGGCCGCATGGCGGTCGCGTATGTGAAGGGATTGCAGGGAGACGATCCGCGCTATCTCAAGCTCGCCTCGACGCTCAAGCACTACGCGGTCAACAATGTGGAGAGGGATCGAGAGAAGCTCAACAGCAATGTTTCAGAGCGCATGCTGCGTGAATACTGGCTGCCCCACTTCCGCGACGCGGTCGTCGAAGGAAAAGCACAATCGCTGATGGCGAGCTACAACGCGATCAACGGCACGCCGAATAATATTAATAAATGGCTTCTGACGGACGTGTTGAAAGATGAATGGAAGCACGAAGGCTTTGTCGTCTCCGATCTCGGCGGCGTGCGCACGATGGTCGAAGGACATGCCGCCAAGAAGATGACGTATGTTGATGCCGTCGCCCAGTCGCTAATGGCCGGCTGCGATTTCTCAGATAAGGAGTTCGAACAGAACATCCCGGCCGCGGTCAAGGAAGGCAAACTGACTGAAGAGCGCCTGAACGCCGCACTGACCCGCGTGCTGCGCACCCGCATGCGTCTGGGTGAGTTTGATCCGTTCGAATCCAATCCGTACAGCAAAATCTCGCCGGACGTCATCGGCAGCGCTGCGCATCGCGCGATCGCGTTAAAGACCGCCCAGCAATCGATCGTGCTTTTGCACAATCGCGAGAACTTCCTGCCGCTGGACAAGACCAAGCTGAAGAAGATTGCGGTTGTCGGTCCTCTTGCGGACAAGGTTCTTCTTAATAACTACAACGGAACCACCGGCGTAACGATTTCGCCGCTGCAGGGGATCAAGAATCGTATCGGGCCGGGCATCGAAGTGACTTCCGCGGTCGGCGGCATGATTGGCGGCAAGGCGCACTCGTACATGAAAAACTGGGTCGAGGCCCCGATCGACGCTGCGGTCGCGTTGCAGCAGGCGGTGGAGATCGCAAAGAACGCTGATGTAGTAATCATGTTCGTCGGCACGGATTTGACGATCGAGCATGAGGCCCGGGACCGGACTTCGCTCGGATTGCCCGGCACGCAGGACGAAATGGTCAAAGCAGTCTTCGCCGCCAATCCCAAGACTGTGGTTGTCCAACTAAGTGCCGGACCGCTGACGGTGCCGTGGCTCAAGGAGAATGCGCCCGCGATGCTCCAGGCATGGTGGCCGGGTGAGGAAGGCGGACACGCGATCGCCGATGTGCTGTTCGGCGACGTCAATCCAGCCGGCCGACTGCCGCACACGGTTTATGCGTCCGAAGCACAAGTGCCGCCGCTGGACGAATATGACGTCAGCAAGGGTTTCACATACATGTATCTCAACGGCCCGCCGCTTTACGCGTTCGGACACGGGCTCAGCTACAGCAAGTTTGATTACGGCAAGCTGGCGCTGTCCACCAAACAGCTGACCAGCGACGCCAAGCTCGCGATCACTCTCGACGTCACCAACACCGGCCAGCGTGCCGGCGACGAAGTCGTGCAGGTCTATTCCCGCCAATCGGTCGACGGCATCAAGCTGCCGGCCAAGAAGCTCGTGGCGTTCCAGCGCGTGCCGTTGAACGCGGGCGAGAAGAAGTCCGTCACGCTCACCGTCGCGGCCGATCAGTTGTCGTACTGGGATGAGAAGACGCACGGTTTTGTCGTGCCCGCCGGGCCGGTGGAATTGTTTGTCGGCGCGTCGTCGGAAGACATCCGCCAGCAGGAGCGCGTTGAGATTCCAACGGCCGCAACGGTGGTTCGCTGATGTTGCGGTGGCGCATATCGATACTGATCAGCTTCGCGATCGCCATAAGCTATCTTGATCGGCAGACACTGCCATTGGCGATCGAGGAGATTAAGGCCCAAAGCGGGATCCGAATCACGGACCAGCAGTTCGCGCTGCTGAACACAGCGTTCCTCGCCGCCTACGGATTGATGTATCTCGGCGGCGGACGGCTGATGGACTGGCTGGGCACGCGGCGCGGATTCGCGCTGATCATGGTCTTCTGGTCGCTCGCGTGCGCCAGTCATGGACTCGCGGGCTCGCTGATGATGCTGGTAGTCGCCCGGCTCGTGCTCGGCATGGGCGAGGGAGGGGGCTTCCCCGCCGGCACCCGCGCGGTCGCCGAGTGGTTTCCGGTGAAAGAGCGGTCGTCCGCGATGGGCGTCGTCAATGCGGGCACCGCGGTCGGCGGCATCTTGGCGCCGCCATTAATCGCACTGGTCCTCATGCACGGCGACTGGTTCGGCATCTCGTCGTGGCGATGGGTCTTTTTTCTCACCGGCGCGCTCGGTCTGCTGTGGACCTTCTGGTGGATATGGGATTATTACCCGCCTGAGAAGCACCCGGCGCTAAGCAATACCGAGCGCGAGTTGATCCAATCCGGCAGCCCGCCAGTGCAAGTCGACCAGACGCCGATCCCCCTGTCGCAACTGCTCAAGTATCGCCAGACATGGGGCATCATGATCGCCAAGTTCCTGAGTGACGCCGCTTGGTATCTGATCCTTTTCTGGCTGCCCAAATACCTCAAGACCGAGCATGGTTTTGATATCAAGACCGTCGGGTCGGTCGCGTGGATTCCCCACGCCGCCGCCGGCGTCGGTTGCCTGATCGGCGGCGGGTTCTCCAGCTATCTGTTGCGGCGCAATCTTTCGCTGAACTCCGCCCGCAAGCTCGCGCTGGGCGCCAGTGCGATCCTGATGCCGTCGCTGATGCTGGTTCCGCACGTATCGGTCTTCTGGGTGATCGTGCTCTTCAGCTTCGGGTATTTCGGGCAGCAGTCGTGGTCCACGCTGGTGATGACGCTGCCGACCGATCTATACCCGCGCCGGGCCGTGGGGACCGTGGCCGGGCTCGTCGGGCTCGGCGGGGCGATGGGTGGCATCGCGTTCGGCCAGTTCTCCGGTTACCTGCTTGATCATGGCTACGGCTACACGCCGGTGCTTACAATTGCCGGCTCGCTTCACGTTATCGCGTTTATCGTTATTCTGCTGATGGTTCCGAGCGTGCGCCAGTTGCCGATTCAGCCAAGTGAGCGCGGCGCTGATGCCGCTCCGGTTCCATAGAGCAGTTCGCACATAGCAGACCGTACAGCAGATTCCGCTTGGCAAGTTCCGTTGGGCAAACAATGAAAATCACCGAGATCCGTACACGCGTCGTCGAATGGCGCGGCAAGACCGTGCCGCTGCCGCCGCACTTCTGCACCAATCCGATGGACCAGTTGTCGCTTTCCAAAGCGTCGATGGGCACCTTCACATTCCACGGCTGGGTGATTGTCGAAATCTTCGCCGACAACGGCCTGGTCGGCATCGGCAACGCGGCGCTGGCGCCGCAGGTAACGAAGCAGACGATTGATCTGTATCTCAAGCCGCTGTTGATCGGACAGGACCCGTGGGACATCGAGTTCCTCTGGCAGCACATGTACCGCAAGACAATGGCGTTCGGCCGCAAGGGGATCGGGATGGTGGCGATCAGCGCGGTGGATATCGCGCTGTGGGATCTGCTCGGCAAAGTCGCGAAGCAGCCGGTTTATCGGTTGCTGGGTGGACGCACAAAGCCCAAAATCCCGGTCTACGCCAGCCGGCTCTACAGCACGCCGCTGGAGCAACTCGCCAGCGAAGCTGCGAAGTACCGCGACGAAGGGTACAAAGCGATGAAGATGCGCTTCGGCTGGGGCCCCACCGACGGCGCGGCCGGCATGCAGAAGAACGTGGCGCTGCTCAAGACGCTCCGTGAAGTGCTCGGCGACGACATCGACATCATGGCCGACGCGTACATGGGCTGGAACCTCGATTACGCCAAGCGCATGCTGCCGCTGATCGAGCCGTTTAACCTGCGCTGGCTCGAAGAAGCCGTCACGCCCGACGACATCCACGGCTACGCCGCCCTCAAGGCGGCCAATCGCGTGCCGATCGCCGGCGGCGAGCACGAGTTCACGCTGTACGGCTTCCGCGAATTGATCGAGAACAAGTGCGTCGATTACATCCAGTACGACACCAACCGCGTCGGTGGCATCACGCAGGCGCGCAAGATTTCGGCGCTGGCCGAGGCGCACTCGATTCCCGTCATCCCGCACGCCGGGCAGATGCACAACTATCACGTCGTCATGGCGAGCTACAACTCCCCGATGGCCGAGTTCTTTCCGCAGGTGGACGTGGAAGTGGGCAATGAGCTCTTCTGGTACATCTTCGACGGCGAACCGCTTCCGAAGGACGGCTACATCGACCTGGACGAAAACACGCCCGGACTCGGACTGACGATCAACGAAGAATCGCTGAAACGGTTCCACATCACGGAGTAGAGCGACATGCCGATCCGCATTGTGCAGATTCAGCGGGGAGACCAGCGGCGCGTCGCGATCGTCCGTGAACCGGAGCTCGGTCTGACGGAATTTGCCAGCGTGTATGAGCTGGTTTCGGCGTCACTGGATTCGGGCGCGACGCTTCTGGAATTGCTGGAAGCCGCCAGCAACACTGAGTCAATTGGTTACGAATCTATCTATCGCGGCGATTCCGACTGGCGATTATTGCCGCCGATCGATCATCCGGAGCCTGCGCGATGCATGGTCTCCGGCACCGGCCTTACGCACGGCGGCAGTGCGCGGGATCGGCAATCGATGCATGTCGATAAGCCCGAACAGATCACCGACAGCATGCGCATGTACCGCTCCGGCGTCGAAGGCGGCCGACCCGCCGAAGGCGCGGTCGGCACCGCGCCAGAATGGTTTTACAAAGGCACCGGCTCGATCCTCCGCGCCCATCGCGAGCCGCTGACCGTGCCGTGGTTTGGCGAAGACGGCGGCGAAGAAGCGGAGATCGCCGGCATCTACATCATCGGACCCGACGCCGTGCCCCGCCGTGTGGGCATGGCGATGGGAAATGAATTTTCCGACCACAAGTATGAGAAAAAAAACTACCTGCACTTGGCCGGATCAAAGATCCGCACCTGCTCGCTCGGGCCGGAACTGGTGATCGGCGCCGAGTTCCAATCCGTGCCGGGAACTGTCTCGATCCGCCGGGACGACATGATGATTTGGTCGAAACAGATCGCCACCGGCGAGGCCGAGATGTGTCACAGCCTGGCGAACATTGAGCACCATCATTTCAAATATGACGGTCATCGCCGGCCTGGCGACGTGCACGTGCATTACTACGGCGCGCACTCGCTGAGCTTCGGCGACGGCATCGAACTCCGCAGCGGCGATATCATGCAGGTGCGGTTCGACGGCTTCGGACGCCCGTTGCATAACCCGCTGGACGTCTCTAGAGTCGCCGCCAATCCGGTCGTCACCATTCCCCTCTAAAGTGAGTACACGCATATGAGCACTCCGCCGCGCATCGCATTTTTCGGACTCGGCATCATGGGCATCGGCATGGCCAGACGGCTGCTGAAAGCCGGTTATGCGGTGTCGGTCTACAACCGCAACCAGTCCAAATCCGCGCCGCTGGCGGCCGAGGGGGCGCGGGTCGCGAACTCGCCCGCCGACGCGGCGCGGGGCGCGGATATCCTGATCGGCATGCTCTCCGATGACGCGGCCTCCCGCGCCGTCTGGCTGGGGGCCGATGGCGCGCTGGCGAGTACGTCTCCGGGGGCGATTTTGATCGAAGGCAGCACGCTGAGCGTCGCCTGGGTGCGCGAGCTCAACTCCGCCGCCGAGGCGCGCGGGTGCCGATTGCTCGATGCGCCGGTCACCGGCACCAAGCCGCACGCCGCCAATGGCGAACTGACATTCCTGGTCGGCGGCGAACCGACCGCGCTGGAAATCGCGCGGCCGGTGCTGGCGGCGATGAGCAAAGACATTATCCACCTCGGGCCCACCGGCTCGGGCGCGGCGCTGAAGCTGATCAACAATTTCTTCTGCGGCGTACAGGCGACCGCGCTCGCCGAGGCGCTGGCGCTGCTGGACCGCGCAGGGCTCGATCAGAAAACCGCGCTGCCGGTATTGCTAAACGGCGCGCCCGGAAGCCCGCTGGTCAAAACGCTCACCGCCCGTCACGCCGCCGCGGATTACACGCCCAATTTTCTGCTGCGCCTGATGGCTAAGGACCTCGCGTACGCGGTGAATGAAGGCAAGGAACACAATCTCACACTGGCGACCGCGACGGCGGCGCTGGCGACGTTTAAGCACGCGATCGACGCCGGACACGGCGAAGAAGATATGTCGGCGGTGATCAAATACGTCGGCCAGAGCAAAACACTCACGGAGTAATCATGCCGCATCCCGTTCTCATCGCCGGCCAATGGCGCGCGGCATCGAGTGCCGATTCATCCACCAAGACATTTTTTGCCGAAAACCCCGCGACGGGCGAGCGCCTTGACGCGGAATATCCGGTCAGTGCATGGACAGATTGCGACGCCGCATTGTCGGCCGCGGTCGATGCCGCCGCGGTGCTGCGCCGGACGCCGCCGGAGCAGATCGCGCGATTTCTGACGCGCTTCGCCGAGCGGATTGAATCGATCGCGCAGCAACTCGCCGAGACCGCGAACCAGGAGACGGCGTTGCCGGTCGCGCCGCGATTAAAGGACATCGAGCTCCCCCGCACCACCGGCCAGC
>JACMML010000304.1 GCA_014379105.1 Phycisphaerae bacterium
CGGCCGATCGCGCGAGCGTTGATAACGACGCCACGCTCGCGCTGCTCGCCCGTCAGGCGGTCAATCACGCCAACGCCGGCGCGGACGTCATCGCCCCCAGCGGCATGATGGACAATATGGTCGCCGCGATCCGAAACGGGCTGGACGATGCGGGCTTTGTAAATACACCGATCCTCGCGTACTCGGTTAAATACGCCAGCGCCTTCTATGGCCCGTTCCGCGACGCCGCCGGATCGGCGCCCGCGTTCGGCGACCGCCACGGCTACCAGATGGACCCGGCGCGCGGAGTTGAAGAGGCGATCCGCGAGGCCGCGATCGACGTGGAACAGGGCGCCGATATGGTCATGGTCAAGCCGGCCGGTGCGTATCTGGATATCATCCGGGCCGTGCGCGAAAGCGTGAGTGTCCCGGTCGTGGCGTACCAGGTCAGCGGCGAATACGCGATGATCGAAGCCGCGTCTCGCAACGGATGGGTCGATGGCGACCGGGTTGTTCTCGAATCGCTTATCGCGATCAAGCGGGCGGGCGCGGACCTGATCATCAGCTATTTCGCGCCGCGATTGGTCAATTTATTGAAGAATTAAGCCCGCCTTCCGCTTCGGCTCGCTCGCCAAGTCAGAAAACTCATACCCGCACACCTAAGCAAATCGCGTTCGGAAACGATTTTCAGAACCTTTCGATGTCGGCTGCGTCAAATGCTCCTGTGAGGTCTAAGGATTAACAGGAGATTGTCATGCTGCGTCCTCGAAGTCGTCTATTAACGGGAAATCTGGCTTGTGCGGTGCTGGCGCTGTCGATTTGTTCCAACGCACGGGCGGTCGAGCAGGACCTAAAGCCTGACGGCCCGGTGGTCCAGGTCGCGCTGCTTCTGGACACGAGCAACTCGATGGACGGACTGATCAATCAGGCTCGAACCCAGCTTTGGAAGATCGTCAACGAATTCAACAAGTCGAAATATGCCGGCCAGCAGCCGAAGTTACAGGTGGCGCTCTACGAATACGGCAATAACGGCTTGGCCGCCGGGGAAGGATACATCCGCATGGTGTTGCCGCTGACGACGGATCTGGATCTCGTCAGTGAGAAGCTGTGGGGTCTTAAGACCAATGGCGGCAGCGAGTATTGCGGACAGGCGATCCATAACGCTGCAACTGAACTGGCGTGGAGCCGGAACGCGCACGCCTACAAGGCAATATTCATCGCCGGTAACGAGCCGTTCACACAGGGATCAGTGGATTTTCGCGCCTCCTGCTCGGAAGCGCTGAGCAAGGGTGTAATTATCAACACTATTCATTGCGGGCCTGAAGGTTCCGGACGCGAAGGTGGCTGGGCGGATGGGGCTAAGGCTGGTGAAGGAAAGTTCCTCAATATCGATCAGGATCGCGCGAGCGTGGTATTCGCAGCGCCGCAGGATGATGAGCTCTTAAAACTATCCATTACGATTAACGGAACCTACGTCCCTTATGGAAAGTCCGGTGACGAAGGAAAGGCACGGCAGTCCGTGCAGACCGCCAACGCATCCACCGCTTCAGCCGGCGCGGAACGCGCTTATTCGTCGGCCAATGCGACCTACACCAACGGGAATTGGGATTTGGTTGACGCGGTGAAAGAAAAGAAGATCGATCTTGCAACCGCCAAAGACAGCGATCTCCCGGAGGTGATGCGAAAGATGACTGTCGAGGAACGGCAGAAATACATCGACCAGCAGGCGGCGCAGCGCGCCGAGATCCAGAAGCGGATCGCGGAACTCTACGCCGCCCGTGACAAATTCGTTTTAGAAGAACGGCAAAAGCAGTCGAGCTCCGAACCAGAAACGCTGGACACCGCGATTCTGAAAGCCGTGCGAGAACAGTTGAATGACCGTGATTTTAAGACCGAATAGGTCTACGAACCGCGGGTCAATCGCTTTACGATCCGATCTTTTCTCCCCGCCCGCGTCAGATCGATCGCGGATTTTCCATCGCGGTTTTTAGCCTGCGGATCGGCGTTGTGGGCCAGGAGCAGGTCAATCACCTTGTCATTGGCCGACTTCAGCACGGCCGAGTGAAGCGCGGTGTTGCCGGATTCTTTGTGCGGCGCATTCGGGTCAGCGCCGTGGGCCAGCAACCACGCGGCGCCACGGGAATAGCCCCAGTTCATCTGCACTGCCAGGCACGTTGTGCATTCCTTCGCCAGTTTTTTGGGCTTAACGAGCCGCTCTATCACGGCCAGGCATTCCGCGTGGTTTTCATCCGCGGCGTGGTAGACGGATTCTCCGTCACACGGGTCGGCGCCGGCTTTGATCAGCACCTCCGCCACGGCGGGATTGTTCGACCACCCGCACGCGTAATACAGCGGCCGCAGCGGCCATTGATTGTTGTACATCCAACTCGCCATCGGATCGGCGCCGGCATCCAGCAGAAGCCGCGCGACTCGGGCCAGTGCATCGGCCGACTTATGTCCATCCGCGTGCAGCGCCGACGCCGCACAATAGTGCAGCGGCTGCCAGCCATTCACATCTGACGCCGACGCGAGCGCCTTGTCTTTGCCGAGCAGTTGCTTGACCCGCCTCGCGTCCGCCAGCACAGCCGCGTGGAAGATGTCCAGCGGCTCAAACCGATCGCGCAGCAGCGGAACGAACCGCGTACCGCCAATCGCCGAGACCGCCAGCGCGGTCATCTGCATATGAGTGCCGCGCAGCGTTGGGTCCGCGCCATGTTCCAGCAATGTCCGCACAACCTGCTCATGGCCGGTGGTTTTGGGGAGCGTCTTTTTGAATTCAATCGCCCGGTGCAGCGGCCGATGCCGGTGATTCGTCGAGCTGATTACGTTCGGGTCGGCGCCTTCATCAAGCAATCGCTTCACTTTCGCGGCATCACCAACGAACGCCGCATCCATGATCGGCTTCCAATTCTTAGGTCGATCCGGCGGCAGAACGTTCACCGTCGCGCGCATCGCCTCAACTCGCGCCACCAATGCCCGCCAACTCGTGAAACCATACTCCCGCGCGATCTGCAGGTGAGCAGCGGCAAGTTTAGCGGCCGGATCGTTTTTGCGCGATCCGCGCAGGAGTTCCTTCGCGCGGTTCTTCAACCAGTTGATATCCGGACGCGGGGGTAACTGTTGAGAGCGCAGCTGTGCAGAATCAAATTGGCGCGGGGAAACGGGCATGACGGACCTTCCTTCCATAGCGCCCAAAGGTCCGCGGTCATCGGGCAGGAAGAAGGTTATGTACGATCAACCAAACGAGTGCGCTGAGCGCTTCACGCGGACCGTCGGCTGCTCGTCGCAGCACGTGCGGTGATTTTAACGAGCGATGATTTACCTATCAACTGAAATTTTTGAACTCGGCCGGTCGGCGGTAAACTGGCCCGTATGACGATGAATTATTACTTCGCGGCTGCGTTGTTGACGACGATGATCGCCAGCGCGAACGCGGTGGGAGACGAACCAAAAATGACCCAGGCCGATATCAAACGTGATGGGGACCGCACAACAATCGTCGGTGTGCCCGCACTCGCGTGGGGAAAGACCGGCGAGACGAGTTTTTGCGGGGCGTTCAGCGCGGCGCTCAAGGGGATGAAGGTCGATCGCTCGTACGCCACGCTTATGGGCGACAGCGGTTTGGCGTTTCGGATGCGGTGGTGGAAACCCGATGCGGGCGCAGGCTGGTGCCCGTCAAGCCCGGTGGGGGAGTTCGCGCCGTGGGATCAGCGGGCCGTCAGATCGGTGGGCCTGAAACTCACATACCACCTTAACCTCGATCAGAAGCACGATCTGTCCGCGCTTGCCAAGGACATCGTCATGAGTATTGACGCCGGCAGGCCGGTGCTGGTGTATCCGTCGAAGATGGATATGGGCGTGGTGTATGGATATGAAGACGCCGGCCGTCGTCTGCATTGCCGCGACTATTACGCCGGCGATAAGGAGACGATCGTATCGCTGGATAAGTCGCTCGGCCTGCTGGCATTTATCACGCCCGATGTCGCCGTGCCGTCGCCGCGCGAACTCGCCGAGACGGCGCTGCACAACGCAGTCGCCGACTGGTCGGCCGCGCCGGTGCCGAGCGCCAGCGGCGGTCGGGCGGGGAAGTACCTGCTCGGGGATGCGGCGTACGAGCAGTGGATCACCGATCTCGAACAGCTCAATCAGCGCCCGGCCGACGAGCAGAAGCAACTCTTTCAACCGAGCTGGTGGGCGTTTGACGTGCTGGTCGACGCCCGGTGGTCGGCGGTCATTTATCTTCGAGAAATCGCGCCGCTGTTTGATGGTCAAGCCAAGGCCGCAATCGAACAGGCGGCGCAGCACTATGCCGAGTCCGCGGGGACGCTCGGAAGAGCCTTCGCCGAGAAGAATGCATTCC
>JACMML010000305.1 GCA_014379105.1 Phycisphaerae bacterium
GCGGCCGCGGCGGCGGCCTCCTTCAGACGCGTCTGAACCGTTCCGTGCGGCGTCGGCTCGCCGTTGGTCATGTCGAGCAGCGTGAGCGCGTGCCCCTGGGTCGCCAGTCTGGCGATGGTCCCGCCCATGCCGAGTTCTTGATCATCCGGGTGCGGGCCGATGACGAGGAATGATGCCATGACGCGAGTATACCGATCTATCGCGCCAATTTATTATGTCGGTCTCTTCCGCCCGGCTGATTCCCTGGACATATCACGCCGGACTCTCAGAGGTCGCCGCGATAGACCTTCTCCAACCCCTCCACCATCGCGGCCTTATCGAACCGGTTGACCGCAAACGCCCGGCCGCGCACGCCCATCGCGCGAGCTTGTGCGGGATCGCCGATCAGTTCAGCAAGCCGGCTTCCCAGCCGCGCCATATCGAACGGCGGCACGAGATAGCCCGTCTCGCCGTCGATCAATCCCTCGCGGTTGCCGTCGATGTCGTATGTCACCACCGGGCAGCCCGCCAGTTGCCCCTGCGGAAGCGCCCGGGCGAGGCCTTCGCGTCGCGACGGGTGCACCAGGATGTCCATCGCGTTAACGAGTTCCGGTATCCGCGCCGGCGGCACAAGGCCGGTGAGGATGAAGCGGTCCTTCAAGTTCATCGACGCGATCTTCTGCTCAAACTCCCGCCGCCGCGTGCCGTCGCCGACCCACATGAAGCGCAGGTTCGCAAATCGCGCACACAGCGAAGGGGCAAGCTCAAGCAGATCGTCATGGCCTTTAAGATCAAACAGACGCGCGATCGTGCCTACGATGATGTCAGTTTCACCGATACCTAGCGACTCCCGCACGGCCGCCCGCGCCACGGGCGGATTGAGAAACGGGCGGGTCTCCATTCCGCTATAGACTGTGACGTACTGCCCCGCCCGCCCCACGCCCGCCGCCAACGACTGTTCGCGCATTGCGTCGGCCACGCAGACGATCTTGTGCGTGATCGGCGCGGTCTTCTTCTCCAGGAGCTTATATCCCGCGTTCACCGACGCCCGCGTCGAGGCCGTGAACGCGAGCCCATGAATCGTGTGGATAATGCGCGGGCAGCGCGCCTTATGCGCCGCCCAGCGGCCGATGATGCCCGCTTTGCTCGAGTGCGTATGGACAATATCGGGATTAATCTCCCCCAGGCGGCGGATGAGCTTGCGGTAGATGCGCCAATCGGTGATCGGGCGGATCGCGCGGACCATCTCGTCCATCACCTCGACGCGGTATCCGTACTGTTGCGCCCGTTCCAGCAGCGAGCCCTCCGGCCCGATCGCCGGACCGGTGATGAGCGTGACGTCGTGGCCGCGATCGTGCTGTCCTTCGCACGAGAGCAGCGTGTTTTCCTGGGCCCCGCCGACGATCAGGCGCGTGATGATGTGAACGATTCGCATCCCGAGTGCGACAGTATCAGATTTGCCGACGCCGCAAAGCCGGTGGCGCCGTGCTGGAAGGAAGCGGTTAGGCCGCGCGGCGAACCGGCTGTAGGGCAGTACCCGGGCGGAGGATCATCGGCTTCTGCGCCTTGGCGGCCGGCGCGCTCGATGGGAGCACGAGCTGCGGACGGCGATAATCGAACAGCGTCTTGAGACGCAGGAAGTGCTTTTCCATCACGTGGTAGCTCATCCATGCGACGAACCACGCACACGCGATCGACAGGACCAGATTGATCGTAATCGCGATCCAGTAGCTGCCGGTGTAATGCCGGAGCATCGACCACGAGAAGAGCCGGGCATAGACCGGCGTGAAGAACATGTGCGTCACGTAGATGCCGTAGCTGTATCGCCCGAGACTGGTGAAGACGGGATTGGCGATGATGCGGCACGCCGCGGTTCCCGGACGAATGCGCGCCGCGGCCAGCACGATCCACGCGCTGACTACCGCCAGAAGCGAATAGCCGAGCGTGGTGGTTAGCAGATCGTCGCGATTGAAGCGCCCGTATATCAACGGCAGCGCCAGCAACCCCGCCATCGAACCGGCCGCCATCCAGCCGAAGCGCTTTTGCCATTTGATGACGTCCTGCGGGTGCGCGATGAGGATCGAAATCAGCGCCCCGATCGCCAGTGAATCCACCCGGCACGGCGTGAGCACGTACGGAACCACCGAATCAAACCCCGCCAGCATCATCATGCCGCGAAGCACCGGCGCGCCGAAAATGCAGACCAGGCAGATCCTGGCCAGGCGCTGTCGCGAGCTGACGAAATAAACCACCAATGGCCAGGCGAGATAGAAGTGTTCCTCGACCGCCAATGACCAGAAGTGATTCACCGCGCCCCACCGTGAACCATCGACGGCGATTTTCAGGTTCGTCCCGTACAGCCACAGCCAGCTTTGCCCATCCAGCATCGCGGGCAGGTCTTTAGTCACTTTGCCAAACCAGTATTGCAGAAATTGCCCCGCCAGCGGCATGTGCAGCAGCGCGGGCAACACCAACAGCAGCACTGCGAGGATGATGTAATAAAGCGGGAAGATGCGCAGCGTCCGCCGGGCGTAGAAATTCAGGAAAAAATCTTCGCTGCGGCGCGTTTTGAGCAGGATTGCAGTGATCAGGAAGCCCGAGAGCACGAAGAACAGATCAACCCCGACCCACCCCACGTGCAGCGTGCTCAGCAGGCCGCGCGTGAACGTGGATCCGCTGACTTCGGGTGAGAAGTGATGCACCAGCACCAGCAGGATTGCGATGCCGCGTACGGCGTCGATCGCCGGCATGTGCGTCAGCACCGAACCGGTGGACTGCGAACCGGCGGAATGCCTTCCACTGACGGCATTTGCACCCTGCATTTTCGCCATGACGATGCTCTCTTGCATTCGGGAAGGACCTCGCGTCCGATAGAACAATCGGCGGACGCGGTATAAACTCGTTTTATGTATCGGACGTGCCCGCTCCACTCGATGAGGCAAAAAATGCTTGTTAGATCATTGGCGATAGTTTTTTCATTGCTGATCGCTTCGGCCGCGCTGGCACAGACCGGCGGACAGGTCGGCGCGAATGTGCCCCCGTTCGACGTGCGCAAGGGATACAAAGTCACCCTCGCGGCGGAGGGCTTCGGGCCGGCACGCTTCATGGTGCTCGATGACAAAGGCACGCTTTACATCTCCCAGCCCCAGCCGGGGAAAATCGTCGCTTTGAACGACAAAGACAAAGACGGCGTCTATGAGACCCGCGCCGATTTTCTGACCGGCTACCGGCAGGTCCACTCGATGTATTTCAAAGACGGCTGGGTCTACGCCACCAGCGCCGACGACGGCGGATGCAAACGCGCCCGCGACACCAACGGCGACGGAAAAGCCGACGACGTGGAGCAGTTCCTGCCGCCGGGCTCGGTTCCCACGCGCGGAGGGCACCCGTTCCGCGGCATCGTGCTCACCGACAAACACGTCTTCATCTCGGTCTCCGATCCCGGCAATCTCAGCGCCGATTACCCCAGCGCCAACAAATCCATCTACCGTTTTGATGTGGACGGCAAGAACAAGATGCAGTTCGCAACCGGGCTGCGAAACACCGAGAAGCTCGCGCTGCGCCCCGGCACCGAGGAAATCTGGGGCTTGGATCACGGCTCGGACAATTTTGGCGGCAAGTATGGCGAATCAAAAGGAAATCAGCCGATCACCGACCTGATCCCCGGCGAGGAATTGAACATGATCACCGAGGGTGCGTTCTACGGGCACCCGTTCCTGTCGAACAACCGCATCGTCCGCCCGGAGTTCGCCGACCGCCCGGACATCGTCGAGCTCGCCGCCAAGACCACGCCGCCGGCGTGGGTGTTTGGGGCGCATTGGTCCGGGCTGGGCTTTACGTTTCTGGAGAAGGATTATTTTCCGCAGCACAAGGGCGACCTGATCGCCGCGTTTCACGGGTCGTGGAACAGCACACTGAAGGTCGGCTACCGGATCGAGCGCGTTCTGTTCGACAAGGAAACGGGCAAGCCGTACGGCTCGCAGCAGATTGTCGGCACGATCGGCTCGAACCCCAATAACCCCATCGCCCGCCCGGTGGATTGCGTCGAAGCGGCGGACGGCAGTATCCTCTTCAGTTGCGATCGGACGAACAAAATCTATCGCATCAGCAAGTCCGATTGAGCGTGACTGTGGCATGGGCTACCAGACCATGTTGCTCTGACCACGGCCCAGAAGCGGTAACACAAGTTGAAGTGAACAGAGACTAGAGCTTATTTGATGCGTTACATTGCAATCGTTGTGACAATGCTCAGCGTCGTACTGCTGGGATATGTGGTCGAAACGCAGATCGTCGATCCCGTGAATCAAACCCCGCTCGTCGCCGGGCAGACCGAAGCGGCGTTGCCTGTTTCCTTGCCCGTCTCGTCGTACATCCAATTCACCGGCGAATTTGCCGAAACCGCCGGACCGGTGACGTATTACGTCAGCAGTTGCGCCCGATGTCATGGCCCGGTGGATTACGCGTATCGCGAAATCAAGAATCCGCGTCTCGGCCAGCCGCTACGGCAGACGATCAAGCTGATGGCCGAGGGTCCGGCGATGGCGCCGCTGGACGCCGCGGCGCTGCGACAGCAATACGACCTGCACGTCGCGATGCTCGGCGCGACTCCATACGCGTGGCTCGCGCCGCCGGCGGGCAATGTAATCACCGGCGAGGCCATCCCGGGCACAAAGATCGTGCTCAATGCAAAGAGCGGCGCGTATCAGGCGCAGATGCAGGATTACCGGTTCGTAATTCCCAATGAGCCCGGCGAGCTGAAAGTCAGCCGCGAAGGAAAAGAGATCGCGATACCACTCGGCCAGCCGTGATCAGCGCAGCTTGGTGTCGCTGTTGCCGATCCCTCGCAGCGCCAGCGTCAGCGCATCGACGTTGCTCGCCAGCCGCTTGGCTTCGTTGACGTCGATGATCTGCTTCTGGAACAATTCGACCAGGTGCTGATCGAACGACTGGCTGCCGGCCTCTTTGTTGCCGACGCAGCCTTTGAGCTTGTCGAAATCGCCGTCGAGGATGTACTTCTGCACCAGCGGCGTCTTGGTCATGATCTCAATGACGGGGACGCGGCCTTTGCCGTCGCGCTTCTTGGCGAGGCGCTGACAGATGATCGCGTTGAGATTTAACGCCAACTGCTGCTGCATCAGTTCTTTCTGATTGGGATCAAACAGCGACACGATGCGCTGCACCGCCATTGAGGCGTTGGTAGCATGAATGGTCGTGAAAACAAGGTGGCCGGTGTCTGAGGCGCGCAGCGCCGTTGAGAGCGAGAACGGGTCGCGAATCTCACCGATCAGCAGCGTGTCAGGGTCCTGACGCATGGCCGCTTTGAGCGCGTATTCAAAGCTCTCTGTATCCGTGCCCACTTCCACCTGGCTGACGAGCGACTTGGCGTTTTCGTGCTGGTACTCGATCGGATCTTCGATGGTGAGGATTCGCTCGCTGCGCGTGCGATTGATCTTCCCGATGATCGCGGCCAGCGTCGTGGATTTGCCCGAGCCCGTTGTGCCGGCGACGACGACGATCCCGCGATGAAAGTCCGCGAGGCTCTCAACAATAGCAGGCAGATTCAGGTCGTCGAAGTTCGGGATCTTCGTGACGATGCGGCGCATGACAATCGCGTATTTCGTCCGGCTGTGGAACATGTTCACACGAAAGCGGGCGCTGCCGTCGGGAAGTGCGAACGCGCAGTCGGCGGCGCCTTTGTGTTCGAGGTTATGGATGACCTCTTCCTTGCCCATCGCGAGCTCTTTGACGAACTCGTTCATCTGTTCATCGCCCGGCGGCGTGCAGTCCAGAAACTTGGCGCGCCCATCCACGCGAATCATCGGCACGCTGCCGGCCTGCAGATGCAGATCGGAGCCGCCGACCTTTACGACGGTCTTAAGAAAGTCGCGCAGCTTCAGCGTGCGCTCCTCGATATGAATCGGCGTCGCCGGCGCGTCATAATCGATTGCGGGCGCGTTTTCTTTGAACTCTTGTACGTTGCTGTGCGCGGACATTTCACAACTCCTCACTCAAGGGTGGCTCGACGGGTTGAAACTCGACATTCAGATAGATTTCGCGCATCGGGATTTCGATGCCGAGGCTGGGCAGTTGGACAGAAGCGCTAATGTCCTTGAACGTCCGAAGCGTCCATCGACCGTCATCGTGGCGGAAATAAGTGTTCACATGCGGCTCTCGCTGCGCGACAAGTACATATTCCTTCAACGAGTCGAGTGATTGATACGCTTCAAATTTCTTGACGCGATCATAAAGCTCCGTGCTCAACGACAACACTTCAACAATCAAGGTCGGGTTAACAATGGCGTGCCGCGGCGTTCCCTCCGCGGCAAACTCCGGACGGCCACAAACCACCATTACATCCGGGTAGACAAATTTGTTGAACGCTACGATGCCAACCTTGATATTGCTCTCAAGCGCTTGACACCGCTGGCCCCTCAGGCGGTTCCGAAGTTCGCCACCCACGTTCATCGTGATTTGGCTGTGCGCGAGCGTGCCCCCGGACATCGCGTAGATTTCACCGTTATCAAATTCGTGCTTCTCTTCGGCGCGTTCTTCAATCGCGAAGTACTCGTCAACCGTGTAACTTTTAGAAGTAGCGGTCAGCGCCATGGCGAAGTCATCATAGCAGATCACAAGCGCGAGATAGAACCATTTTATGCCGCGTGCTCGGCACGCCTGCTAAGCCGAACCGAGCTTCTGCCTTACAAAATCAGCCCGGGCGGAGCGACGGGCGTCGCCTTCCACTTTTTTAGCCAGCATCTTCTGCAGGTGTGCGGGCTGAGTTAGCAGCAGGATCTCGTTGATTGTCCGTACTTGGATGTCCTTAATCCGCCCCAGATTCATGCCCAGGCGCAAATGACTCAGCGCGCTGAGCACCTCTTCGCTGGTCAGCAGCCGGGCTGATCGCAAAAGCCCGACGGCGCGGAACACCTTGTCGTCCAGCACCGCCGTCCGCTCGCTGAGCAGCGTGCGGCGGGCGTGGTGTTCGTAATCGATGATCTTGGGGATCACCACGTGCTTGAAATCCTGGATGATGTCCTCTTCCACCTTGCCGAGCGTCGTCTGATTGCTTATCTGGTAGAAATCCCCCGTGGCCTCGGTCCCCTCTCCATACAGTCCGCGGACGGCCAGCCGCATGTCCTTAGCGGCGCGGAAGACGCGCTCGATGTCGCCGGTCAGTTTCAGGGCCGGCAGGTGCAGCATCACGCTCACGCGGATGCCCGTTCCCACGTTCGTCGGGCACGCGGTGAGGTAGCCGAAGCGCGGGTTGAACGCAAAATCGAGCGTCCGCTCGAGCGTGTCGTCAATCTTATTGATCAGCTCCCACGCCTCTTCCAGTTGGAGCCCGCTGCGCAGCACCTGGAGGCGCAGATGGTCTTCCTCGTTGACCATGATCGAGACCGATTCGTCCTCGCCGACCGCGACCCCGCGCGATCCCTCGGCCTGCGCGTGCGGCTTGCTGATCAGATGACGCTCGACCAGCAGCTGCCGGTCAATCTCCGGCGCGTCGGCAAGATCCACATAAAACAGATTCTTGGCGACCAGATCGCCGGCGGCGAGGATCGCGGCGCGGGTCTTGTGTTCGACGGTATTGCGCTGCGCCCGCGTACATCGCGACAGAAAATTATGCCCGGCCACATTGCGCGCCAGGCGGATGCGCGACGAAATGACGATCTCGCTCAGCGGGCCGTCCCCGCGTAGCCACTCACCCGCACGTGTTGCCAGATCGCTAAGTTTCATTTCGCTGCTTCTGCCCGTCTTTGTTCTATGCCAACCTGCTCACAAGTCGTTCTCGTGATTCGCGTTTATTCCTGATCCGCCAGACGAATCTGATCGCGGATCTTGGCCGCCCGTTCGTAATCTTCCGCTTCCACCGCGCGTGCGAGGTCCTTGCGCAGCCGGTCCATGTCCACCGTCCGCCGCCTTGCCGGCACGCCCACAGGTTGGCCGCGCGAGGGGACTTTGCCGATGTGATGCGTCGCACCTTCGTGCGCGCGTTGTATCAATGGCGCCAGCTCGCGCTCAAACACCTTGTAATCGTTGGCACATCCCAGCAGCCCCGATTGACGAAATTCCGCCCAGCTCATCCCGCAGTCTTCGCAGTTGGCGACCTGCTCCTTGGCCAAGCCCGAGTGGGCCATCACGAAGTTGGTCAATAGTTCATTGATCGGCTGATGCCCCTTCACCGCCGCGCCGATCCCCTCGATCTGCGACGCGCACGCCTCGCACAAGTGCTTCTCGATCTTCTTGCCCGCCTTGATCTCGGTGAGGTGCACCGTCGCCTGGCTATTGTTGCAGTTCTCGCACTTCATTGGCAGCAGTTCTGAAAAGTCGTAACCCGGCCAATCCTATTAGCCACCTTGCCAAAGGTCAACTCGCGCCAGCCCGTCCACTCGCATTTCTCCGCGAAAATCCGGAGGTTTTTACGTTCCCGGACGATAGATCGCACTACACCCCGGCGCCTCGGTCACCTCCACACACACCACCCGCGCCGGCGGCGCAACCCGCATCGACTCCGCGATCGCCAAAGCGACATTCTCCGCACTCGGATTCAATCGGCTGAACATCGGCACATCATTGAGATGCAGATTGTCCAACTGCGAAAGAATCGCATCCAGCTGGTGCTCCAGCACATGGAAATCCGTCACGAACCCCACCTGATCGAGCTTATCGGACCCGACAGTGACAGTGACGTTCCAATTATGCCCGTGCAGCGGCTCGAGTTCGCCGTCATACATGCGAACCTGGTGCGAGGCACAGAACGTGCGGGTAATGCGGATTTCAAAGGGCATCTGTTCGCTACTCCTCGGATGCGCGGATCTGATCCAAAATGACTTTTGAAATGCGAAAATTTGTGCGGCTTACAAGGATGTTCAACGACTCGGAGATCGGTAGCATTGTCTTTCTTGAAGCTTCAAGCAATATGCCCAGAGTGCCGGTTGCATGCAGGCCCAGTGAACGTGCGCACTCTGCTCCACGCCGCTCATCAATTAACAGAGCATCCGCACGTAGCTGCGTCGCGAGACTGATCGCAGCCGTCTCGCCTGCATCAAGATTCAGGTTAGGTATCAACATGATTGATTCTGGACGATCGCCCAAGCCGGGAGATTACGAGCAAATTTCGAATAACCCCGGGACTCTCTGGAGCGGCAAGCTCCTCCACAACAGCATCAGGAATTAAGACGCTTCCATATAGCCGCGGCAAGAGCCCAATCTGATCGATCAACAAAAGGTAGTTGATCGGCGATGTATCGCTGACAACGATCATTCCTGATTCCGCTGTCGCAACTGATCCATATAGTTCACGTGCGCGACAATCTCTTCGTAGGTATATTCATCCACCACCCCATACCGCTTCAGCACCCCATCCGCGTCATACCGCGAAATGCCCAGCAGCTTTGCGAACTGGCTGTGAAACAGCTTCCCCTGCCGATACCACTCCACCGCCGCCGCCTCGAGGGTGAGCCGGTCTAGCGGTAGCTCCGAGCCTTCGCGCAGTTGCCGTTGCATCTCTTCGGGAATGTCTATGACGATCGACATGGTCGGGATTGTACCATCCTCGGGTCGATCACGGCAGGTTTCTTGTCCTGTCCGTTCAATTGACCCCAATCCCCACGGCGACATCCAAATTAATGGCTCATAGCACCGAGAACACGTCGCGCTGCCAGAGGGTTATCGCGAAACAGAGCAGATGAATGCTCAAGGCGATCAAGAGATTTCGAACAGGCTTTGGGAAAACAATTAACAGCCCGTACAGGCCGTACATCAGCGGGCCACCGACGAACAACGCCAAGTAGAATTCCAAGCCCGATTTCGTTTCGACCGCCTCCGTGATCACAGCCATCGGCGCGTAGAGCAATGTGTATGGAAAGATCGGTCCACCGGCCTGCATTAACACCAAGAGCACTAACGATAATACTTCACCCAGTACGAAGCCGCCCACGAAAAGGGGCGCTCGCGATTCGTCATGCTCTCTTGGGGGTGTAGCGTAGTTGAGCACGCGGTCTTGTTTGGAATTCATCTGATCTCCCATTTTGGGGATACCGCCGTGGGAAACCGTGATCTCATTGTTTGATTTCAAGATTCTTTAACTTCCCGCTTACGCCGAATTCGCCGCTGCAAGCTTTCCAGAAACTGTTTCAATTTCTCGGGACAATGCGAAGCGGCTATCGCCTTTTGACTGCAACGCAGCGCGGCCGCGGATTGATCGGTCTTGTACAGGCTGCTGGCGAGCCAGGCGAGGGCGCGAACCTCTGTCTTGGCATCAAGCCCGAGCGATATCGCCCGGCGATAATTCGGTAGTGCTATCGCCTCGCGGCCGTTGTTGTCGTGGAAGACCGCCAACTGATAGAGCGCGACCGCTCGCTCGCGATCCGTCCTGGCGTTCGCGACGGCCTGCTGAAGTCGCTTCGGATCGCGTCGCGAAGTCATGCTACCCCTGCTTGCGCTCGACCTTCACTTTTTCAAACGCATCCTGCAGAAAATCGTTCACCTGCCGCACGGAAAGGAATTCACCCGCGTTCACGCGATCGATGGCCGTCTCGATCGCGTCGGTTATCGCGGTGAACTCCTGGACGAACCGGTTTAATTCCGTCGCGTTGGCTTTATCATCGGGATCGCTAAGCGCGATCACCCACCCGCCGTCCACCCGCTCGGCCGTCACCTTTCCGTGCTCGCTGCTGGAGAACGGGCTGTTCATCGGCGTCGCCATATCGCCGGCGATTGTCCATTCGATTTTGCGGATTTCGTCCAGCACATGCGGCGCGCTCCGTTCGCTCGGCGGCGCCGGCGCCAGGCCCGGCGATAGAGACACGTCCGGGCTCCACTTCGCGCCGCGCACACCACGCTCGCGCTTCAGCTTGTGCTTCATCGCCGCTTCGTGCAGCCGCGCCGACGCGAAGACCCATCGCGCATAAATATTGCAATACCCCGTGGCCGACCGGAAAACCACTCGGCGGCTGAACGCCTTCTCGTCGCCAATCGCCATCGCCTGCCACCATCGCTGCAGCGCATCGCCAGGCGTCGGCGCCGGATCATGCGTCGCTGCGGGACGAGTCGTCGGAGCTGTGGTTGGCAATGTAGCCGGCTGAGTGAGCGCCGCGACTTGCAGGTGTGTCGCGAGGTAAGTGAGAACGATGACCGTTGCAATCTTCACCATACGGTTCCAACTTCCGCACACGATACTATTTCTTAAACGCCAAGGCACGGAATAAGAACCCACTTCTTCCCCTGCTATCCCGGCCGGTGATGTGGGAGAAAATTGCTTTGAAAAACGCCCGGAATTTGGCCGACGTTTTGTGATGTGGAGCGTAAGAATGAAGGGTCGAAACGCTGGAAGGGTTATCCACGAACGCCCAGCATAAAAGCGTAAGGGGAAGATGAAAAAACGAACCCACCGAGCGACCCCGGTGACGGCCAGCCCCCTCACCCTAACCCTTGTATCTTGATTTCCGCGTCGTTTTCTTTCATAGATTCCGTTTCGCGTCATCTTCGGTTGCGCAACCGAGGCTGGCGGCTGACCCTGGGCACGTTCCTGCCCTTGACGATCGCGTGTCGTGGAGAGCTTGTGCGGGGGTCGGCATGGTTGTTGGAGTCCCGAACAGTCGCTTGAGCCATCGCGCTCGCATTCGCAAGGAAGGGTCTAAAACCA
>JACMML010000306.1 GCA_014379105.1 Phycisphaerae bacterium
CGTTCGTGACGCTGCAGGAAAACAATGCAATTGCGACTGTGGATCTTGTTACGGGCACCGTCACCGACGTCAAACCGTTGGGATTCAAAAACCACGGCGTGATCGGGCTTGATGCCAGCGACCGCGACCAGGCGGTGGGTTCGAACAACCCGGCGATCAAGATCAAGACCGTGCCCGGGCTCTTTGGCATGTACCAGCCCGACGGCATCGCGGCGTTCAGCAGCGCCGGGCAAACCTACCTGATCACCGCCAATGAAGGCGATGCCCGCGCCTATACCGGGCTCAACGAAGAGGCCCGCGTCAGCACGCTCAATCTGGATGCCACCGCGTTCCCCAACGCCGCGACGCTCAAAGGCAACGGCCCCGACAGCATCGGGCGGTTAACGGTCACCAACAAGCTCGGCGACACCGACAACGACGGCGATTTTGATCAGCTCTATGTCTATGGCAGCCGATCATTCTCGATCTGGAAGGACGACGGCACGCTCGTCTTCGACAGCGGCGACTCCATCGAGCAGATGTTCAAAACCGGCAAGCTGGCCTATGACGGATCGCTGATCACGTTCAACGCCAACCATAGCGGAAGCAACAACTTTGACGACCGCAGCGACAATAAGGGACCCGAGCCCGAGTCGGTTACGCTGGGCGTTGTCGACGGGGTCACCTATGCATTCGTAGGTCTGGAGCGCGTCGGCGGGGTGTTGATGTACGACCTGACCAATCCGGCGTCGCCGCTGCTGGTGGATTATCTGAATTCTCGCGATTTTGATATCGCCCCCACCGCAGGCACTCTGGCAACGGTCGGCGATCTCGGACCAGAGGGGCTGCTGTTCATCTCGGCCGCCAACAGTCCGACGGGTCTTCCGCTGCTGGTCGCCAGCAATGAGGTCAGCGGCACGGTGGCGGTCTACTCGATTCCCGAGCCGGCGGGACTTAGTTTCCTCGCCGCATCGGCGATGCTTGTGCTTCGTCGCCGTCGGTAAAACGCTTGGTATCAGTTCAATGTGCTGCAGCGGGTCCGATCACAAGGTTGGACCCGCTGCTTTGCGCGCAGCATACCGCTGCGTGTTGTTTAACACCTTCGCCTATGATCTGCATGCGGTTGCGATTAAAGACGTCCTAACGGATTAAATTCGGAGCCAGTGTGGCGGAATTTTCAAGCAAGACAATCACCTTCTTCCGCCAACTGGCGCGCAATAACGACCGCGACTGGTTCATCGCGCACAAAGGCGCGTATGAGGAGCAGGTCAAAATGCCGATGCTGGAACTGGTGGAAGGGATCAATCGCGATCTGGCGAAGTTTGCTGTCGATCATGTCTCCAATCCGAAGCGGGCGCTGTACCGGATTCATCGCGACACGCGGTTCAGCAAGGACAAGACGCCGTACAAATCGCACCAGGCGGCGATGTTCGGGCACGCGCGGCTGCCGAAGAATTATTGCGCGGGGTTCTATTTCAGCATCTCCCATACCGAGATTGAAATCGCCGGCGGTCTATACATGCCCGAGCCGGACCAGCTCGCGGCCGTGCGGAAGGAACTCATCGCCCGCACCGCGGCGTGGAAAAAGCTGATCGGCGACCGTTCGCTACTGCGGCTGATGGGTCCGTTGCGGGGCGCGAAGCTCGCGCGGCCGCCCAAGGGATATGACCCAGGGCATCCGTCGATCGAGTGGGTCCAGATGAAGCAGTTCTATTTCGGTACGACGCTCAAGCCCGCGATGGTCACCGCGCCGTCGCTGCGGCGCGAGATCGTCCGACGATTCAAAGCGATGACGCCGGTGGTGAATTTTCTGAATCGCGCGATCATCGCCGCCCTGCCGCGCGAAGAAGAAAGCGACCCCGGACTGCGGCGACCTGCGCCGATGTTTTAGCACGGTTGACACGATCGGTGATCAGATCGGCGGTTGATCGGATCGGCCGGAGCTTGTCGGCGTCGAAGCGCTAAGCCAGCTTGCTGCCGAGGTTGATCCCTGTCGCCGCCTGTGCGGCGGTGAGCGTCACCAGTTGGTAACCGACCGATGGCGCGACTGTTTTATATCCATTGGGCAGCACTCGACGGACGCGATACGTGCCCGCGGCCAAGCCGGTGAGCTTGTACACGCCGGCGGAGTCGGTGGTCGTGCTTTTCTCGCCGGCATCCAGCCAGTTGTTGTTGTTCGCATCGATGTAGACGACGCGCGACGCGATGCGCGCCTCGGCGCCGTCCTGTGTGCCGTTGGCGTTGTCATCACCCCAGAGGTAGCCGGTGATTGACGCAGTTGATTCGCCTGGCGGAGGCGGAGGCGGCACGGTGGTGGTTGCAACCGAGCCGATATTGGCGGTGGTATAGCTCTGACCGTCGGCGAGCGCGATTGTTAGATATCCCGCGGCCGAGTTGCTCATCATGTATCCAGCGGGGAAAACGCGCCTCACGTAATACGTGCCGGCCGCGAGCGATTTGAAAGAATATACGCCTTGTGCGTCCGAGGTCGTCTGCTTCTCGCCGGAGTCGAGCTTGCCGTTGAGATTCGCATCGATGTAGACAACTCGCGCTCCGGCCCGGGCCTCGCCGGAATCGATGGTCCCGTTGGCGTTCGGATCGCCCCAGAGGATGCCGGAGATGGACGCAGCGCCTCCGCCGGGTGGCGGTGGCGGAGGCGGAGGCGTGGTCGTTGTGGCTACCGAACCGATGTTCGCGGTCGTGACATTTTCACCCGGAACTACCGTGATCGTCAGATACCCACTGGCCGAGTTGCTCAGACGGTATCCTGCGGGGAAGACGCGGGTGATGTAATAGGTGCCGGCGGTGAGCAGTGTAAATTTGTAGACGCCTTGGGCATCGGCGACAGTGGATCGCTCGCCGGAGTCGAGCTTGTTGTTGCGATTCGTATCGATGTAGATCGTGCGCCCGTCGGCGCGGGCTTCGCCGGCATCGATGACGCCGTTGGCGTTCGGGTCGCCCCAGGCAATTCCCCGGATGGATGCCGGCAGCGGTTGGCCGAGACCGAAGTTGAAATTACCCAGGCGGTCGTCGGTCGCGAGCGGCACGTCGTACCAGCCACTAACCGGCGCCTTGATCGATTCGTCCGCCCCGGTCACCGCGCGAACGATGTAGGCGCCCGGCTGCATGTTGCGGAGATAGTAGACGCCCAGCGGATTGCTGAGCACGCCGTACTCGCCGGTATCGAATAGGCCGTTGTTGTTCGCATCGATATAGACGATCCGATTCGCCAGCACTGTCTCGACGCCATCGAGCACGCCGTTGCCGTTGGTGTCCGACCAAACCGTGCCGCTGATGGATCCTTTAATCCGCGGCGACGGGTCGAATGGCGGGTCGATTCCGACGACTGTGCCGATCCGCTGTTCAAACTCGCTGAGCACCACCATCGGCGCGGCTGTCTGCGTCCAGCCATCCGCGGGATTGATCCGCACCGCGTGCGGCACGCCGTCGATCATCGCCGCATCGAATGCGATCGTGAACACCCCGGTGTCCGCGGCCGACAATGCGCCGGGCTCGAATGGGTCGAGCGCGCCGTTTTCGTTCATATCGAGATAGACGTACTGCTCACCCGCGGCCCGCTCCAGATCCTGCAATACGCCGTTGCCATCAAAGTCGTGCCACACAACACCGCTGATCGAGCCGATACCCGGTCCGATCAGATCCAGGCCATTGGCGTTCAGCGGAAAATCGATGAGGGTCGCATTCGCCAGCGGTCCGGCCGTCACGATGCGCTGATAAGCAGCGGTAAGTTCGCCGGGCAGGGTCGCGCCGATCAATTGCGGGCCGGCGGGCACATCGCGCGCGGAGTAGACCAGAACGTAATTGCCCTGGGCATCGGTCAGCGTGGCGGGTTCGCCGACATCGAAGCCGTTGCTCGCATTTAAATCAATGAAAACCCGCGCGCCACTTACGGGCTGGGAATCAACACCGCCGGTCACGTTTCCCGATATCGAGCCGTACTGCCACTGCATCGCGGCCGAGTAATACGGCTCGGCGGGCAGCATCGACGATGCGTAAAAATCAGACTGAATGTCCGGCGACGACGTCGGCGACACCGGCGCGTACCCCGTGTGCTTCAGCAATCCGGCCGGCCGGGCCGAGACCGAGCCGCCGCGCGCCGCAAAGTTATTCACCAGCGCGAAGTAATAGGATGAATCGAAATTCGGCAGGATGTAGTTTCTGAAATTGAGATCGACGGCTTTAGCCCACTTCACATCGTCCGAGCCGGTGTATGAAAATCCGCGGACGTTCCACTCCGTCGCGATCATCGCCTTGCCGGCCGCGTCGGCGTAGCCCTTGGCTTCGAGAATGTTGGTCGCCTGCTGGTTGGAACCCGGCACATCCGGGTTGAAGTTTCCGTAAGGATGGAAGCCCGCGTAATCGATTGCATCGAGCCGGTTCTTGCTCTTGAGATAGGCAAGGATCGTGTTGAGGTCCGCGGGTTTATTTGATACCCCCCCGGAGACGACCTGCTCCCAACTACCGGCCGGACCGCTGTGCAGGACGCTCGATGCCGGCAACAGAAATTTATCGACATACGATTGCAACCCGGTGGTTACATTTGAGCCGGAGTCTTGCCAGTAGGACTTGAGATCGGGCTCGTTGCCGATCTCCCATTGGTCAACCGCGTCGCGCAGCTTTTCCGTGCCGCCGGGGACCTGCGGAACATTAATCAGGTGCTCCATGAAGCCGCTCACCTCGGCCGCCGATGCCGGCGCGAAACCGCCGTCGGTGACGACGGTGAGCATGACCTTGAAACCCAGGTGCTTCAGTTGGAACGCGCGGTTGATCGCGGTCTGGTAACCGCCGTGGAGCAGTTCGCCATTGATATCGACCGCGCCGGCGCGCGGGTCGCTGTCCCACGCGTTGGGCCGGTCGGCGAAGCTCTTGATGTTCATCCAAAGCCGCACCGCGCCGATGCCGAGCTTCCGCGCCTCGGCCACCGAGTAGGCGAAGTGATCGCCGGACGTGGCCTCGTCGTTAAAATTGATCCCCAGTGGATAACCACTGGCGAAAAGACGTCGTCCTTCGAGCGGTTCGAGGGCGGGTGAGGAATTCGGATTCATAACGGCAATATTTCGGAAAAACATCAGTCCCTGCGAGGCATCAACCCCGCTAGATTACCCGCGCCCGCCGGGCGATAGCAAACAAAAAGAAAAGCCCGCGCCGGAGGTTCGGCGCGGGCTTTTAGACGATGAATTCGCGGTTTTCGCGTCAGTGGCGGTCGGCATCCACTTGGATACGCATGCCGAAGTATGACCGATAAACGAAGAACAACGCGATTACGAAGAATAATGCCGCCAGCCCATGACGAAGATCGGCGTGGCTTTCACCGGTTTCGGCGTTCACCCGGCTGAGCTGCAGCGCCAATTCCACCGCCAGCAGGCCGAATAGCGTGCTGAACTTGATGATGGGGTTCAGCGCCACAGAGCTGGTGTCCTTGAACGGATCGCCAACGGTATCGCCGACCACCGTCGCATCGTGCAGCGGCGTGCCCTTCTCGCGAAGATCGGTCTCGACGATCTTTTTGGCGTTATCCCACGCCCCACCCGCGTTGGCCATGAAGATCGCCTGGAACAGGCCGACAACCGACACGCC
>JACMML010000307.1 GCA_014379105.1 Phycisphaerae bacterium
CATTCATGTGCGGCGCGATGAGCGACTCCATCGTCGCGACATGCGAATAAGAATGCACCGCGATGAAATTGCCCCACGCATCGGCGTGATGCAGCTCACACGGATATCGCAAAACCGAGTGCCACGCGTGCCCGCTGCCGTAGCGAAGCAGCGGCGCCCATTGCGAGCAATAGACTTGATAATCGTGCGCCAGCAGCAGATCGCCGAGCGCGCGATACGTGAAACCCTGCGGGCGGGTTTTGATCTCGTCAAACTCGCACATGATCACCTCCGGCCGCACCGACCAGTCGTGGCCGCGAAGTACTTGCAGATCGTAGCCTTCGGTATCGATCTTCAGGTAATCGATCGTGGCGATGCCGAGCTTGGGCAACTCGATCGAGAGCGTAGTGATCGCAACAGTTTCCGAAGGCGTATGAGATTCGCGAAACGGCACCAGCGACGCGATGCCGGTCGACTCCGGCGATGTATAAAACTGCACGGCTTCTGTCGCCTGATCGCCCACCGCGGCGCGAAAGAATGTGAGATTCGGGCTCGCAAAATAGGGCTGCAATTTCGGGAGCTTGGTGGAATCCGGCTCGAACGCGATCACGCGCCAGCCTTGTGCCAGGTACGGGCGGAGCGACGTGCCGAAGTGAGCGCCGACATCGACCATCACACCCGCGTTTCCGATTGCGCGTCTCGGCTCGCGAGGATGGCGGGCGAAATAATCGAAGACGACTTTGGCCTCGTCGTACTGAAGGGATAACGCCATGCAGAGCACTCTACAGCAACCCACCGAGCAGATCGAGACAACCCAGTCCGAGGCGTCGCCGTTTCGCCCGTATATCAAACCGTTCAGTATCGCCGGGCACGCGCTGCGCTTCTTCTTCGCCACGCCCGAGGCCCAGGCGTGGTACGACCCGATCAAGCCGCACACGCGACTCGAGTACGAGTGGATCGTGAAAAATCTCGATCTGACGAACGAGACCGTCGTCGACGTCGGCACCCACCACGGCCACTACGCGCTGGTGCTGGCGGCGATGAAACCGAAGAAGCTGATCTGCGTCGATGCGGTTGAGAGCAACTGCGCCATCGCCGAGGCGAATCTCGCGCTCAACGGGTTTAACCCGTCGATCCGACACTGCGCGATCACCACAAAGAACGACAAAGTCCAGTTCACCGCCGACAGTAACGGCCGCGTCGTCGAGCGGGGTGTAATAGAAGTGCAAGGCCTCCGGATTCCCACCCTCGAACCCGCCGCCACCGTCATCAAGCTGGACATCGAAGGGGAAGAATTCCGAGTCATCCCGGATCAGATTGATGAACTGCCGAACGTGCACACGTGGGTCATCGAGATCCATCCCTGGAAAACCCGCAACCCGCTGGACCTGATGCCGCTGCTGACTTCACGTTTTGACGTGCAATGGATCAACCGCGCCGCGATGTCGGTCGAGCCGTATCCGGATGATGCGGATTGGTCGGTGCATACGACGGTGATTTGCCGGCGGTAGGAGATGGGGGGGCAGGAGACAGGAGACAGGGAGAAAACGCCCAAGACCTGTCTTATCAATTCCGTCTGCAGTCAGTCCAGGAACAGCAAAACGCGCACATGCTGCATTTTTCGCATTTTCGAGACGTAACTCGATGGCTGGCCAAGAGATGTCGATGCCCACAGGCAGGCCTCACGGTACGATTTACGTACTGCCTTGGGGCATCATCGATAGGGCAATCCCGCTGATGGTGCCGTCCTGTATTTCTAACTTCGCACCGACTACTTTCTTGGTTTGATCACATCCCAGTTTAACGGGCTGAGCTTTGGTGCGAGTGCCAAGCCATTCGCTTGAGTAAGTGTCGTTCGGATCAATGCTGCCGTCGTCCTTCAGTCGGACGTAAACAAGTTGCAATGCGTTGAGTTTGGTGTCTGCATCAACCATGACTCCAAAGAGAATGTATCCGTTGCGTGCAGCTTCAACCTTTGACTCTGTATCCGGCAGCTGAGTCCTTTGCCGCATTGAGACAGACTTGATCGATGCGAAACCGCCTGTTGGAGCGATTGAATAAATCAGTCCCGTCATATGGTCAGATTTGCTAATCACGAACATTGCTCTAGTCACCCCTTTTTTCCCGGCGATTGCTGTGCTGACAGGCATTGCGCGCAGAGTCTCTTCCACAGGGGGCTTCAATGCCGAGAGCGCTTTAAGTTCTGAGTCGGTGAACGCGAGGTTTACTTCTTTTGCATTGTCCGCAATGATTTTTTCGGCAAGGATTTTGTTGACCTGAGATAACAAGCTGAAGTGAGTTCCTTTTATAAGCAAGAAGTTGATGAGTGTTGATTTCGTAGATTTCGCCATCTGCCGCAGTTCGGCAGAATTGCCAGGGGCCTGTGAGCCTTCAAAGACATAGGTGGGCGTTTTGATTGAATCCAGCCAGAATCCGGGAGATCGAAGCTTAATTTCCTGTTCATTCTTTTCAAAAGGCAAGCTGATTGTCGAGGAATCGTATCTAGAAATGTTTGAGACAGGTCCCAGGGAAATCACGGCACGAAAACGGGTCGAAACTTCGGCCACCAGCAACACCATGGTTCCGCCAGTGCTGTGTCCGCCAAGGTAAATGCGAGACGGGTCGATGTACGGTTGTGCAGCCAGATGGTCTGCGGCGGCGACAATGTCATCGACCTCCCCGTAAAAGCCTTCCTGGAAACCAGGGTTCATGTTTCCACCACGCAGTGAAGGAAACATCATGACGATTCCGGCATCTCGATAAGCTGACGCAGTCTGGTCATTGTCCTTTGATGCCTCGCTCCAAACATCGCCGATCGAGTTACAGTCGCCACCCGTTATCCAGATTATGGCTGGGTGTTTTTTGCCATCCCGGGGATCTGGAGTCAAATAAGCGTCAAGATTGCCTGCTGCCGACTTATATTTGATGAGTTGGAACAGATGCGATGGTGGCTTTTCTACCGGCTGTTTGGCATTTACTTTTTGGAGCAGCTTTGTTTTGAATACGCGACGAGCTTCGGAAAGCGTTTGAGCGCTGACGGACTGAGAACCGATCCCGAACACTAAAATGACCGCGCAAAATGCGGCGGTAGCGTGGCGTTTTACAGACATGCTCACTCCCGGCCTATGACACTCGGTGAGTTTAGACAGCCAAAATCGTATGGCAAGCAAATCGCAGGATTAGTTGGTTGGTCCGCGAACCTTTCCCAATAAAGACGTGAGGCAGACCCCACACTACCTTTTACGACTTCTGCGCCGCAGTATTACGGCAATTGGCATGAACAAAGCCAAGGCAGGAGACAACCTAGATATGGCGCCGGCGAACAATCCCGAAGTAAAATGGAATAGCCCGGCGTACCCGGACCTACGCATCTTGGTCCCGGTGAATCTGCGCGATCTGTGAAATCTATGGCCTATTCCATCTCAGGCGAATGTGATGGACCAAATCCGCAAAAACGCCGTTTCCCCTCTCCCCACGTCCAATAACTCAAGAATCTCTCATTCCTCGGTCGATACCAGACCCAGATGAGCCTCATTCCCAAAAGCCTAGTAACCAGCGCCTTGTCGCAGATCGTCGGCCCGAAGCGGGAGAAAGAAATCGCGCGGTGGTGGGAGCGGCAGGACCGGCGGTACCGGACATCCATGCGGCGGCTGCCGTCGTTTCATAATAAGCACGCGGGGGAGCGGTGCTTCATTATCGGGAACGGGCCTAGCCTGAAGAATACCGATCTGACGCTGCTGAAGAATGAAGTGACGTTCGGGCTGAACCGGATCTACATGAATTTCGACAAAATGGGGTTCCAGACGACGTATCACGTGGTCGTGAATGAGCTGGTGGTGGAGCAGTGCGCCAAGGAAATCGCGGCGTTGTCGATGCCGAAGTTTATTGGCTGGCATTGCCGGGACCTGGTGGACTTTTCGGACAACACGCAATTCCTCTGGACGCGCTCTGGCTTGCGGTCGTGGTTCTTTACCGATCTCACCGAAGGATGCTGGGAAGGATCGACCGTGACGATGGTCGCGATCCAGCTTGCGTATTACATGGGGTTTAAGGAAGTGATCCTGATCGGGGTGGATCATAGCTACAAGTTTGAAGGCAATCCCCACGCAGCCGTGACGTCGGAGGGGAATGATCCGAATCATTTTGATCCGAACTACTTCGGTAAAGGCTTCCGCTGGCATCTGCCGGACCTGGAGGGGAGCGAATTGAGCTATCGCGTGGCGAAGCACGTGTACGAGACATCCGGGCGGAAAATCATCGATGCGACGGTGGGCGGGAAGCTGCAGATATTTCCGAAGGTGGATTACTACGGGCTGTTCGATCGGCTGCAAAAGCAGGAGGCGGCATGAGACCGACGGTCGCGGCGATTATTCCGATGCGGCACGACTCCAAGCGCGTGCCGGGCAAGAACTGGCGTCCCCTGGGCGGTCGGCCGCTGTTTTGTCATATCGTCGACTCGCTGCGGATGAGCGGGATGATCGACCGGATCGTCATCGACACCGATAGCGACGCCATTCGCGCGATCGCGAGCAAGGAATTTCCCGACGCAATACTGATCGATCGCCCGCAGCACCTGCGCGATGACATGCTGCCGATGAACGATGTGCTGCTGCACACCACATCGTGCGCGGCGGCGGATATTTATCTGCAAACCCACAGCACCAACCCGCTGCTGCACCCGGACACGATCACGGCGGCTGTTAAGCGGTTTATGGACGCGCGCGGGCAGCACGATTCGCTGTTTAGCGTGACCCGATTGCAGCAGCGATTGTGGGACAGATTCTCCCGCCCGGTGAATCACAACCCCGCGGTGCTCGAGCGGACGCAGGACCTGCCGCCGCTGTATTTTGAGAACTCGTGTTTTTATATCTTCACGCGCGCGTCGCTGGAGAAATTCCGCAACCGGATTGGCGGATCGCCGATCATGTTTGAGGTGGATCGGATCGAGGCGTGGGACATCGACGAAGAGGCCGATTTCACGATCGCCGAGATGCTCTACCAGACTGTCCGCCAGCGGAGGAGCGCGGCATGAACACGCAATGGAACGTGCTGGTCACCGCGCCGTACATGATCCCGTTCATGAACCGATTCACGCCAGTCCTTGAATCCGAGGGATGCCGCGTGATCGTGCCGCCGGTGTTTGAGCGGCTTGAGGAAAATCAGTTGTTGGAATTAGTCGGCAATATCGACGGCACGATCTGCGGCGACGACCGCTACACGCGGCGCGTGCTGGAAGCCGCGACGCGGATGAAGATCATCAGCAAGTGGGGGACGGGCATCGATTCGATCGACCGGGCCGGCTGTGATGAGCTTGGGATCAGGATCGGCAACACGCCGAATGCGTTTTCGGTCCCCGTGGCCGACAGCGTGTTCGCGTACATGTTGAGCTTCGCCCGCCAGACGCCGTGGATGGACCAGCAGATGAAAGCGGGGCGATGGGAGAAGATCGCGGGCAAATCGCTGAGCGAGTGCACGATCGGCATCGTCGGCGTGGGGAACATCGGCAAAGAAGTCGCCCGCCGGGCGGCGTCGTTCGGGATGACCGTGCTGGGCAATGACGTGCGCGAGCTGGACCGATCGTTCCTGGCGGTCGCGCAGATGGAACCGTGCAAGTTAAACGACCTGCTGGCGCGCAGCGATTTCGTCACGCTGCATACGGATCTGAACCCATCGAGCCATCATCTGATGAGTACAAAGCAATTTGCGATGATGAAACCGTCGGCGGTGCTGATCAATACCAGCCGCGGGCCGATCGTGGATGAGCCTGCGCTGGTTGCGGCGCTGAAGACAAAACAGATCGCCGGCGCGGGGCTGGATGTGTTTGAAGTCGAGCCGTTGCCGGATAGTTCGCCATTGAAACAGATGAGCAATGTGCTGCTCGCGCCACACAACAGCAATTCATCCCCAGCCGCGTGGGAGCGGGTGCACCAGAGCTCGATCCGCAACCTGCTGAGCGGATTGCGCGAAGTAAAGCGCGGCGAGCGCCGCGCGGCTTGAACGATGAAAAGAAGAATTTGCCACAGAGTCACAGAGGCACAGAGTGGAGATGCGAATCTTTTAACCGCAGATTTCGCAGATTGCGCAGATTGAAAAGAAACGTTTGTTATCGGCGCAATCTGCGAAATCTGCGGTTAAAAATATTTTCTCTGTGTCTCCGTGCCTCTGTGGCTAGTTCGTGTTTCTTTTTGTTTGATCAGTCGAGCAAATGCCAATGAGCAAACGAGTAGTTGCGATTACCGGTGTCAGTGGGGGGATCGGGAGTGCGACTGCGCGCGTGTTTTATGAAGCGGGGTGGGTGGTCGTCGGGGTGGATCGGCGCAAGGATGCTGCGCCGGAGATTGTGCACCAGTTTATCCAGGCGGATGTTTCCAAAGTGGAAGCGCCGCATACGATTTTTGAGCTGATTCGATCCAAGCAAGGCCGGCTCGATGCGCTGGTCAACAATGCTGCCTGCCAGATCTGCAAGCCGATCTCCGAGACGACGGCCGACGAGTTCGACATGATCATGGCGTGTAATGTTCGGTCGATCTTTCTTTCGGTGCAGTGCGCGCTGCCGCTGTTGAAAGAGAGCGGCGGATCGATCGTCAATATCTCTAGCGTGCATGCGGTCGCGACAAGCAGCGGCATCGCCGCCTATGCCGCCAGCAAGGGCGCGCTGCTGGCGTTGACGCGGGCGATGGCGTTGGAATTCGGCGAGATGGGCGTGCGCTGCAATGCGGTGTTGCCGGGCGCGGTGGATACCCCGATGCTGCACGCGGGATTGTCGCGCGGGCACGCGAACGGCAATGATGTTCAGAAAAAGCTGCGCGGCCTGGGGAAGAAGCATGTGATGGGCCGAGTGGGCAAGCCCGTGGAGATCGGACAGACGATTTTATTCCTGGCCGACAACGACCGATCCAGTTTCATGACCGGCCAGTCGCTGGTCGTCGATGGCGGGGCGACGGCGCGGCTAAGTACCGAGTGAGCCGTGATCGTGGTCGTGTCCGCCGCCGTCAATTTTCACGACTCCGCGCTGACGCTTGACCGAGATGATTCGCGTCTTGAGCGTCTCCAGCAATTGGCGCGGGCTGCTCAATGATTTCAATTCCAGCCGCGGCGTGGTGTCGTCGTTGCTCTTTACGACGATCGTGCCGACATTGAGCATGCGGTCGAGCGGCCCCATCGTCAGGCTGACGTCGTCGACGTGCCACAGTTCCAGCGTATCCATCTTTTTGACGATCAGCCCATGCTCGTAGTCGATGCGGTAGTTGGTGATGCGATAGAAATTCCGTCGCACGAGAATCGCCGGGATGATCCACAGGATGAACGCGACTGTGAACCCGACCACGTAGGCAACCCAGTGGACGTTGCCGACGCTCCAGTCGACCAAAAATGGAAAGCCGGCGACGATAATGCCCGCCAGCGTCCACAGCAGCAGGATGCCGATTTCGCCGCGTAATTTCGGCGAACCTTCGTAGTAGACGGTCTGGTCGTCCATTGGCGATTGCGACGTTTCGTGCGGCGGGGTGACGTTGCTGGGAATGGTGCTCATGTTCAATCCTCGGATAGTTGGTTGATGCGTTTCCAGATGGCCGTCGGCACGGGCATGACGCTGAGGCGCGAGATGCGGACAAGCTCCCACTCCGCGAACAACGGATCGGCCTTGATCTGTTTCAGCGTGACCGGTTTTGCCAGGCGCTGTTTCGGCTTTAGATCAAATACCACGACCTTGCTGTCTGCCGCGCGCGGGTCGGGGTAGGCATCTGTGACGACCTCAGCGATCCCGACCGCGGCTTTCTCGTCGCCGGTGTGATAGATGATCGCCAGATCACCTTTTTTTACTCGGCGAATATGGATCAGCGCGGTGTTATTGGCGACGCCGTCCCAGACCGCGCGCTTTGCTTTGACCAGATCGTCAAAGCTGAAATCGGACGGCTCGGTTTTGAGAAGCCAGTAGGCCATAGCGAAACCCGCCAAATCCCGCGTCGCAACTTTCTGCGTCCGATTTTTCCCCGCCGACCTTTCCCCTCGCCGTTTAAATCGTCAACTGCGGCCCGCGCGCCTGGGCATCGCCAGCGCCACCAGCGCCTGGTCGGGCGAGCGGCTTCTGCCAGGTCTGGCTGATCTTGCGCAGCAGGTCCGTCAGTTCATACTCGGCCATCGAATAGGCTTTGAATTTCAGGTGCGACGCGATCTGCGTCTGAAGCCCTTCAAATTGCTTGCGCTGCTGCTCGGTGGGCGGCAGACCTGCACGCTCGTTGTGCGAGATTTGCGTCAGGACGGAATTAAATTCCTTCAGCAGGCTGGACGCGTCAGGGTCGTCCTGCAGCGATTTCTGGGCCTGTTTATATTTCTCGACCGCCGGGTGGTCGGCGAGCAGGTCGGCGACCTTTTGTGCGGCATCGATGATGGTCTGGGTGTCTGCGGGCATTGGGTATTTCCTTCTTCGAGCCCGTACTATAGTCGTTGGGAGCAAATGGATCGATACCAGCGCCAGATTCTCCTCCCGCAGATCGGCCGCAGCGGGCAGGAACGGCTGCGACACGCATCGGTGATGTTGGCTGGCGTCGGCGCGCTCGGCTGCACCGTGGCCGATCAGTTATGCCGCGCCGGCGTCGGGCGATTGATCCTGATCGATCGTGATGTCGTCGAACTCAGCAACCTCCACCGGCAGAACCTCTACACGCAGACCGATGCGTCGCTCGCCACCCCCAAAGCGCAGGCCGCCGCGATCGCGTGCCGGGCGGCCAATCCAGATTGCGCGGTGGATGTGGTGGTCGCCGATATCACGTCGGATAATGCGCTGGCGCTGGTCGATCGCCATCGCCCGGACGTGCTGATCGATTCAACTGACAATGTCGCGACGCGTTTTCTGCTCAATGACCTGTCGATCGCGCGAAATCTCCCACTCGTATACGGCGGTTGCGTCGGAACCGAAGGGCGCGTGCTGGGGATTGTGCCCGGAAGAACACCCTGTTTGCGATGCGTCTTCCCCACGCCGCCGGCGCCGATTGATCTGCCGACCTGCGACACCGCCGGCATCCTGGGACCGGTTGCGGCCGTGGTCGGCGCCATGCAGGCGGCCGAAGTGATGCGGTTGATCATCGACGGCCCGGATCTCTATCAGCCGGCGATGGTCGCGATCGATTTGTGGACGCGCCGATTCCGCACAATCGCGCTGGCCGATGCGCGGGATGCCGAATGTATCGCCTGTGGACAAAAGCGCCTGGATTATCTCACCGCAATAGCGCCCGGCGCGGTAAGCCTGTGCGGCCGTGATACGGTGCAGGTGCGGCTGGATCCCGGCGCGGTTGACGGGTTTTTAGACGCCGCCGAAACGAAATTGCGACGGCTGACGCCGGCGGTATCGCGGAATGAGTATCTGGTACATTGTCAGCCCGACGCGGCGATTTCGCTCGATGTCTTCGCCGACGGGCGCGTGCTCGTACACGGAACCGCTGATTGCGCGCAGGCGCGGGCGCTGGTTGCCCGGTATCTTGGATGAACTCGTGTCCTCTGATTACGCAGGTCGGTGAAAACGGATAAATGAACACGAATAAATGAACACGGGCTGATAGCTCGTGCCACGCTTAACGAGTGCGAGGTTGGATGTCTGTCATTTCAAGTGAGATCAATCCCGCTATCGACCACACCAGCATCGCGGCACCCGCGCGGAATTACTGGCTCGATCTCGCGATCATTTTCGTCATCGTCTGCGCCGTGTTCGCGGCGGTTGTGCCCGGGCCTTATGCGCACATGGACGATACCTCCATGCTGCGCGACAACGTCCGCTACCTGGACCCGTCTTGGTCAAATTTTGTTAAGCATTACACCGACCCCGCTTTCAATATCTTCGCGCCGCTGACGTATTCGGTGTGGCACGTCATCGCGTATTTCGTATTGGACCTCGACGCACCCACCGCCGAGCAGCGCATGCCGCCGACGGTGTTTAAGACCGTATCCGTCCTCGTGCACGCAGCCAGTGCGATCGCGGCTTGGCGGGTGCTCCGCCATCTCACGGAGCACCGATGGGCGCCGGTGCTGGGCGCGCTGGCGTTCGCGCTGCACCCGATCCAGGTGGAATCGGTGGCCTGGACGACCGGGCTTAAGGACGAACTGTGCGGGCTGTTCAGTTTCCTGGCGATTGCGAGTTACCTGTCGCATTTCCGCTCGAACCGCCGGCGCGACTGGGTGCTGACATTCTTGTTCGTCATCGCGGCCACGCTGAGCAAGCCAACCGGGGTGATTCTGCCGCTGACGCTGTTTCTGGTCGATTGCCTGGTCACCAATCGCTCGATGGAACAACGGTTTCGCCTGGCAGCGCCGTTCATCTTCCCGGCCGTGATTTCCGGTGCGGTGATGATGCACATCCAGACGCCGACGAACCTCTATTCCCCGCTGTGGGCGCGGCCGCTGATCGCCGCCGACGCGATCGCTTATTACCTTTACAAGATCATCCTGCCGATCAATCTCGTGCCGGATTACGCGCGAGCGCCGGATGTCATTATCGACGACCGATCGATTTTCTGGACGTGGATCATACCCGCGATCGTGGGCGCTTTGCTCCTGCGCTTCGGCAGCCGGCGCCTGAAACTGGCGGCCGTGCTGTTGGTGATGCCGCTGCTGCCGGTATCCGGGCTGCTGCGTTTTGATATGCAGCAATATTCGACGGTCACGGATCATTACCTGTACCAGTCTTTGCTCGGCGTGGGGCTTGTGATGATGCTTATCGCCGAGCGCGCGACCATTCACCGCGCGGCGGTCTGCGTGGTGCTGGGCATCATGAGCGTATTGACGGTGTTTCAGATCACCCGGTGGTGGGATCAGCGCGCACTGCAGACGCATAATGCGCAGCTTCAACCAAAGTCGTTGATGAGCTATGCAGGGCTCGCATCGCGTGCGATTCGCGATGGGGACTTCGAGCAAGCGGAGCGACATGCCCGCCGTGCGATTGCGATCCGTCCCCGGCCGGTGGAGTACAACAATCTTTCACAACTGCTCATGGCGCAGAATCGCTACGCCGAGTCGTCCGAAGCCGGCCGGCGGGCGCTGGATCTGGGTCTCTGTGTACCGGATTCGCTACGGCTCCTGCTGCTTCGCTCCACGATCTTGAAGGACCGTGAACTGGCAAAGCTGACGCTGGAGCGATGGGTCTCGGTCGATCCAAAAAACCCGAAGTTGCGGATCATGCTCGATGCAATCGCGCTCTCGGCGGCAACCCAGCCCACCACGATGTCTGAAACCGGCACTCACGGTGAGGCATTAGGTCCTTGAAATCCTAGTTGTCTCGTGTAAATATAGGAAATAGTATATGCCATCGGAGATTCTGATCGATTTTTCGGCGATGCGCATTGCGCAGGCGGATTGTCAGGATAGGTATCCGGACGAAGCTTGCGGGCTATTGATTGGCGAGGGAAATCGCATTGTCCGGGCAGTTGCGGCAGGTAATTCGTGGGCCATCCAAGGCGAGCGGCGGCGACGGTTTACCATCGATCCCGCGGCACAGATGCGCACAGAACGATCGCTGGACGGCACGGGAAGTCAGGTGATGGGCACGTATCACAGCCACCCGGACCACCCGGCCGAACCCAGTGCGTTCGATCTGGAGGCGGCTTGGCCGGTGTACCTCTACTTGATCCTGAGCGTGTCGGCGGACGAAGTGCGTGAGGTCCGCGGCTGGCGGATTGACGAGGCGACGGGCCGTTTTGCCGAAGTCGGCATCCATGTCGTTGAATAACTATCCACACGACCCCTGCTAATGCACCGGCATCGTCTGAACTGGAAAAACTTGCGTTCTCTGTTCTGATCCTCTAAACCGTTTTGTCTCTTTCAACCGGAGAATCACATGCCCTTGAAGCCACACGGAAAAATCTATAACGACATCACCGAAACCATCGGCGGCACGCCGCTGGTGCGCCTGAACCGGATCATCCCCGCCGGCGGTGCCACCGTGGTCGCCAAGTGCGAATTCTTCAACCCGCTGTCCAGCGTGAAGGACCGCATCGGACTTGCGATGATCGAAGCCGCTGAGAAGGCCGGTAAGATCGATCACGACACCGTGATCGTCGAGCCCACCAGCGGCAATACTGGCATCGCGCTGGCGTTTGTGTGCGCCGCCAAGGGATATAAGCTGATCCTGACGATGCCCGAGAGCATGTCGATCGAGCGGCGTCGCCTGCTTAAGGCCCTGGGCGCGCAATTGGTCCTTACCCCGGCGGCTGACGGAATGAAAGGCGCGATCGCCAAGGCGCAGGAAGTGGCCAAGGAGCAGAAAAAAGCCTTCATTCCAAATCAGTTCGAGAACCCCGCGAACCCGGAGATCCACCGCAAAACAACCGCCGAGGAGATCTGGGCGGATACTGATGGCAAGGCTGATTTCATCGTCGCCGGCGACGGCACGGGCGGCACGATCACCGGAGTTGCCGAAGTGATCAAACAGCGCAAGCCGAGTTTTAAAGCGGTCGCGGTGGAACCGGTGGCGTCGCCGGTGATCACCCAGACGCGCGAGCAGCAGGAGATCAAGCCCGGCCGTCATAAAATCCAGGGCATCGGCGCGGGCTTTGTGCCGGCGAACCTGCACCTGCCGATTGTCGATGAAGTGGTCCAGGTGACCGATGATGAGGCGTTCGAATGGGCCCGGCGTCTGCACAAGGAAGAAGGCCTCTTCGGCGGCATCAGCTCCGGCGGCAACGTCGCCGCCGCCGCAAAGATCGCCGCCCGGCCGGAAAATAAGGGTAAACTGATCGTGGTCATTCTGCCCAGCATCGGTGAGCGCTATCTCAGCACGCCGTTGTTTGAGCAGGAGTAAGTTATGACGACATTGACACTACAGAATGTGCCGGACAACGTCGTGGCAGCGCTCGAACGTGCCGCAAATGCACGCTCCGTCACTCCATCTGTCGAAGCCGTGGAATGGCTTGAAAGAGCGGTTGTGGTCGAGGATCGCATCACGGCGATGCGGCTTCTGGACGATATACGACGGACGCGCGACAAGCTTGCCTCTGCGGGAGTATGGCTCACGGATGAGGATATTAGCGATGCCAAGCGACATCGATACGAGTGATCGTTGCCGATACAAATATCCTCGTTGCATTAACGATCCCATCGGCTCACACGTCCATTGCCGAACGAGTATGGGACAAAGATCCTCTGTGGTTCGCGCCGCCGCTTGCGCGCAGCGAGTTCACCAATGTCGTTGTCAAAGCATTGATGGCGGGAAGCATCGATTGGCAGAGCATCAGTGAGCTATGCGCCCATTTTGAACAGGCAGTCAGAATAACGATTGCGCCACCGCCGACGCTGGTCGTTCAGCAATCGCTGGCTCATCGTTGCAGCACGTATGACACCGAATTCGCACTCACAGCCGAAGCACTGAATTGCCGGGTGGTGACATTTGACCGGCAATTTCGTGAGCGATTTGGCAAAGTTGCCGTCAGTCCTGACGAATTCCTCAGTGGTGGCGTTTGAAGGATGAATTTACTATCGTGCTTCCTATGACACTATCGAACAAAGACACGAACATCACATGGCACGAAGGCGCGGTCACCCGCGAAGAACGACAGGCGCTGCTGAAACAGAAAGGCGTCACCGTCTGGATGACCGGCCTGTCGGCGTCGGGTAAGAGCACGATCGCGAGCATTCTCGAGCAGATGCTGCTGCACCAGGGCAAAGCGGCCTATCGGCTCGACGGTGACAACATCCGCTTCGGGCTGAATAAAGACCCCAAGAGCCTTAAAGAAAAGTCCGGCTATAGCGATGAGGCCGCCAAGCGATTCGGTATCGGCTTCAGCGCCGAAGATCGCGGCGAGAACATCCGCCGTATCGGCGAGGTCGCCAAGCTGTTTTCCGACGCCGGCGTGATCGCCGTCACCAGCTTCATCAGTCCGTACATCAAGGACCGCGACGCCGTTCGCGCCAACAACAAGCCCGGCGAGTTCATCGAGGTCTATATCAATGTAAGCCTCGCGACCGCCGAGAAGCGCGACCCGAAGGGGCTGTATAAGAAAGCCCGCGCCGGCGAGATCAAAGGTTTCACCGGGATTGATGACCCGTACGAAGCGCCGGTGAACCCGGAGATCGTTGTGGACACCGAAAACGCGTCGCCCGAAGAAGCTGCGAAGCAGATACTGGCGTATCTGACGGACAAGGGTTATCTCGCGGCGTGAGTAAGATTCATTCGCCACGGAGGCACAGAGACACAGAGAGAAGAAAGACAATACGTTTTTAACCGCAGATTACGCAGATTGCGCAGATTTATGAATACGTGTTTGCATGTTCTTATCTGCGTAATCTGCGGTTAGAACGTCTTCTCTTCTCTGTGTCTCCGTGCCTCTGTGGCCCATCTTCATTCTGTGCCACCCATGTACGTCGATCTTCACTGTCACTCCACCGCCTCCGATGGAACATTGAGTCCGTCGGAGGTCGTTCGTCTGGCGAAGGACAACGGGCTCAGCGCCATCGCGCTGACGGATCATGACACGATCGCTGGCGTCGCCGAAGCGGCTTTGACTGCCCAGGAAATGGGGATCGATTTCCTTGCCGGCATCGAAATCAGCGCCGAATTCCCGCAACCCGGCACGCTTCATATCCTCGGCTACGGCATCGACCCGCACAGCCCGATCCTGCGCGATCTGACCACTACGCTGCTGGCCGGGCGTGACAACCGCAATCCGAAGATCGTCCAGAAGCTGAACGACCTGGGCGTGACCATCACGATGGCGGAGGTGGAAGCCGAAGCCGGCGGACTGGTGATCGGGCGCCCGCACATCGCGGCGGTTTTGCTGCGAAAGGGATACGTCTCGTCCATCAAGCAGGCGTTCGACAAATACCTGGCACAGGGCGCCCCGGCGTACTTTGACAAAGAGCGTCTCACGCCGCGCCAGGCAATTGACCTCATCTGCCAATCAGGCGGCGTCGCGGTGCTTGCGCATCCGATTCAACTGCGAACTGAAAACGATGCCCAACTCGAGCGCGTCGTCAAAGACCTGGTGGACCTGGGCTTGGCGGGCATCGAAGTGCTGCACAGCGATCACGACGACGCCGCGGCCGCGAAGTACCGGTCACTGGCAGTGAAATACAACTTGCTCCAGACCGGCGGCAGCGATTTCCATGGCGGAAATAAGCCGAAGATCACCCTCGGTCGGGCCGGCGCGAATCGTATTCCGCGCGAACTTTATGAGTCGCTTCTTGCCAAAATCGCGTAGCGACTGAGGTATGAGCATTTCGCTGGTGACGAACTCATGAAGAACAAGATATTTTTGCAGGGGTGCGGGCGTGCCTTGGTCAAAAAGTATCTTCATTCATCACGCTTCGATCAGGCTTCTCTCGGCGTGTTCAAGAACCTGCATCACCTGATCGCGCCTGATTCCGGGAACCACGAAAGGAAGTCGTCGATCGTCGCGCCGCTTTCGAGGTTCTCGAACAGCGCCTTAACCGGCACGCGCGATCCCCGAAATGCCCACGCGCCGCTGATCTTTTCAGATGATCGTTCAACGGCGGGGCAAGTGGTCCAAACGAGCATAGAACCAAGTATATCGAGGTGCCTGCCAGACCACCATCTCTTTAGGTGGCGCGCAAAGCGGGCGGTGGATGGCATTACGCCAGCGACACCAACTTAAGCACGAAGATCCGGGTCAGTCCGTCGTTGTATCCCAGGTTTGACGGGATCACGAGCACGCGCACCTCGCCCGTCCGCATGCCGCGCGTTCCCTGATCGAAACCTGCAATAACCTGCTGGGGATTTGCGTAGAGCTGAAAGCTAAACGTGCCTGGGGCGTGATTCGAAGACTGGTCGAACATAACCCCCGTGTTGGCATCAAAGCCGGTGTACTGCGCCGTGATCATTGCCCCCGGCTGCGCCGCGCGGCCGCGCCCCGTGGTGACCGTCGCGTAGCGCAGGCCGTTGCCGGCGTTAGTGAGTGTTGGGGCATTTACGTCGAAACGAACGATCGGAGACTTGGTCCCCACGAACGTGCTGTTGCCGAGATAGCGGGCGCTGACTTTGTAATTGCCGACATACAGTGCCCGGCCGGCGTCGAACGTGAACGTCACCCGGCCGAAACGGTTGAGCGTGCCTTCAATGCCCATGTTCGTCCTGCCGTTGACCAACTGAATCGTCCCGCGCGGCGTACCCGAGGTGGCGCTGACGCGGATCTGCAGCGTCTGCGTCTGCCCGAGGATCGTGGCGGTCGATCCGACGACGACCTTCGCCGAGGTCGCGACGGTGGCGGCGGAGGGGGTCAGGCCGTCGGTCGCACCGATGGTTGCCGACAAAAACTGTCGGCCTTCCAGTGCCTCGACGAAAAGAGGAGATCGGACGCGGGATCGGACGGGGGATTGGGTGTTTTTACGCATAATGCTCGCAAAGGTATATCAGGAACCGCCAGAAGAACCGCGCCGAAATAAAGACGCCGGGGGAGCACCATTTTTACTAGGCATGGCCCTCAACATCAATCCTTTTGCATCGCCCGCATCTGCCAATCACGCGACCGCCAAGCTTGGCTCTTTTTTGCTTGACGAAACGATCATGTTCGCATAATGTAAGGAACTCAATTTGCCCGTCGAAATATTCCCACCGGCGAATACTCCAGAATCGTCAGCCTGCATTCCCTACTAAATTAGTGGTCTTTGTGCCGCATGTTTTCGGTCGCCGCGCCGTGGAATAAGACAAACGAACCCAACTCAAGGATCACGATGCTACGCGGGGGGAACGTTCTGCATTACGTAAAATTATAACGGACCAAGAGTTAGACCATTAAAGGTGACAGGAAGCGTCGATACACCAATAGAATGAACGAACCCACCGAGTCGCGCGGCTGCCATCAGCGCCTCGGGAAGCTGGGATTGCAAAAGGAGATTGAGTTTCCTACTGTCATGCAGGAGATTTGTCGGCGTTGATCCCGGGCGATCGACGCAGCTCTCCAGACGGACCGACCATGGCCATCGATTTACCCGAAGTTAACTTGCTGCTCGAAGAGCGAACGCCACCGCAGATTGCGGCGTGGGCGGCGGCGCAGTTCGGCGGCGATCTGGTGATGAGCAGCAGTTTTGGCGCCGAAAGCGCCGTTCTCCTGCACATGGCGATCCAGAATTCGCCGCGCATCCGCGTGATCATGGTCGACACCGGCTACCTGTTCCCCGAGACCTACGCGTTCATGGAATCTCTTCGCAAGCGGTTTGATCTGAACGTCTGGGTGTATCGAACCCATCAGGACCCGGTGAAATACCTGCACGATAAAGCCGAGGCGTTCGACTGGCGGAATGACGTCGATTCGTGCTGCGGCGCGAATAAGAATGAGCCGTTCGATCGCGCGATGAAGGAACTCGCGCCCGCCGCGTGGTTGCGCGGCATCCGGCGCGACCAGGCGGACACGCGCGCGAGCCGGCAGATCGTCGAATGGAGCCGCCGCAACAACTGCTACGCGATCAGCCCGCTATTGCCGTGGAGCAATCGCCAGATCGGTCTCTACATGAAAGAGCACGAGCTGCCGTATCACCCGCTGGTTGAAAAAGGGTATCTGTCGATCGGATGCAATCCGCTGAGTTGCACGCGCCCCGTCCTCCCCGGTGAAGACCCCCGCGCCGGCCGCTGGGCGGGCAAAGAGAAGACCGAGTGCGGACTGCATGTAGATCAGTCGTTGGATTCGGCGAAGCTGTAAGTCGCGAGCCGCAAGAAGAATCTCCAATATTCGTGCCGGTGCCGACGACACACGTACGACACTTACCCCGTACGCGTTCGCGTACGCTGAAAGACCCGAGTAATCTGACCTGAAAATGTCGCCACTTCGAATTGGAAATCTTCAACTCGCCACGCCGCTTCTGCTGGCGCCGATTGCTGGTTACTGCGATGTGAGCTTTCGCGTCATCGCCCGTGCCTGCGGCGGCGTTGGGCTGGCGGTGACCGACCTGCTGTGTCCTGAAGGGGTGCTGCGCCAGACGCGCAGGTCCATGCAACTGGCGGCGACGTGCGAGGAAGATTCGCCGCTGTCGATGCAGTTATACGGCGGGGATATCGACCTGCTCTGCGAGGCCGCGCGGTGGGCGGAGGATCGCGGGGCGCATGTGATCGACATCAACATGGGTTGCCCGGTCGACAAGATCACCAAGCGCGATGGCGGCTCGAAATTGCTCTGCAATCCGGACAACACGGTGCGTATGGTCGAGCGCCTGATCAAGACGCTTCGCCATACCCCGCTGACCGCCAAGATGCGGCTGGGTTGGGACGACACGTGCATCGTCGCTCCGGCGCTGGCGAAGCGACTGGAAGACGCGGGCGTGGCGATGATCACCATCCACGGCCGAACGACTGAGATGCGGTTCTCCGGTCATGCGCGGCTCGACGGGATCGCCGAAGTGGTGGCGGCGTGCAAGACGATTCCCGTGATCGGCAATGGTGACATTCATTCGCCGCAGGACGCCAAGCGCATGATGGAAATCACCGGATGCGCCGGCGTGATGATCGGCCGGGCGGCGCTGAGCCAGCCGTGGATTTTCCGCGACACATGGAGCTATCTCACCACCGGCGTCATACCGCCGCCGCCGTCAATCGAAGAAAAGTGCGCGATGATGCAGCGGCATTTTCGCAACCTGATCCAGTACCGTTCGCAGTTCGCGGCCATTGTTGAGTTTCGCAAACGCGTCAGTTGGTACGCCAAGCAGATGAACCCGTGCCGCATCCTGCGGGATGCGATCCGCGTGATCAACACGCCGGAGGATTTTGATGAAGCGATCAGCCGGTTCCTTGAATGGCGGCTGGCGTACGATGATGGCGCCTATCACGACGATCCCCGCGACGCCGAAAGCGTTGAATCGCGTCACCGGCAAGCAGTCTGAGGGGGCGTGCAGGTTTCGGTGATCGCGTGCCACTCTTCCGCGCCGGTATTATTTTCGCCGAAATTGTTCTGACCCGTTACATATAAGCAGTTATGGCGTTGTGTGACGCCTTTTCCCCGGCACGTTATGTGGCGCGCCGGTTCATATAATAGTAGTTATGTCGCTCACGCAGGAAAGCACATGAACCTTCGAAACACGTTGATCATAGCCGCAAGCATTCTTATCGCCGCCGTTATCGTCGGCGTTCTCGCCCGCCCTGAACAGCACGGTGGGACATCTAGCGCAACTCCGCAGAGCGATTCACAACCACTTGCTGCTGCTCCAAACGTAAATATTGACGCACTCCACACACTAGGCTCGATCGGTAACACGGAATCACCGAAAACGTCGGAACCTGAGAAAGTTGCTCAACCGATTGAGTTTCGATCAAAGATCGTTGGAGTATGGAATCTGACCAAAGCCGGCGATTTGCTTCTCGCGAGTTCCACGCTCGTATTTGGTCCAGGTGGCGCTTTCTCGGGCGACTTCGGAAAGGGCAAGTGGAACTTCGTTTCTGTCGACGGCAGCACTGGCCGGGTAGAAGCTTCGGACATTCAGAGCATTTTCCCTCGCCCGGTATCGGAGTGGGGCAAGTCTGTACCGAAAGAATCTTTCACCTTTGACATATCCTTCATAGAATAGATGAAAACAACATCAATGTAACGGTAGTAGTTGGCCCCAAGGAGAAAGGTGGAAAATACATGCGGAACACGGCGACACGACCGTGAGCGAATAACCAAACGCTGCAATGGACCGGCCCCGCGTCGAGCGTTTTGGCAAACTGAAGTCGGTCGGCGCGGTGCCGGCCATTGAACGTTGATCCGTTATGCGTCTTACATGCTAACTTGAGCGATGTGCGAAATATCGCTTCTGTCCAGCACAATGGAGTTTCAATGTATCGCCAACTTTTCTGCGGTGTCGCGTTGATGTTGTTGCTCACGAGTTGCTCTCGCGCAGGCAGCGCCGAGGAACTGCTAGACAGGCTCCAAGGGGATTGGAAGTTTGAGTCTCTTGTGATCGATGGAACGACGGCTCCTGACGACCTCGTAAGCAAAATGTCGCTCTCGATTAAGGGAGATCAAATGGTTCCGACCGATAGCCCCAACGATAAAGCTGCGATCAAACTCGACGCGAGTGCAAATCCCATTGGTATTGATTTGAAGGGGGCCAAGCAGCATGATATAGGAATAGTCAGGCTGGAAGGGGACAAGCTCACTCTGTGCCTCGCCGCAAAGGGAAAAGCGCGTCCGAGCACTTTCGAAGCAAGTAAAGGCAGTCAGGCCCAATTGTGGGTGCTGAAACGTTCAGTGAAGTGATTGTTGCAGAAGTCATAGTGGGCATGACGCATAACCACCCGTTGCAATGGACCGGCCCCGCGTCGGGCATTCTGGTAAACTGAGAGTCGGTCGGCGCGGTCCCGGCCATTGAACGTTGGTCCGTTATGCGACGGAATAAACTCGTCCAACTTATTTGGAGATAACAATGCACCGCACTTTACACCTGGCTACGCGACTGGGTGGCCTTCTAGTCATCATGCTGACGACGCTTTTAATCGTTACGAACGCTACCGCTGATGATCGATCCGACGCCAGAGATCTTGTCGGGTCGTGGAGTTATGTGGGTATACTCGGAGATGATTTCGAATTTAGGGCAGATGGAACGCGAGTTTGCAATGGCGTGAAAACGGACTGGACAGTCAAAAATGGCAAAATTGTTATTACGACCATTATCGGCTCCTCTGAATATGCCTTTACGTTAAGCCCTGACAACAACAAGCTGAGTTACAACGGCAACACGTACAAGCGAAAGGGGTAGACCTGCGTTGGCAGAAGCGGGTTGGCCATCGCATAACCCGCCGTTGCACTGGACCGCGGCCGCTGGACGCGTACTTTAGTGCGAATGGTCGTTGATGCGGTCGCGGCCAGTGAACAGCGATACGTTATGCGATCTAATGACATGGAGCATTTCATGAGCCCACGATTCATAACTGTCTATTTCTCACGCTGACTGCCAACTTGCTCGGGTGCTCTAAAGACCCGTCTAACGCTATTGTTGGTAAATGGAGCGAAGATGCGGGCACATAACGAATCGAGTTCATCGCCGATGGTACAGTTAGCGTTGTTGATAATGGTCGCCCGCTTACAGGTACATATTCCTTCCCCGATGAAGGTCGAATGAAGATGGATTTTGGTGGGCTCGTCGGGTCGCATTTGTTTACTTTCACGATCTCGAATGATGTGCTTACTATCACTGACCCGAATGGCGAGATAACCAGATATAATAGAGCAACTGGATCGTAGTAGATCCGGCCGCATAACCAATCGACTATGAATCCCGCCCCGCGTCGAGCGTCCTGATAAGTTGGAAGTCGGTCGGCGCGGTGTCGGCCAGTGAATGTCGGTCCGGTATCCCTCGCACGCGTTTTTCCTAAGCGGTTTAAGTTTCTGCTTTCCCCTCGCCGATTTATAATGTGGGGTCGAGCGAATGTTTCGTGCAATTCAATCGTCTGGCGGATTGATCTCTAACAACTTAATCACCGTCGATGCGCTGCGACAGGCGAAGGGCTTTGGTTAAAGTCTCACGGGCTTGTTTGGGGCGGCCACGGGCTTCCGTGAGGGTATCACGGGCGTTTCTCGGGCTTCTTTGGAATCGGCGGGGAAATACGATCTTGCGCGGGCGCAGCTTCCTCGATCCGAACCCCGAACCCTAAACTCCGTCGAACCGAAGTCGCTGGCGGCCTGAGTCGATTTCCACTGGTGCGCACGCGTCGGCTTTTTCGCATTCCGTTAGGGCCGGATTACACTTATCCGCATGCTCGCCCGCATCCATTCTTTCGTGCTTGTCGGCATCGATCCGATCCTGTGCGAAATCGAATGCGACGTGACCAAGCAGGGGATGAGCAAGACGACGATCGTCGGACTTCCGCAGGCGGCCGTGAAGGAATCAACCGAGCGTGTGCGGCGGTCGATCATCAACAGCGGATTCCAGTTCGCGGCTCACGGAATCCTGATCAATCTAGCGCCGGCGGACATCAAAAAGGAAGGCCCGGCGCTGGACCTGCCAATCGCGATCGGCCTGCTGCGGGCGACTGCAGGATTAACAACCGAGCGACACAAAGACTACATGATCGCCGGCGAACTGGCGCTGGATGGCCGGGTGCGCAAGATCAAGGGCGCGCTGTCGATGGCGATGCTCGCGAAGGATCGCGGGTTTCGCGGCGTGATCGTCCCGCAGGACAATGCCCGCGAGGCCGCGGTGGTGGACGGGATCGAAGTGATCGCCGTCAGCAATCTGACCCAGTGCGTCACGTTTCTCAACGAACTGATGGAGATCGAGCCGTACGAATTCGACGGCCAGCCATTCGCGCAGTCGCATATTGATTCGCCATTGGATTTTGCGGACGTGCGCGGCCAAGAGGCGGTGAAGCGGGCGCTGACGATCGCCGCGGCCGGTGCACATAATGTTTTGATGATCGGGCCACCGGGGACCGGCAAGACGATGCTCGCGCTGCGATTGGCCGGCATACTTCCGCCGCTGACGCGGAGCGAATCGCTCGAGACAACGCGCATCTACTCGGCGATGGGCTTGCTGCCGGACAACATTTCCCTGATGGACACTCGGCCGGTCCGCACGCCGCACCACAGCGCCACCGCCCAGGCGCTGATCGGCGGCGGCACGATCCCCAAGCCCGGCGAGGTGTCGCTGGCGCATCATGGCATACTGTTTCTCGATGAGCTGCCGGAATTTCAGCGATACGTACTGGAGATGCTGCGTCAGCCGCTCGAGGCCGGAGAAGTGACCATCGCCCGCGTGCACGGCTCGGTAAAGCTGCCGGCCAATTTCATGCTCGTCGCGGCGATGAATCCGACGCAATCCGGCTATGCGTCCGATGATCCGCGAGCGCGGCAGAAATATCTCTCCAAGCTGTCGGGCCCGCTGCTGGACCGCATCGATATCCACATCGAAGTGCCGGCAGTGCCGTATCGTGAGTTGACGGGGAAAAATAAGGGCACCGATAGCACGTCCATGCGTTCGCAGGTGACCGACGCCCGAGCAGTGCAGGCCAGGCGATTCGCCGACAGTTCCACCAACGCCCGCATGGCCACGAAGCAGCTTCAGAAACATTGTGAGTTGAGCGAGAACTGTCTGCTGCTGATGAAGCAGGCGATGGACGAACTGGGACTCAGTGCACGCGCGTACGACAAGGTGCGCCGCGTGGCCCGCACGATTGCAGATCTGGAGCGATCCGATGCGATCCAGGAACATCACATCGCCGAGGCGGTGCAGTACCGGTTGCTGGATCGGCGGTTTTGATTTTCCCCTATTTAGTCGAACTTTGTACAATGCGTGAATGATCACCGTGAAAGCAATTTTCGATGGTAAGGTAATCCAGGTACCGCCCGAAATGGCCGATGCCCAACCCGGGGAGGTCACTATCTTGTTTGAATCACGCAAGAAAGCCGCAAACTCCATCTGGGACTTTGCCGGCAAGAGCCCGAATCCAAAATCTGGAAAAGAGATTGATGCATATTTGAAGGAAGAACGGGACTCATGGGATCGGGAATAGCTTATCTTGATGCGAGCGCAATCATTCGCATTGTTCAAGGCGCAGCACACTTAAGCGACGCGATCCGCCAGTTAGTATCTGGCCACGAAGTTGTGTCGAGCGTAGTTTCTATTACCGAATGCCTCTGTGGGCCGTTACGGGATCGTGATGAGCCCATCCTCACGCTCTACCGTGGATTTTTTGCCGCAACTGGAATTGAATTAATTCCGGTTGATGATGCCCTCGCCCAATCGGCGGCACAATTACGCGCAGAATTTCGTCTGCGTACACCTGACGCGATTCACTTTGCCACCGCATTGGCCAGGCAGTGCAATACATTTCTAACAAGTGATCGCGATTTCACGAATTTAGATGGTGTCGGCGACATGACGGTCGTCTTATTGCCCGCTGTCTAAATAAACGCATAAAGATTTATAGAATGCCCGATCTTTCTACCACCCTCGCGGGCCTCAAGCTCGCAAATCCCACGCTCACCTGTTCCGGCACATGCGGGTATGCCAAGGAGTACGCCGACTTCATGGATCTCTCGCAACTCGGCGCGTTCGTCACCAAGTCGATCACCCGCGAGGAGCGGCCGGGTAATGAGCCGACTCGGATCGTTGAAACGCGAGCGGGAATGCTTAACGCGATCGGACTTGCCAATGTTGGGCTTAAGCGATTTCTAAATGAGAAGATGCCGGTGATCCGCACGATGCCGTGTCCGGTGATCGCGAATGTCGCCGGCTACAGCTATGAGGATTACGTCGAGACTTGCGCCGCGATGAACGGCCTGGACGGCATTGTGGGCGTTGAGCTCAACGTGTCGTGTCCCAATGTCAAAGACGGGCTTACGTTCGGCACCGATCCTGTTCGGCTGAAGGATCTGACGCGGCAAGTCAAAAACGTGCTTCCGGACAAGCCGCTGATCGTCAAGCTGTCGCCGAACGTCGAGGACATCATCGCCACCGCCCGTGCGGCGATCGAAGGCGGCGCTGACATGCTCTCGCTCGTCAATACGTTCACCGCGATGGCGGTGGATATCTGGAAACGCAAGCCGCGGCTGGCGAACGTCACCGGCGGGCTCTCCGGTCCGGCGATCAAGCCGATCGCGCTGCATCTGGTCAGTCGTGTTTATCGGGGCATCGCACGCAGCACCGGGACGCCCATCATCGGCATGGGCGGCGTGCAATTCTGGCAGGACGCGGTGGAGTTCATTCTCGCCGGCGCGTCGGCGGTCAGTATCGGGACCGCGCTGTTCGTTGACCCGGCCACGCCGAACAAGGTCTGCACCGGGCTGGAGGAATATCTTGCTAAGATCGGCGTGGAACAATTGAGCGACCTGGTCGGTACGTTGGAATTGCCCGGCGACAAGCCGAAAGCCGCACTATAAAAAAGTTGCGATCTGGCGAGCCGGACACAACGTAGAATGATCAGCCCGCTATGGATTCCACTCTCCCTTACGTTTCTTCGCCGCCGACAGCGCCGGTGGTGCCCGCCGAGCCGTTCGGGCAGACTGGCGTGCGGCAATACTTGGCCCGCGTGGTGACGTGGCTTTGCATTGCGGGTTTTGTCTGTGCCTGCGGCATGTGGTACCGAAGTCTTCAGTTCGCCGATCGTCTTGATTGGCGCGAGGGAAAGAGCGGCATCTCGATCGCCTCTGTCGCCGGCCGGATCAAGGTGGCTACATCCACGTACCGCACCGACTCGTCGCGCAGCAGCACAAATGGCTGGGACTATCGCGGCCAGCATTTCAGCAATGTTGAAGATCGCTGGAAGCCGTCAATTATGAAAACGGTGGGCATCGAGATCGGCTTCACCCCCGAAGAGCGGCGAGCCGTCAGCGGCGCGTGGTTGCGCGTGAAATGGTATTTCATCGTGGCGTTGTTCGCGTTTGTGCCTGCTGTTCAATTGCTGATAAGGTGGCGGCGCTTGAGGAAAGAACGCGCATGACTTCGCCGCTTCGGCTGACGGACATTATTGCGACGGTTGTGATCGCAATGGCGCTGCTGGGCACGATGGTCGCGGCGCGACACTCGGCGCAGGAGGCCAATTCGATCGCTGGATGCGCATTGAATCTCCAGCGGCTTGGCGCGGCATTATCTCAGTATCAATTGCGGGAAAACGGCGCGTTTCCGCGCACGCGCTATGAGCCCGACGCCCGGGTGACTGCTTACACCGGCGCTGAGGCGCAAAATCCATTCGCCATTGACGGACCGGCTGCGAACGACGTCACCGCCGCCGCATTTCTGCTTGCCCGCGAGATGGAGGTGCCCGCCGGCGTCTTCACGTGTCCGGCGGCGCTTCGAAACGGGCTCGGCGAAGTCGACACATTCGATGCGACGACCCTCCGCCAGCGTTCCAACTTCGCGGCCCGGGTTCACTATAATTATTCAGTCGTCAATATGTATCCGAGCCGAGCGGCCATTGCCGCGGGGTATTCACTGGATCGCTTCGCTCAAAATCGCCCGGCGTCGTTCGTGATCGCCGGCGATACCAATCCCGGGGGAAATGATGTCGCTACGGCGACCACGCAAACTTCTCGCCGCCAACTGCGCTTAAGCAATAGCCCGAACCATCAGCGCAATGGGCAGAACTTCCTCTTTGCCGACGGTCGCGTTGAATATTCTTCCACACCATTCGTCGCCGGCACGTACGACAACGCGTACGCCTCCGGCGGGTTATTTTTTCAGCCGATCAGTGCCGACGATGCGGTCCTACTGCCAGTCTGGACGGACGGGCCGGACGTGATACCCAGCGCGTTGCGGCTGCGACGGTGGGTTCTGGTCAGTGCATCAGTTGCAACAGCGGCGATACTGGGCGTGATCATCATTCGCGGCCGGCGCAGATCAGCGGTGCCGCGGGTTTAGCGTGCGCGGCGTCTGCGTCGGAGAAGTCCGCCTGCCAGAATGCCGAGCACGCCGAGCAGGCTCGGCTCCGGGGCGGAGACGCCGATGAATTGCACCATTTTTCCGTCGCCGCTGAGGGTGTGATTCGTCAGGTCCCGGGCGAATGTGGAATCATTGATCCGCAGCCATGAGTCGCCGCTATAGACCCAGAGCTTCAGCACGTCCTCTTGTAAACCAAGCGACTGCGCCAGCGCCTCGTCATAATGAACGGTCATGTTCAAACTCGCGTAATCGACCTCCGTACGCACGCCCCAGAGTCCGATGAAGGTATGTCCGAGCGGCCGCGCCGGCGCAAGGGTTGTCTTACGCGAAAGCCGCTCGATGGACAGAACCCCCGGAGCGGCCACGTCGGTGAGTGTGAACTGGATCGAATGCACGCCGCCTTTTTCAATTCCGACGGCGCTATCGCTCCAGGAATATTCGCGGTCGGCGGCGCAGACGAACAGATCGTTGGGACGCAGCATCAACGAGTCGTTGACGATGGCCTGTAAAACATCTTCCGAAACAGTGCCGTCGGCGACCGAGTGCGCGGGCATCGGATTAACACCCGCCGCCATGATCGTGCCGGAGCCTTCTGCGGATCTGGACTGCGCCAGCGGGACCGAATTGGGAGCATTTACTGACGCGGTTGTGTACCCGAGGTTGGAGGGCACGAAGGTCGAAAGCGCAACACCCGACGTTCCATCACCGTGCGTACCCGATATTGCCGCTACAGGCTCAAGATTTTGCGGGGATCGGTCAGGCGATGTGGCGCCGTCTGATGTGCTGGTGTCCGCCGGGCGCACGTTGGCGGTCGAGCGGTTTTCGGTGGGTTCCGGCGCGGCGGTTACGGACAGGCGCGGCTGAGGTTGGGCGGCGTTGTTGGCATTCGCACGCGCCTGAGACGCTTTGATCTGCTCGGCCATGTGCGTGCTGAGCGGGGGCGTGACGGTCGGAATCCGCAGCGCCAGCACCGGCGAGTATCGAACGGGCGGTTGTTGCGTTGCCGCAGTTAATGGCGCGGGAATGACGACGCGCGGTGCATAATCAACATCAACCTGGTTCTGCTCGGACTTCGACGTTGCCTGCGCAACTGCTGATTTCCCGCTCGATTCATCTACCGCGGCGCGCGGCGTCGGGGTGACCGAACGAAACAGGTTTTCCAGAGCACGGGCAGGGGAGAGGAAATCGAATGAAGGTCGAATAGATGCCGGCAAGTGTCGTACCGCTTCTGCCGCGCCGCCGAGCATGGTGATGCTCAACGCCAGCGCGAAGGTCGCCATCTTCAGTCGCGCATGGGCCATCGATCGGGCGACTTCCTGCACCAGTTGGGGAACGATGCCCAGGCTCCCGGGCAGCGCCGCGCCCAGTGCCGAGGCCGCGGCAAAACCAGGGCGCGACCACGCCATCGACGCGGCGGCGGTGGTCGTATGGATGAAGTGTTCGCCGAGCGACTGATGCACCGATGCCGCCAACGCTACGCCCAACGCCGCGCCGTCGAGCGTTACGCCGCGGGCGCGAAGCCGCTTGCCCAGCATCTTGCGTCCGCGATGAAGCCGCACGCCCAGCGCCGCCGGCGTGCAGCGCATCTCGCTGCTGATCTCGGTATGGCTTAGCCCGCCGAAGTAATGCAGCACCAGCGGCATGCGATACTTCGCGGGCAGTTCGTCGAGTTCTGAATGGATGATCTGGCTGATCTCGCCGTCGGCGGACCGTGCCCCCGGATGCGTCGCGTAAAATTCCGGGCGTCCCTCCGCCGTGATGTTTTCACGGCGGGTGCGTCGCTTGCGCGATCGGACGAGATCCAGACTGCTTCGTTTTGCCACTTTCTTTAGCCACGGTCCGAGATAGGAAATCTTCGCGCCGGTTTTGCATTGCACCGCCAGCGTCAGAAATGTCGCCTGGGAGGCGTCTTCAGCGTCGGCGGCGTCTCCGGTGACTTTCAGACAAACGCTGAAGACCATCCCGCCGTACGCGCGCATGATTTGTGCAAAGACGTCGGGCGCTCCGCTGGCGCAGTATTGCGTCAGCAGGTCAACACCACTGGTTGGCTGCGTAGTCAGTCGAACCAAACCACACTCTCCCTGCCATTAAGACGCCAGACCGTGGCCACCATTACACATCCGATAGACAAATATACGCCAGGATCGTTGGCGGGGATCTGTCCTTTGTCGGTACTTCCTGGCCGCCGCAGCCTCAGTCTTTGCCTATTTTGACATTGCGGGCGAGTTCGACACTTCTTCGCTAACTCCCGCAATCGCGCCTCCAAATCGAAAACACGACATTTATTCGTATTGGATGAAGCCGCAAATTCGCTGGATCGACGGCTTTACACACCCTGAGCGACCCCTACACTCGCGGCTCGACTCCGTAAGTGGAGTTTGAGCCGTGTTTGGTCCGATAATGAAGAAAGGCCTATATGAGTGCTATTGAATCAGTCATTGCGCGTCAGATTTTCGACAGCCGTGGTAATCCGACGGTTGAAGTGGATGTCATCCTTGAAAACGGGATCCTCGGCCGGGCTGCGGTGCCGTCGGGCGCTTCGACCGGAGAACATGAGGCCGTCGAATTGCGCGACGGGAATAAGAAAGTATTGCTCGGTAAAGGAGTTACCAAGGCCGTCGAGAACGTCAACGGCAAGATCGGTCCGGAGCTGATGGGGCTCGATCCGCGCAGCCAGGAAGAGATCGATCAGTTGATGATCGAACTGGACGGAACGCCCAACAAAGGCAAGCTCGGCGCCAATGCGGTCCTGGGCGTGTCACTCGCGGTCGCCAAAGCGGCGGCGGATCTCTGCGGGCTGCCGCTGTACCGCTATCTCGGCGGGCCGGGCGCGATCACGCTGCCGGTGCCGATGATGAACATCCTCAATGGCGGCAAGCACGCGGACAACAACGTCGATTTCCAGGAATTCATGATCCAGCCGTGGGGCTTTGACAGCTTCACCGAGGCCTTCCGGGCGGGCGTGGAAATCTATCACGCGCTCAAAGAAGTCCTCCACTCGGCCCGCCTGAGCACAGCCGTCGGCGACGAAGGCGGCTTCGCACCGGACCTGAAGGACAACGAAGATGCGCTGAAGATCATCATCGACGCGATCGTCAAAGCCGGCTACACGCCCGGCAAGCAGATATTCATCGCGCTCGATCCGGCCGCGAGCGAATTGTGGGACAAGAAAAAGAAGGGGTACAAGTTCTTCAAGAGCAACCCCGACAAGATCCTGACGTCCGAAGCGATGGTCGACTACTGGACGCGCTGGACTGAAAAATACCCCATCCGCAGCATCGAAGACGGCCTGGCCGAGAATGATTGGACCGGCTGGAAACTCATGACCGACCGCGTCGGCGACAAGATCCAACTCGTCGGTGACGATCTGTTTGTGACGAACGTGAAGTTCCTCGAAAAGGGGATCAAGACCAAGACCGCCAACAGCATTCTGGTGAAGGTGAATCAGATCGGCTCGCTCAGCGAGACGCTGGCGGCAGTAAACATGGCGATCCGCAACGGCTACTCGGCCGTTCTATCGCACCGATCCGGCGAAACAGAAGACAGCACAATCGCCGACATCGCCGTCGCGACTAACTGCGGCCAGATCAAAACCGGCGCGCCGGCACGATCGGACCGCGTGGCAAAATACAATCAGTTGATCCGCATCGAAGAACAGCTCGGGGATCGGGCTGTCTACGGCGGAAAGCTGTGGAATAAATAAGAGGGGTTGGTGATTGGGGCATGGTGACTGGTGGTTGTCGGCACGATTTCCACCAAGCCCCAGGCCCTGGTCCCCAATCACAACGATATGGACCAGAAGCGCACGGATGCGCAACGAATGGAACTATCAGCCCAGGCGGAGGGATCGAGCGATGCGCTGCAGCTCGATCCCTCCGATCTGGCTGACGATCTGTCGGTCTCGAAACCTCTGATCCCCCACGCGCCGCGAAAAACGGTGGCCGGCCTGGATGCTCGGTTGTTTGACGCGCTCGTCGCGCCGCAGGTGCCGGTGGTCCTCATTCCTCAGACACCCGCGGACGAACCTGCATCGCCGTCTCCTGTCAGTCCCGTTGAAGCGGCAGTACCTATCGAGCCGCCGCCGGTGGTTCTGAAAATGGGTCCGGCAGACTCAGCAGAACTGCCGGACGTACCGACGCCAGAAACTGATTGGGAACCGCTCCCGCCGCACATGTGGATCGGGCCGACGCCGGACCCGGTGGAAATTGTCGATGAAGCCGACCATGATTCTTCGGCACTCGACATCGCGCCCTTCACCGCCCCCGTCCCCGCCTCGTTTGAAACGATTCCTGCGATTGAACAGCTGGTGATTGTGTCGAACGACACTGCCGCACCGCGTAAATACTTTGATCCTGCCGCCATAGAGCCCGAAGAGGACATCGAAGCTGAACTTCAAATCGAGATCGACGAACCAGATGAGGATGCGGACGACGCGGACGACCAGGAAGCGTCTCAGTTCGATCCCAAAATGCCCGAAATTGCTGAATCAACCGAAGAGGCCGTGCACGTCTATTCCGGACGCACGGGCGCGTGGTGGTCGATCCCGATGCTCTGCGCCGGCGTGGCGATCGTCGCCTGTGCGCTGCTGGTGCCGGCGGCGGATGCGAACCGTCGTGCGGCGCACGAGCTGGCGCAGATCGATCAGGATGTCGCCTATTTTGAGCGTCAGTCGGACGTGAACAAGGAGTTTCTGGAGCGTGTTAGCACCGACCCCACGCTGGCCGAGCGGTTGGCGATGCGGCAACTGCGGTTGACGCGGGCCGACGCGCGGATCGTGGATGTGCCACGGAAACAGGACGCGTTCAGCATGTCTCCCTACGCGCTGGTTGCGGTCGAGCCGCCGGCGGCGCTATCGGCGTACCGTCCGATCGGCGGCGTGCTTGCAAAATATTTTCTGAACACCAAAGGCCAAATTTATCTTGCAGGCCTGGGCGTGTTACTCGCCGCGGCGGGCGTGATCCTCGGCGGGGGAAGCGGGAGAAATGCCGAATGTCGAGTGTCGAATGTCGAATGAATGCGTTGCATCTTTCATTCGACATTTGTCATTCGACACTCGACACTTCCGTAATGCTCCGCGCCCTGGCGTTAGAAACATCCGGCCGCATCGGTTCTGTGGCGCTCGTTGAAGACGATCAGATCGTCGCAGCAGACCAATTCCCACACGGCCTGCAGCACGCCGCGACCATCCTGCCGATGATTGACCGCCTCACCCGCGCCCGCGGCTGGCGGCCTAGCGATCTCCAGCACGTATACGTCTCGGTCGGTCCGGGTTCGTTTACCGGGCTGCGGATCGGGGTGACGCTCGCCAAGACATTATCCCTGTCAATCGGCTGCAAGATCGTCGCCGTGCCGAGCGCGCGCGTTCTGTTGATGAACGTGCCGGATGAGGCGCGCGAGGTGATTATCGTGCTGGATGCGAAGCGCGGACAGATCTTTACGGCGCGGTATTCGCTATTGCCCCGTTTGCAGGGCGAGGGAGCAGGAGAAGGTGTTGAACTCCAAACACCGATGTCAAAACCCGGCACTCCCCCTCACCCTA
>JACMML010000031.1 GCA_014379105.1 Phycisphaerae bacterium
AACCACAGACACTTGCAGACGTGGAAAGCAGTGGACCACGTGCCGAGGTTTGTTGTACAGTAGTAGAATCCTGCACGTATTTCTATTCGTGCGGTACGATTATCAAGGCGGAAAATTGGAGGCAATCTGGGCTCGCGGACGACACAATCGCGCAACGATCGGCGGACGAAACACGTCGCGCTGATTCTCGAATCGCAGGTGATGCCGCGCAGGCAAATGCTCACCGGCGTTGCCCAGTACATCCAGGAGCACGAGCCGTGGGCGGTTTATCTGAAGCCCGAGCAGGTTTCCAAAGCCATGAGCGATTGGCTGCAAAACTGGGACGGCGACGGCATTATCGCGGCCATTCACGAGCACAACAGCGATCTGTTCGCCGAACTGCGCATTCCCGTCGTAGATATCGCCGGCGCGATTCCCGGGATCAAGGTGCCTTTGGTCCACGCCAACGACAGCGCGATCGGAAAGACCGGCGCCGAACACCTGGCCGATCGCGGTTTCACCAACTTCGCGTTTTGCGTGCGCCCCGATGCGTACTGGTCGCAGCAGCGGCGCGAAGGCTTCGTCGCGGCGCTGGACCGGCGCGGCATGTCGTGCCGTGTGTACGAGATCGTCCCGCTCCCCGACGCCGGCGGCCCGTTCGGTTGGCAGCGGCAACAGGAAGCGCTGGTGAAATGGATTCGCGAACTCCCAAAGCCCGTTGGCGTGATGACCAGCACCGATCTGATGGGGCAACAGTTCCTCGAGGCGTGCATGCGCGCCGGGATCCGCGTTCCCGAAGAGGTGGCGGTTATCGCCGCCGATGATGACAAGCCGATCTGCAACGTCTGCACGCCGATTGAAGAGCATGGTATTTTTCCCGCGCAATTCCGCATATTTTGCGCGCAACACATGGGCCGGACGGCTCAAGTCCTTACCCGGTGAGGCCATCTTTGACGGGCCGGCGAACAACGCCGCGGCGCACTACCTGCACAATATGTTTTACGTCCTCGGATCATCGCCGCAGACCAGCGCAATGCCGCGGACCACGCAGGCCGAGCTCTACCGTGCCAACAATATTGAAAACCACGACACCGCGGTCATTCGTTCGCGCACGGAGGACGATGTGGAGATCTTGTTTTACGCATCACATACGGTCCCGGCGGCGATGGGGCCGATGTTCCGGTTTGATTTCGATGACGCCGTGGTGACCTACTCCGCCGACACCTCGGCCGGGATAGTCGCGCGTTTCAGGAACGGCAAGCTGAAGAAATACGGGGACCCAATGCTCGATCGACCCGCAAAAATTCGCCAATCCATCGCCGCGGCAGGCGGCACCGGGCAGGTCGCCTGCCCGGCGCGGGCGGCGGTATCGCACGTCGTCTGCATCGCGGCGGCGCATGCGTCGATGCCGCAGATCGCCGACTTTCCTCGCGAGCAGATCATCCAGTCGGCGTCCGACACGATCACGATGTCCGTCGTCAGTGGCCTGCACGCGACGCTGGTGCAATGCTATGACCAGGCGCTGCTTCCCTCGGAATTGGGAGCCATGGACTGGACCAAGCCGGGCAGAGTAATAGCCAGCTCCAGTGTGCTGGAGACGTCGGCGGACGAGTCGCTCGAAGACCTCTCCGTACACCGCCTCGCCCGCGCACGACCGGTCAACGTACTACCCGCGCACAGCGATGAACCCGCAGGCGGCGAACTCACGGCCAGAATCTGACGCGCGTCACGATGAGCTCCATCCATCCCACACACGGAGTACGCTGAGTCACACCATGGCGACGATCGACTGGATACTGCTTGTTCTCCCGATCGTGCTGGTGCTCTGCATCGCGCTGTATACCAACCGTTACGTTAAATCAGTCGCCGACTTCCTCGCCGGAGGACGCCTCGCCGGTCGCTACCTGCTGGCGAACGCACGCGGCGAATCCGATTCGGGTCTGAGCAACACGCTTTCAAAATTTGAGATCATCATGGTCTCCGGTTTCGTCCTCACGTTCTGGGAGAAAGTGTCGGTGCCGGTGATGCTGCTGATCGGCATCTCCGGATTCGTAATCTATCGCTTCCGCGAAACCCGCGCCCTGACGCTGGCGCAGTTCTTCGAGATGCGATATAGCCGCCGGTTTCGGCTCTTCATGGGTGGGCTGGCATTCGTGTCGGGCATCCTCAATTACGGCATTTTCCCGGCCGTTAGCGCGCGGTTCTTTATCTTCTTTCTGGAATTGCCGGCGTACTTCGCCGTGGGCCCGTTTCAGGTCTCTACGTTTGCCGCGATCATGTTCACGTATCTGACCTGCACGGTATTGCTCGTTAATTTCGGCGGTCAGGCGACCGCGATGGTCACCGACTGCATCGAGGGGATTCTTTCTCACGCGATCTATCTCGTCATCATCGTCGCAGTCGCGCTTACGGTGCATTGGAGCCAGGCTTACGACGTGCTGGCGAATCACGAGCCCGGGCGCTCGCAGTTAAATCCGTTCGATGCCGAGAAGGTGCAGGATTTCAACATCTGGTTTGTGATCATGAACCTGATCATGTTCGCGTACACGCGCATGGCGCTTCAGAATCGCCAGGGGTTCAACGCCGCCGCCCGCACCCCGCACGAGGCGCGCATGGCGGATGTGCTGGGCAACTGGCGGTCCTACGCGCGCAATCTCATGCTGCTGGTGCTGGTGATCGCCGCGATGACGTTCATGACCCATGCCGATTTCAAGGGCGCGTCACAGCCGGCGCATGACACGATCCAGACCATCAGTGACCCGTACATTCAGAAGCAGATGACGGTCCCCGTGGCGCTCAGCCACATGCTGCCGGTCGGCGTGAAGGGGCTTTTCTGCGCGATCATGCTGATGGGCCTGCTCGCCGGTGACGCCGGGCATATGCACTCGTGGGGCGGTATTTTCGTACAGGACGTGATCGCGCCGCTCAAGAAAACGCCGATGTCGCCGCGGGCGCACATCCTGGCGCTGCGGGCCGCGGTGACGTTTGTCGCGCTCTTCGCATTCGTGTTCAGCATGGTCTTTACGCAGACGCAGTACATCGCGCTCTGGTGGGCGGTGACCGCCGGCGTTTTTGTGGGTGGGGCCGGCGCGACCATCATCGGCGGGCTCTACTGGCGGCGCGGCACGGCACCGGCGGCGTGGTCGGCGGCGATTGTCGGTGGCGCCGTATCCCTGGCGGGCATCATCTGCAGCAACGGCAAAGTGTGGCAGTGGGTGATTGGTCATATCGGCGAACCGATGGGGATCGCGCTGCCCCCGAAATTCTGGCTGAACGGCTTACAGACCAGCTTCCTGGCCGCTTGCCTGTCAGTCGTTACTTACGTGACGGTCTCGCTGCTCACGAGCCGCCAGAAATTTAATCTCGACCGCATGCTCCATCGTGATGAGGCGGCGGTCCGACACGTGCCGACGCTGCGCGAGCGTTTCAGGCTCAAAAGCATCCTCCGCTTCGATCACAATTTCACCTTCTGGGACAAGCTAGTCTCCGGCGGCATCTTCTGGTGGGCGATTCTGCTGCTGGGGGTGAACCTCGTCGTCTCCATCATCAACCTCCGCGCGTGGTACTGGCCGGGTGCGCCGGGGCATGCGTGGCTCGACACGCACTGGATCGAGCCGTGGTCGCTAGTGGCCTGGGCGCTCTACTGGCAGATCACCGGAATCGGGTTGCCGCTGGTGATCTCGGTCATCACGCTCGTCTGGTTCGGCATCGGCGGCATCATGGACATCCGATCATTCTTTCGAGCACTCAGCACGGCCCGGGTCGACTCCCATGACGACGGCCGGGTGATGGTCCAAACGGCGCCGGAAACCAAGGGGCTGGAATCCGTCCAGGTCATCGCCGGGCCGGAGCGTCTGGATGTACTGGGAAAATCAACGTAATCGAACTTCGCTGATAACTAATCCAAGGAGCCGCAATATGAACTTCACCCATCGTCATCTCCGAACCGTCGCAGTAACCATCGTGCTCGCATGCCTTTGCCAGACCGCGTTCTCGCAGACTCAGAAGAAAGGCGAAGCGCCCACCTTCATGGAGAACGACGACGCCTGGTTCGCCAGCCCGGCGGGCATCGAGTAGATGCAGAAGCTCGTCTCATGGCAAATCCCCTCGGGCGCGTGGACCAAGGGCTATGACTACACCAAGCTGCGCACGACCGAAAAGCTCAGCAATCAAGGCATCATCGACAACAAAGCCACCACGACGGAGATGCGCCAAGTCGCCCGCGCGTATCGCGTGACGAAGCGGCCGGAGTTTCTGGAGTCATTCAAGAAAGGGCTCGGGTTTTTCTTCGCCAGCCAATACCCCAATGGCGGATGGCCGTAGCGGTTTCCCATTGACGCCAAGAACTACGGCCACGCGATCACGTTTAACGACAACGCGACGGTCAACATTCTCAAGCTCGAATACGACGTGCTCCACGATCCGGATTTCGCGTTCATCGATGAAGCGACCCGCGCGAAAGTGAAGGACTCGTACGACCGTGGCATTGATTGCACGCTGAAATGCCAGCTGACCGTGGACGGCAAATTCACCGCCTGGGCGCAACAGTATGACGCGGAAAAAATGGTGCCGGTCAAAGCCCGCGCGTTCGAGCTTGAAGGCCTTGCCGCCGGCGAGAGCTCGGCGATCCTGGGGATGTTCATGGACATTCAGAACCCCAGCGAGCCGATCCGCCAGGCGGTTCACGCCGGCGCCGAGTGGTTTGAATCGGTGAAGATCACCGGCAAGAAGCTCGAGAAGCGCGACGGCGACATCTTCGTCGTCGACGACCCCGCCGCCGAGCCGATGTGGTCGCGATTCTACGAGATCGGCACCAACCGCCCGTTCTTCGTCGGCCGCGACGGGATCAAAAAGTACGACGTGTCCGAAATAGAAAAAGAGCGCCGCCTCGGCTACGCCTGGCTGCGACCGTTCTGGGGCGCGGATGTCGCCAAGAAGTACGCGGACTGGAAACTCAAATATCCGAAGTGATTCGCCACAGAGGCACAGAGGACACAGAGACAATCCTTTGTCCACGAATCTTCACGAATTCAGACTAATTTAAAGGAGATAATTCGTGATGATTCGTGAAGATTCGTGGACAAATCTCTCTGCGCCTCCGTGCCTCTGCGGCCAATTTCTCTGAGTGCTAGGAGAAGCTGATCCATGAAAATGCTCTCAAAAATTGCCGCCTCGATACTGATGTTGATGAACACGCAAGTTCGCGCGGAGTGGACCACGCTTACCGTCGCGGCGGATGGGAGCGGCACGCACGCGTCCGTTCAGGCGGCTGTGGATTCTATTCCTGATGGCAGCGCCGATCCGGTGTTGATCAACATCAAGCCCGGCACTTACAAAGACCGCATCAAGATCGAGCGCGGCAAGCCTGCGATAACAATCAAAGGCCTCGGCGCCGCGCCATCCGATACCGTGCTGACGTTTGATCTCAACGCCAAGTCCGTCGTCGCGCCGTCCACGCAGCCGGTCGGCACCAGCGGCAGCGCGAGCGTGACACTGACTGCCAAGAACCTGACGATCGAAAACGCCACCTTCGAGAACTCTGCCGGCGACAATGGGCAGGCCGTGGCGCTCAAGACGCAAGGGGACCGCGGCGTGTTTCGCAATTGCCGCTTTATCGGCTGGCAGGACACGCTCCTCGTCGATGACGGCCGGCAGCTGTTTGAGAACTGCTACATTGAAGGCCGCGTCGATTTCATCTTCGGCCGCTCCACCGCTGTGTTTGATCGCTGCACCATCCGCTCTAAAAATGGCGGCTACGTTACTGCCGCGCGGACGAAGCCGGAATCGAAGTTCGGTTATGTTTTCCTCGATTGCAATTTAATCGGCGACGACAAGCCCGTGCCGACATACCTCGGCCGACCGTGGCAATGGGATCGCGGCAGCAACGCGGCGGTGGTTTTCATCCGCACAAAGATGGGTCCGCATATCCGCGCCGAAGGCTGGCATCCGTGGGATGCGAAAAACACCAGCCCGCAGGACAACACCCGCTACAGCGAATACGCGAGCACCGATGCCGAAGGAAAGCCGCTGGATATATCCAAGCGCGTCGCGTGGTCCAACCAACTCACCGCTGAGCAGGCCGCCGAATACACGGTATTGAACGTGCTTAAGGGCGAAGACAACTGGGACCCTACGAGCGCGAAGTAGTCGTAGCGTTGAAGGGATTTACCGTTCGGCATCCACATCCGCCGGCGATTCCACTTCGGCATTCACAAGGACGCGCTTCACGCGCCGGCCGATACCGGTGAGGATTTCATAAGGGATCGTGTCGCAGACGCGCGCCAGTTGGTAGACGCTGGCGGGGGAGAACGGGTTGTTGTCAATCACCGTCACTTCGTCGCCGATGATCGGCTCGGGCACCGAGGTGATGTTGATCGCGCACATGTCCATGCTGACGCGGCCGAGCACGCCGCACACCTTGTCTCCAAGCATCATCACCGCGCGGTTGCTGGCACTGCGCGGATATCCGTCGGCGTAACCGATCGGGATGATCGCCACGCGCGTGCGATCGGCGGCGATCCATGTCTGCCCGTAGCCAACGCTCTGGCCGGCTTCGATTTCGTGGATCGCGATGATCGGCGCCATCAGCCGCCCGATCGGCGCCAGCGCGCGGTTCGTACACGCCCGGCCGGTCGGATCGACGCCGTACAGCGCAATGCCCGGCCGCACGACATCAAAATGCGCCCGCGGCGTGAAGAAGATCGCGCCGCTGTTGGCGGCATGAAGGCGGGCGGATTCAATGATCGGGTATTCGTCCACCGCCTGTTTGAACTGCCGCAACTGACGATTGGTGAACGCGTCTCCGGCGACTTCGCTGTTGACCAGGTGCGTTGAGACCGCCGTGAGCCGCAGCGCCGCGTGATGAAGCGTGCGCTCCACGACCTGCCCGAAATCGGCGGGCTGCACGCCGCAGCGGGTCATGCCGGTGTCGAGCATGATCTGGACATTGGCGCGCTTGTGGACGTGCAGCGCGATCCGCGCGATATCGTCGGCGGCGGCGGCGCTGGCGAGGGTGAGCGTCCAGCCGCTCTTGATCGCCTGCTCGATCTGCTCGCGCTGGCGGCCGATGAAGGCGTTTTCCACCGGGCGGAGCAGCATGATCGGCTTGTCGAATTCCGCCAGTTCCTCCGCTTCGTCGAATGTCGCCACCGCGAACTGGTCCACCCGCAGAAACGGCGATTCGGCTTCTGCCGCCGCGATCGCCTGCGCCACCAGCGCCGCGCCGTGGCCGTAGGCATCGGCTTTGAGTACCGCACAGAGGTTCACCTCCGCCGCCAAGTGGCGACGGAGCGTGCGCAGATTGGTTTTCAGCGCCGCGGCATCAATGATGAATCGGGGATGTCCGAGAGAATGATTAGCGTCCATGCAATACGTCTTGTTGTTTGAGTGTCGATCCGTCGACAACATCGGCAAGTCTAACAAATCCACTTGCGTTGTCGAAGGCTGATTTCACTCCTATTCGCGGATGGGGCAATTCCCGAGCCGCTGTGGATAACTTATCATCACATCCATGTCGCAGACGCCGCCGCCCATGCGCGTGCTCCCGGTCACACTGGCCTACGGGCACGCCGCGACATCTGGCGCCCCCGCCCGGCCGAGCGTGGTGGGGGTTGTCGGCGTGATCAGCATCATCCTCGCGGCCGCCGCGCTGGCGACAAACCTGGGCACGGCGATTTTCTCCGGCGTCATCTTTGTCACCGCGGCGCAACAGACCAACATGATCGCGATGAACAAGATGCCCGCAGTCCAGCTGGTCGCGCCCGATGAGGCGCCGTCAGCCGACGGAGTCAACGACACCGTCGCGAGCAACATCATCGACGGACTGCGATCCGCCCGCCCGATGACGACCAGACAGGCATCACACGTGCGGCAACTCGCGACCAAATCGGGCAGAAAGCTTTTCCCGTTCGGCACCCCGGCCATTACGGCGGCTCGCGTGCGCGATAATGTCAGCGCCAGCGGCGAAGTGCTGATTGGCCCGGACAAGACCGCAAATTACTACGTGCTCGGGCTCGGCCGCCTCGACGTGAGCGATACGCAGGCGGTCTTTCGCAGCGACGACAACGCCGTCTATCGCTCCGGCGATGTCGCGGTAAACCGCTCCCTGGCCGAGCCGGTGATTGAGGCGCATATCGCCAACCTCAATGCGCAACTCGCGCCGCCGTTGAATGACGCGCAGCAGGCGGCGCTGAGAACGCTATTGCGCGATCCGAATCAGATCGCATTTCCGCAGGACGATAATCGGCAGTTCATGCCGGCTGGCAACTTCGAAAACGGCGGCGTTTGGATCTATACGACTCAGGCCCAGGTGCGCCTCGCACGCGACGGAACGCCCACGCTGCTTAGTCCGCTGACACCTACGCCGGGCGTCAATCCGTTCAGCGGAAAGAAGATAACGACCGCCTGGGGACGCGCGCTGCTTGGAGAATCAGTTGTCGGGGGTCTGATGGGAGTCCTGCTGCTGGTCGCGGCGATTTTCCTTCTACGCGGCCGCCCGGCGGGGCGGAAACTGCTGATCATCTATTCACTGATCAAGCTCCCGCTGGCGATATTGGGCGCGTGGATCCTCGCACGTGCGATCGATGAATTGACAAACGCCGTCGGCCCCGGCGCAATCCAATCGGCATTCGGCCCGGGCCTGACCGGCGCGATCGCCGCAGCCGCCAGCGGCATCTGGCCGATCATCGTGCTGGTTACGATGTGCCGCAGGTCAGTCCGGGATTACTTTAAAGGCGTTATCTAAATCAGAACCGCGATGGCGCAAAAGCGCGAAGGCAGACGCGAAGGAATCGATGTGTAGCACTTAAAGACATGGGCCAGATGCCCACGCCCCGCGCAATTCTCAATCGACTTACCTGTAAATGAATTATTTATCTTCTTCGCGTTTATCTTCGCGCCATCGCGATTTCGCGGCGTATTCGGTGGAGGGCGAAATTTACTTCTGGCGGAAAACGATACGGCCTTTAGACAGATCGTATGGCGATAGTTCAACGCGGACGCGGTCGCCGGGGAGGATGCGGATGAAATGCTTGCGCATTTTCCCGGAAACGATGCCGAGAATCTCCTTGTCGCTGCCATCGAGCTTCAGCTTGAACATCGCGTTCGGCAATGCCAGGGAAACAGTCGCTTCAACTTCAATCGGCTCGCTCTTGGCCACTAGGTCGTCCTCTCGGGTTTCGGTGAATCGGAACGGCAATGCTACCCGAATGCACAGATGGTGTCCAATTTACGCACAAAACGGGCACAATTGAGGTCAAAGTTGTGCACCGACCGGCGCACGGGCGATTCCATTCCCGTTTAGCGCCGCAACTCGTTGCGGGCGTTGCCTCTTCCAAGCGCCATCATTCACGCGCCCGTTACAACGATTTCAGAATCCGCTGGTAACTTTCCTTCCGCCATTCGGGCGCGGTGTCGGCCTCGACATCCGGGAAATATTCCAGCAGCGCATCGCGCGCCACCTGCCACAAACCAAAGAGCTTCACCCCCGGCGTGTCGATGACGTATCCGCCGATTGTCAGCGCATATCGGCGGGCGCTGGTGGTGGTGTGCATGCCTTTACTGTGAATCGCGCTGATATCGCCGATGCGGATGTCCAGACCCGGCTCGATGGCTTTGACCAGCGTCGATTTCCCCACGCCGCTGTGCCCGGCCAATACCGTGACGTGGTCTTTGAGCATGGATTGCAGCACGTCGATGTTGATCTGCTTGATCGCGCAGGTTTTGAGCGTGCGCACGCCCAGTGTTTCGTAGTGCGCCAAGGCCGCGTCGGCGGCGTCGAGATCGTCTTGGTTGGCGGCCGTGTCGATCTTGTTGAGGCAGACGATCGGGTCGAGCCCGCCGGACCGGGCGGCGATGACCATGCGGTCGATCAACCCCCACTTCACTTCCGGCAGGTGCAGCGCCGCCACGATGAGCATCTGCCCGGCGTTGGCGACAATCGGGTGCACGTCGCGCGCCTTGAAGCTGTCGGCCCGGGCGAGGACGGTCTTGCGCGGCTCGATCACCTCTACCGATGCTTCGTACGCCTTTTTATCGTTCAACTCCGGCGCGATTGTGAAGCGGACGCGGTCGCCGACGATCATCTGCGTGTTGCTGATCTTCGATAGCGTCTTGCGCTGCGTGCAGCGGTAGACGATGTCGTTGTAAAGCACTTCGCTGAATAGCGAGTGAACCTGAATCACTTCGCCAAGCGGCAGTTTATCGAGCTCAACCGACGAGCGGGCGTCCTGCGTGCGGATGGTCTTGTGGTGCTGGTAGTGCTTGGACTTGTCGCCGAATCGCTCCTGCGCCTCGACATTGTCATCGTCAAACTCCCCGGCCTCGAATGCGCGGACGAAGTCTTTCTCGCGATTGGTCTTTTTAGGTCGGCCACTCAAGGTGAGTCATCATACCCGGGCAGCAGGGTCCGCGGCACCCGGCGATCCCCGAGGCGCGAAGTAGCTCAGACGCCGGGCGGTCATAGCA
>JACMML010000308.1 GCA_014379105.1 Phycisphaerae bacterium
GTCTGGACAACATCGTCGGCCGCGATCATCGGATGCAGCGCGTTTACGACTTGGTCGATGCGGTGGCGGATAATCGCACGACTGTGCTGATCGTCGGTGAAAGCGGCACGGGTAAATCGATGCTGGCCCGCGCGATCCACCGCCGTTCGTCGCGACGGAACAAGCCGTTTGTGGAAATCTCCTGCGGCGCGCTGCCTGAATCATTGCTGGAGACTGAGCTATTCGGACACGTCAAGGGAAGCTTCACCGGCGCGGTCGCCGACAAGCCCGGCCGATTTCTCACGGCCGATACGGGCACGATATTTCTCGACGAGATCAACTCCGCGCCGCTGAGCATGCAGGTCAAGCTCTTGCGCGTGCTGCAGGAACGATGCTTCGAGCCGGTCGGCGCGACGGAGACAAAAAGCGTGGACGTGCGGACGATCCTGGCGAGCAACGTGGATCTGCAGACGCTGGTCGCGTCGGGGCAATTCCGGCAGGACCTGTATTACCGCATCAACGTGGTGACGATCCAACTCCCGCCACTGCGCACGCGCAACGGAGACGTGCCGATGCTGGCCGAGCATTTCATGCGACAGTTTTCGCAGGAGGCGGGCCGCAAGGTGATCGGTTTCAGCGACGAGACCATGCAGCAGCTGATCCGCTACCCCTGGCCGGGCAATGTGCGCGAGCTGGAGAACGTGGTGGAGCGCGCGGTGGTGTTGTGCCGTAGACCCAAGATTGAAATCGACGATCTCCCCGACGCGCTCCGCGGCGCGGATATGCTCCCGGCACCGACCTCAAACACGCGCTCGGAACTGCTCAATGAGTCGCCGATGCCGTTGGAAAAGGCGCTTGAAACGCCCGAGCGGCTGATCATCGAGGCCGCGCTGAAGCGCAATAACTGGAACCGTCAGGCGACCGCCGCCGAATTGGATATCAACCGCACCACGCTCTACAAGAAAATGCGCAAGCATGGGCTGGACGTGGGGTCCAACAACTAGGCTGGGATTCAGGCGTTGCGTGGGAAAGTTAGCGCCGGCGCGCAGGCTCAATCTGCTTTACGAATGATCGCCGGCTCGATCCAGTCCAGGCGATCCTGCACGTCGTAGTTCTGCCCGTAATCGACTTCGAGCGTGATCGTCTTTGCGCCCGCGAGATCCGCCGTGACAACCGGCGAGAGCGCTGCGGCTTTGAAGCCTTTGGTTTCATGAATGATCTTTTCATCGACATACACGCGCACGTCCACGTCAGCGTAGCTCAACTGCGGATCGATCGCGTAGCGCGTGCGGAAACTCGCATCGCCGGGCTCGATCGTCCAGGTCATCCGCGTACGGCTGTGCATGCCGATGCCGCGCTGATAGATATTCTTGCCGAATCGGATTGGGCCGCCGGTCACGGTACGATCCATTCGGGGCGCGAAATTTCCCTGGAAAAAAGGTGTGTAACTGACGCCCGTCGGGACGCGGGACGACAGCCACGCGACCCGCCCGCCGGACCGCTCGATCGCCGCGACCGAGCGCTGGCCGAGTTCGACCGATTTACCAGCGTTCGCCCCCGCGATCTGGACGATCACCGAATTATCGCGCCACGCGATACTGTCGGCCGACAGCACTCCGCCGTTGGTGAACCTCACGGTAAATTCCGGCGGCTTTGACTTCGGACGCCCCTGCGGCGGCGACGCGAAGAGGAGTTCGCGGATCGAATCGATCGGGACTTCAACCGCCTGAGCGCCCGCGGGCGTGATCGTCACGGATTTTTCGTTCACGCCCGTCACGATCCCATTCACAACATCTCCATTGGTGAGCAGCAATTCATCCTCGCCGCGCTGGGAATCCAGTTTTTCCTGCGGCGTGATCGCCTGAACCGCGCCCAGTGCGCGCTCGAGCGGTATGCGCATCTCGCCGACATCCTGCTGCGACCACACGATATCGGTGCCGTCAATCCGTACCGGGCGTCCCGGCCAGCGGTCGCCGCCGGCGATGCACAGGACAAATCCTTTGGGCGACTCGATCCGCGCGGCCCGATGAAGCTGCAGCAGAGAGGCCGCGGGAAGAACAATATTCGCGCCGACGGTGGAGCGGCCGGTGAGGGACTTGGCGTCGATCGATTTAATCGTCAGTGACTGGGATTCAAAATCATTCGTGGTGATCGTCCATTCTTCAGCGCGGGCACTACGCGCGTGAGTCAGCCAGAGCATGGTGACGATGACGAACAATCGGGTAGCGCTGGTGTTCATCGCGGGGCGCTTAAGAACCCGGGCCTTTACCGGAGTAAACCGGAAGGTACCGGTTGGGCATCTGCAGAATCAGCAGCGCCATCGCGGTGGCGTATTCGGTGGTGTTGTCGCCTTCCCAGAGTCCGTCGGCTTTGCGCTGTCGCTGGATCAGGTTGTCCCGGATGGCGGGATACCACTTGGCCCAGTGCTCGCCGCCGGCGAGGAACATCGCCTGGACCGCGTAATATTGGCCGTAATAGAAGTTGCCTTCGGCATCGGCACGGCCGCCTTTTTTATCCGGGGAGAAATTTTTTAAATACGCCAGGCCCTTGGTGATCTCCTTACCTTCGGAGACTCCCGCGTAATACAGCGCCGCCAGCCCCGCGGACGACCGGGCAAATCCGCTCGCCCCGCCGCCGCCTTGGTTCATCTGGTAGCTGAATCCGCCGTCGGTGTTCTGGCAGTTTCGCACGTACAGGATTGCGCGGTCGATCACTTCCTTTTCCACCTTGATGCCGGCGTCGCGCGCGGCGCGCAGTGCCATGACCTGCAGGATTGTGACCGAGATATCCGCGTCAATCGGCGCCGGCTGATAGCGCCAGCCGCCTTGCTCATTTTGTGATCGCTGAATGAGCTTGATCGCCTTCTGGAGCTTTTCCTTCACGCGCTCATCGCCGGTCATCCCGTAGGCTTCGGCGAGAAATAGCGTGGCAAATCCGTGGCCGTACATGGGTGGGGATGATTGGTCTGCGCAGATCAGTCCGGATTCCTGCGTGGAGTTGACGACAAAGGTCAGCGCCCGCTCCACCTGTACGCCGTATTTACCGCGCCCCGGGAGGTTTCCCGCCTGCATGAATGCCATCGCGCATAAGGATGTGATGCCGACGTGTTTGCTCATCCCCTGCCCGAACGATCCGTCCGCCTGCTGCGCCCGCGCCAGCGCCGTGAGCCCCTTCTCGACAGCAAGTTGCTCGGCGGCCGTCAGCTCGGTGCCGACCAGCGGGTGATCAGGTGTCTGGGCGGGCGACCCTGGCGTCGGTGCCTCCTGCGCGAGCGACGGAATCGCCGGCCCGGCAACGAAGCCGGCGATCACGATGTAAGACGGGATGATCCTTGCGTATCGGTTCATGCAGTATCAGTTCGAGCAATCTGAGCAATCACTGGTCGCGACGGCCGCCTTCTTTGCTGAGGGCGCTGTAATAGTCTTCGATCAACTTGCGGTACTGCTCGACGACCGTTTCCCCTTTGCTCTCGATGACCGCATCGCGCATCCGCGGCGTGACCGCGCCCCATTCCGCGGCTGATTCGCGAATGTCCTTCAAGCCCTGCGGCTTGCTGCCGGCGCCGGCGGAATTGGTGTTGGTTTTTGCGTCGGCGGCCTTGGCGGCGCTACTGGCGGTTGAGGTCCCCTGACTTGGCGCCTGCGCGCCGTCCGGCTTCTTGCCGGCCATCTGTCCGCTGCCTTGTTTGGTCTGCTGGGACTGAGCTTTGCACGCCTGATCGATCAGCTTGTCCATATCCTTGATGATGCGGCCTTGGATTTCCTGTGTAACCTTCCCCGGGTCGGCGTTGATCGCAAGCCTCTGCCGTGATCGGGCCATGCGGGTGCCGACGAGGCGGAAATCCTGCTCGATCTTCGCCTGCCCCGCATCGCCGCCGAGCAGCGCGTCTTCCAGTTCCTTCTGATCGACGTCTTCAATCTTCGCCTCTTCGGGCAGTTGGTCCTTATTATCCGGCTCGGCGTCCAGCTTCATCTGGTCTTGCGTCGCCTTTTTCAATACCGAATCAAGCAGATTGCGCAATTCGCCTTGCCGGTTTCCCAGCCCGACAAGCTTGGGCTTATCCTTCTCTGGCGCCGCGTGGATGTTGACCGTGCTCTTATTGATCGCAACCTGCAGCGACTTGAGCAACCCCAACTCCGAGGCCGTCGGCATCTGAATCGGTTTGTTTCCACCGCCGCCACCACCGCCAGCACCGGCATTGGATTCAAACTTCTGCTCCGATAGCCTTTCCGCGAGATTTGCGATCATCGCATCGAGCTGCTCGACTACGCGAACCTGTTCCGACTGCGTCGCGATGGCGGTCTTTGACGCGGTCAGATCGTCCTTGACCTGATCCATCGTGTTTTTGATATCGCGATTGGCCCAGACGTAGACCACGCTGCCTAGCGTCTGCAGATCTTCCTCGATTTTCGCAACTTCTTCAGCCAGCCCGAATTGATCCTTCGGCAGGCGCGCGATTGTCGGCCATTCTGTGCGGACGATATTTCCCTGGGCGTCGCGGGCTTTCTCCACGCGCACGGTATCGACATTCAATTTCTGCTGTTGATCGCGGATCTTCACGTACCGGGCGCGGATCGCGTCCTTCTGTTGCTGGTCAGCCTTCTTGTCGGCCTCGTTTTTCTGATCATCGATCTGCTTGCGCGCGTCCAGTAGTGTCGCCAAAGCCTCCACCTGCGATGGGTCGTACGCGTCGGCAAGACTCCCGCCGCGCAGGCCGACGATCGCCCGCTCCATTTTCCCCGCCGCCTTGGTGAGTAATGCGCCGATCTCAACCGTCTTGGGTTGCGCGTCGGCGGTTTTGGCGATATCGCGGGTATTGCGCTCGGTCAATTCCTGCCCGCTGTTCAATTGCCGCGCCTGTGGCGCTTTCAACGTGTCAGGCTTGCGCTGCGATAGCTCGATTAGCTCAGCCGCGACCTTCACGTCAAGCGATTTGACTTTGTCCGGGCCCTGCAGAAGCACGTTATCCAGATTATGCCCGGACTGACGGCGCACGAGCGTCGCGATCTGTTCCTGGAGCTTGGCCAACTCCTCGCGGAGCCGCGCCAACTCTCGCCGCTCGGCCTCCTTCAGTTCCGACAGCATCGACTCCAGGCCAAGTTCCACCTGCTGCTGCGACTGCTGCGCACCGGCCTGCTGGTTCTCGCGCGTCTGCTGCGACGCACGCTGCTGATTCGGCGCGACCTTCGCGTCCTGCCCCTTCTGAGCTGCGGATTTCATCGCCTCGGCGGACGCGGGATCGCTCCGCTCCATCTGCTTGGACTGCTTCGACATCTTCTCCATCGCCTGCTGAGTACGATCAGCGAGCTTGGCCTGCTTGTCGGCCGTGGCGTCCAGCTTTTCGCGATCCTGGGCGGTCATCTGGTCGGGCTTTTTCCCGAGACTGGTTTTGGCGATCTCTTCATTGTTCTTGCGCAGGAGCTGTTGATCCTTGAGGATGCCGGCAATCTCGGCGATCGCCGACTGCAGCGAGCCGATGTTGTCCATCTTTGCCATCGCGCGATCGAGGTCGTCGAGCGCTTTTTGTTGATTCACCTGCGCCGCCGCGAGCGTGGCCTGGCGATCTTCCATCGGCTGCTTCGCTTGCGCGCTGGTCGAAAGCTGCTGGGCCGCATCCTTCATCGGGTTTTCGCTGGTTCGCTCGAATGCGTCTTTGCTGACCTGCGCGATGTCTTTAAGGTCGTTGGCCTCGGAGCGATTCTCGTTCAGGCGATCAATCGACTGCTGGGTTCGCGTCGCCAGTTGCTTGGTCGACGCGGCGGTCGACGACTGCTGCTGCGCCAGACGCTCGGCGGCCGATCGGTCGGCGGGGTCCAGCGCCGGTTTATCCTTGGTGTCACCGGCAAGTTGCTGGGTCTCCTGCTTGGTGCGCACCTGCGACTGGCGAACCAGCGCGATCTGCGACTTCACCGCCCGCAGATCGTCGGTCACGCGGGCGGCGAGGTCTTCCTGCGAGACGATCGTGATGCGGAGCTTCGAAGTGCCCACCGGCTCGTGCCGCCGACCGTCGAGGTCGAAATTATCGCGCGCGAGCAATTGATACTCGATTACGTCGCCGGGCGTCAGCTTGAGCGTCGAGAGCTCCCACTGGTAATTGAGCCGGTTCCGCGTGCGCTCGGCGGTGGTGTCCACGGGCAGCCATGCGACACCGGTCTCGCCGATGCTTTTGGTGACAAGCGGGATTTCCCATTTCTGCGGGCTCGGCTGAAGGCGCTCCACCGCGAGGCGAACCCATTCCACGCCGCAATCATCTTCGGCCGTCGCCTGTAGGGGAACAAACGCCTGCGGCGTGCGCTCTTCGCTCCGACGAGGATTCTCAAGCTGGATCGATAGGTTCGCATCGGGCTTGACGATCAATTCGTATTCTTCCAGCGCGGTATTGGTAAACCCGTCAACATCCGTTGCCTGAACGCGGAACCGAAACGGCGCAAGCGCCCGCATCGTCGCGACCGCGGACAGATCATCCGAGCGTGTCCATTTAATGGCCGGCGGTTTGGTGTTCTCGCCGATCGGTTCCAACACCATGTCAGCGGCGGCGAGCGCTTTGTTGAAGCGCACTGAGATCGCTACATCCGATCCCTCGGCCATCACCGCGGGCGCGGTGGCGAGGTCTTGCGTGACGCTGTCGCGCTTCGGCACATAGGCCGGGCGGGTGATTTGTGCGGTGATCTGCTTAATGGAGAGTCGCGGCACGATTGTGATCGCGGACAAATCGCGCCGGTCGTCGCCGGCCTCGATGAACGCATTGAGCTTGCCGCTCGCCATCGCTTGTTCGAGCCGGGCGTCAAGCGAAGCATGGAACTGCCCGTCATTGCCGCGGGTCATGAAGACCTGCATTGCCGGGCCGTCTTCCAGCTGGTAATGAAGGATCGGTTTGAGGGACGCTTTATCGCCGCGCTCCAGTTTCATCGTCAGGTCAATCTTGCTCCCGACGGGAACGCGCGCCGGCACGGGGCTGGTCAGATTAATCTGCACCCGCTTCGGCCATGACTGGGCGTTGAACGGCGTGAGCAAGCGGGATGCGATGATCGTCAGCGCACCTCGATCAAGCACCCCCATCATGATCGTCAGCACCACGAGCGTCGCGCCCAGCGCCGAGAGCACGGAAATGGTGGCCGGGCGCGAGACGACGGCGCGGTTGAAATCCACCGTCCCGGCGATCTGCGAAGCCTGATCCATCACGCGCTTCTGCAACGCGGCCGAGCCCGATTCATGTCCGCCGCTGAAGTTGACGGTGGACCGGAGCCGATCCTCGAACTGCGGGAACACCTTTTCCAGCCGCCCGGCGACATCCGAA
>JACMML010000309.1 GCA_014379105.1 Phycisphaerae bacterium
CGACGGCCGCGTCGTCATCACGTTTATCAAGCAGGCGCTGCACAATGAGCCGCTGACGATTTTCGGCGATGGCATGCAGACGCGCTCGCTGTGCTATGTGAGCGATCTGGTGCGCGGCATCAACATGACGATGGAGAGCAGCTTCGTCGAGCCGATCAATCTCGGTAATCCGCAAGAGCTGACGATCCTTGATATCGCCAAGGAAATCCTGGCGCTGATCCCGCAGAGCACCAGTCAGTTGACCTACAAAGACATGCCGCCGGATGATCCGAAGGTGCGCAAGCCCGACATCACGAGGGCAAAGAAGATCCTCGGCTGGGAGCCGGTGGTGTCGCGTCGTGAAGGATTGAGCAAGATGATTGAGTTCTATCGCGAGCGGCTATCGTAGGCGGTGAGTCGGCGCTCCATCATCCACGCCAGCGCGATCAGCCACAGCACCGGGAGGCACGCCATCGGCGCGTGTGAGCCGGTTGCGTAATTGAGTGCCGCGCCCAGCGCAATAACCGCCGGCCAGGCAAACAGCATCAGCATCATCGTGAAGCGCCGTCGCCGACGCGGTGAGGCGAGCAGGTCTCGAAATTTAGTCCCCGACAAGATCATCGTAGCGTTTCTATCGGGCCGGCGGAGCGTAACAAACCAGTGCCGGCGCTGACCCATAATGCACTGCGCAGGTGAGTGGTTGAGCGGGTGAACTCACCGATCCACTCACGGCGAATTGTGCGCGGCCGATAACTTGCCGCGTTACGGCTTGGCGGGCTCGAGCGTCAGTTTCATATGCTCCAGGGTCTTCTTCCACGCCTCGTTCGCGGCCTTCTCGTTGGCGCCCTCGCGACCCGCCTGCTGGCGAAGAAAACCGTGGCCGGCGCCGGCGAAAATTGTCGGCGTGAATGTTTTACCCGCCTCTTTCATCGCCGCCGCTGATCCGTCCACTGTGGAGGTGACGCGCGCGTCATCGCCGCCATAGAAACCGAAGACGGGGCAGGTAATGTTCGCCAGTGTCTTGGTGTCCTTCGGGCCGGTGCCGTAATAGACGAACCCGGCATTGAGCTTCGGCTGGCGCGTCGCGTATTCGAATGTCGCGGTCCCGCCCCAGCAGAACCCGATCGCGGCGGTCTTGTCGCTCGCGGCCGGGAGCGCTAGCGCGTAATCGCGCACGGCATTCAGGCGCGCCACGTATTCGTCTGGTGTGATCTTGCGGATCGCGTCCTGCACCGTTCCGTTCTTAATCGCGCTTGTCCCGCCGCCATTCTCTCCGTGTCCGCTGAGCAGGTCCGGCGCCAGCGCGATGAATCCGTTGGCCGCGAGTTGATCGGTGACGGCGCGGATCCAATCCGTGAGTCCGAAGATTTCGTGAATGACGATGATGACCGGCGCTTTGTCCGCCCGCTCGGGAAAGACCACCCATGTCTTGAGCTTCACGCCGTCCGGCAGCGCGATCTCCACCCACTCGCCGTGCCGCGTCGATGCACCCACGACTTGCGCCGCGGTATCCGCCGATGGCGGGACGGCTTGTGCGAAGGTGGTTGCGGTGGAGGTCATAACGATAAACATCAGAAGCAGAGAATGAATTGAGCGCATCGGCATATCTTCAGCGGCCGCGCTCGAACTGGCAACAAGAATCTGCTCGAGACCGTCACCATACGCTTCACGTCTTTCAACTCCAGTGAAACATTGATCAGCAAACGTAGCGTGCTATACTTTCAGAAGTTACTGAAAGAAAGATCTATATGACCGCCCTCGCACTTCCAGCCACCACGCCTCTGACGCAGGTGCATCCGCAGCTTCGGCTTGTCCAGGACGATTTCATCCGCAAGTGGGGTGAGATGGGCCAAATCTGGGGCATCAACCGCACGATGGCGGAGATCCACGCGCTTTTGTACATCAGCGGCACGCCGCTGTGCATGGATGATGTGATGGAGCGGCTGCACATTTCGCGCGGGAACTCCAGCATGAGCCTGAGATCGCTGTGCGAATGGGGCATCATCCGCCGCAGCCACCGCCGCGGCGAGCGGCGCGAATATTTTGAGAGCCTGTCCGACGTCTGGGAGATGTTCTCGATCATCGCGGCTGAGCGAAAGCGCCGGGAGATGGACCCGGTGCTGGAGACGATCAAAAACTGCATCAAACAATTGGACAAAGAGACCATCGGCAAACTCGCCGGCGACGAAGCGGTGAAACGCACGCGCGAACGACTCGACGGCATGGAGGAGTTCATGTCCGTCACCAACAAGGTCTTCCAGCAGTTCGTCGGCAACGCCAAAAGCGGATTGAATAAGGTCGTGAAGGTGCTGTTGAAGGCGTTATGATTGGGTTTGCCACAGAGACACAGAGGGCACAGAGAAGAAATACGAAAAAAATTAACTGCAGACCTCGCAGATTACGCTGATTGGACGAAAACTTATTTTCGATATTTGAATACCTGGTTTGAACCACGAAGGGCACAAAGAACACGAAGAAAAACCAGGTAATAATTTACTTTCCCCTTCGTGTACTTCGTGAACTTCGTGGTTATTCAGAATTCTGGTCTGCTTATCTGCGGTTAACTTTTTTCATATTTCTTCTCTGTGCTCTCTGTGTCTCTGTGGCAAAACGTATTTCTTATCTCGCGAAGTTCGAAAGCTGACCCGAGTTCACCCCGCTGAGGCCTTCGGGATAGAACGAGAATTGCAATCCGCTGGTGTCTTCAACCGCATCGTAGTACGCGCCGACCGACAGATAGAAGCGATCGAACTTGCGGACGACATTGAACGAGCCTGACCGGCTGCTGGATTTGGCCAAATCTACGGCGGCGTTGAAGTTCGCGCTGTATTTGGCGCTGATCTGGTAGGAACTGTTGAAGCTTGCGATGGTGGAATCGAGTTCGCCGATATAGCGCAGCCCGGTGAAATAGGAGACGCGCTCGCCGCGCCCGACCAGCAGGCCGGCGGAGGTGGTGGCGAGCCGCTGCTGCTCGATGTTCCAACTGATGTCGCTCAGCAATATCGTGCTGTCGCTCACGCGCCACTGGGCGTCGGCGAAGATGTTGGAGCGGGGGATCGATGCTTCGGGCATCGACTGGAAGAACAATCCGCGGAACCCTTCGGCGTTCAGCGGGCCGATTCGTTCGTCATCGGTGGCGCTGAGCAGGCGGTCGCGATTTTCCGGCTCATCGGGCTGATTCGCAAAACCGGTCACGCCGACATTTAGCGACAGGAAATCGACATTCCGCCACCGTCCCGGCCCGCCGCGCTTGGTCTGCCAGCGTTGCCGAAGCACCAGGCTGGCGGCCGCGATGTCGCTGACGCCGTCGATGGTTTCGTCGTAGACGAATACATCATTTCGCTCCACCGTTGCGGCGCTTGCGAACAGATGCAGCTCCGGCTCGACGACATGGCGGATGCGGTGAATGTCCCAGAAATCACTTTGGGCGCTGTCGTCGATATTCCAGAAGGCCGTAGTCACGCGCGTGCCTATGCCGGCCAGCAGGCGGTTTTCCGCACCGCCGCCGGGGGAATCGGTGTATCCGGTGAAGCGCGCCATGACGTAAGGCACGATCCGGTATTCGCCGGCGTCGATCGGGTAATCGATCTCCTGCCGGAAATCGCCGCGGATGTTGTAATCGCTGCTGGTTCCGGTGTACCCCGCGCTGGGGATGCCCGGCGATGCGAAGCGGTCGTTTCCGGCATTGGCCTGGAAGCCGTATGCGCTCAGGTCATCGCCGGATTCGTGCATCATCAATCCGCCGAGCCGGTTCTCACTGAAGAATGTGAACTGGTCGTCACCCAGGCTGTCGCCGACGCGGTAGTAGCCGACTTCGGGCAGCCGATCGACCTCAAACGGCTTGTCGGTGAAACTGTTGCCGTCGCCGGGGAATCGTTCCTGCAAAGCGTCGGCGGTCGTGACCAGGTCGCTCACCTGATATTCCATTAGGAACGTCAACGCCTCGGTGTTCTCCTGGCGCTTCGCGTACGCGGAGAGATTTGTCGGCAGCCCATCGTTGAATTCCTTTTCAAACCACTCTTCGAGAAATGTCGCATCGCTCGTATAGCCGGCCCGCAGTTGCACCTGCCAATTGTCGGGCAGGAAGTGCTGGTGCTGCCACTGGAAGCGCCCGCGGACGTCGCCTTCGTGTGAGAGCCGGGCACGCTCGCGGCCGAGCCGGTCCTGGCCGTCGTCATAGACGAGGTAGCTCGTGAAATCACCCTGGAAGTTCCAGCCCTGGCGCGTTACGTCGGTGACAAAGCCGCCTTTATATGACGCGTCGAACCCGCCGGCCGGGCCGCGGTCGGTGTAATAATCGAGCCGATAGGATGCATCCAAACCCTCGGGCGGTAATCGGCCGAGGGTTTCAAATAGTCCCCACTCGGTGGCGACGCCGACGCCGAAACTCCGCTCGCCGCCGAACGTGATTGTCCGCAGCGGCAGGCCACGCTCGCTGACTTCGCCGGCGGCGCGGGGCAGATAAAATACCGGCACGCCGAACAGGCGGAACGTCGCGTTGTCGGCCTCAAACTCGGTGCGGACGCCGTAGCCGTCATTTTTGTCGTACTGCCGCAGGTACGCCTTGGTGGAGTTCACCGAATAGCTCGGCGACGCGAACTGGCTCGTCGTCAGCACGCTGCCTTCGGTCTTATATTCCCCCAGCGCCAGTTGGCGTACCGTTCGGGCGCGCGTGGTGATCGGGAAAGGCACGCGCGGGTCGGTGGATTCGAGAATGACGTCGGTAAGCACGGCACGGTCGGTCGCAAATTCGTAGTACACCTTCTCGGCCAGCAGCCGCTGTTCGGCGCCGCCTTTGGTTTTGCCCGCGGCGGGCGTGAAGGTGATCCGCACATCGCCTTCCAGATACGCCGCGGTGACGGCCTCCTGCAGGCTCGTGATCGCGCCGCCTTTGAGGTTCGCAAAATCATTCACCGTAGTGAACACCACCGCCTGCTGCGCCTGCAGCACGATGATGTCGCCGCTGGGCCGCTCCTGGATGAGCGTGACGTCTCCTTTAAGTATCGCGGCGATGTTGCCGTCGGGCGTGGCGGTGGAAGTCTGCGCGTCTTTGAAGAAAAACCGCACCGGCGATTTTGGCGTCGTGACGGGAATGGATGGCTGCGTCGCCGGCGGCGTATTGGACGCATCAATCCATGGCCGCTGGATGAGCACGTTGTCCACCTGCCCGCGATCTGGCGCCACCACCGGCCGCATGTCGGCGGCGGTGCGGTAGAGGTCGGTCTGCCGGGCGTCATTGGCGCGGCGCGTCTCAACGGTGAGCCGCACCGGGCCGGTGATCACAGCCGAGACAAATAATCGATCACCCGACCGCGCGATCGCGCCCTGTTCGATTTTGGCGTCGCCAATCAGCGCGATCTCGGCCTTTTGCCGATTCAGCACCGAGCCTTCGACTGTCGAGAACCACACGACCGCAGATTTAGCCGTCAGCGTGGCGCGGTCAGTGCGGATCGTCACCGGCGTGGGGATGTAGACGACCTGCGTCGTTCCGTCATTGAATGTCTCGGCGGTGTCGGTGTCGATCTGCAGAAAATCGGTTGGCGATTCGTACTGAGCGTGCGCCGTCAAAGGCCGTGACGCGAACCCCGCCAGCACCATCAATGCCGCGATCAGGACAGGAGATTGCTTCCGAGATTTGTGCGTGATCATCCGTCGCGCGGCAGTCTAAGACCGGAGGCATGCAGAATCAAACAACGGACGTTCCCACAGCAGGTTATGGACGATTCGTCACCGCATGAGCAAATAAGTAAGGTTTTGTGCTAATTGAGCGATGTCTTTATCATTGCGCGTATGGATGACCCGTTGCGTGCCAACCCACCGGCCGGGCTAAATAAGAGCCAATTCCCTTCAACGCACGATTACAAATAGGACACCCTCTGGGTTGCGATATCCGTCCTGCTTGCCTCAGCGCATGGGTTCAAATCAATCCATCCACGTCGGAACGTCATGACGTGATCCAAAATGTTCAACATCGCGACCATTATTTCGGCACTCTTTTGTCTCGCCGCGGCCGCGCTGTGGGTGCGGAGCTATTGGATCACCGACTTCGTCTGCTACGAGCGCTTCAACGCGCCTTACGCGTCTATCGCTCCACCCGTGGCCGGTGATACTTCACCGAGTTTCCCCGGGGCGGGCACTCGGTTTGGGCCGCTGGCGATCTATTGCATGAGCCTGCAGACCGAGCCGGGAAATATTCGGCTGACGTCGTCCGAACAAATCACACCGCACGGCGGAGGCGGTTTGAATTACTCCTCTTGGGAATTAATCAGCGGCCATTGGGGAGGCAACTATGGTAACACCGTCCACTGGGATCGCCTGGGTTTCCTGTTTGTCACTAGCTACTGGTACGGAAAACGCATCAGTTGGGACTTCGGCGTTCCGTATTGGTTTATGGTGATGCTCGGCTTGATCGCGCCTGTCCGATGGATATCGACGCGTCGCCATCGCCAGTATGTGCCCGGGCACTGCCGGTCCTGCGGATACGATCTACGCGCAACGCCGACGCGATGTCCGGAGTGCGGATTGGAAGTGCAGTAAAGCGAGTGGTTAGAGCTGAGCGAAGAAACCGAACTCGGATAGAATTCGGATTGGTAACATCGTCCACGTCAAAGCAACTCAATGGCAAGGAAATAATGATTGATCAATTGGACAGGAAGATTGTTCGGTGGTGCTGCGCTGCGATCGTTTGCGCGTTTTCTACCTGTGCAATCGCCGCTGACTCGACAACGCTGCCCGCGGCGACGACGCTGCGCGCGGCTGCCGGGGATCGGCTGCTCATCGGCACGGCCATCATGGCGTCGCATCTTCGTGAGCCGGCGCACGCGCGACTTCTGGCCGGGCAATTCAACGCGATCACCGGCGGGAACGAGTTCAAGCCCGACGCGCTGCAGAAGATCAATGGGAAATTCACATTCGAGCGGGCCGATGAGATCGTTAGCTTTGCCCGGGAAAATCGGATGCAGGTCATTGGGCATACGCTGGTGTGGCACAATCAGTCGCCCAAATGGCTGTACGAAGACGCCGCCGGGAAGCCGCTGGCGCGGGAGACGGCGCTGGAAAACATGCGCCGGCACATCACCACCGTCGTCACGCATTTTAAGGGGAAGGTGAAAGGTTGGGACGTGGTGAACGAGGCGATTTCGGACGGGGGAAATGACTACCTGCGCGACACTCCGGCGCGGCGGGCGATCGGCGATGATTATGTTGAAAAAGCATTCGAGTTCGCCCGGAACGCCGACCCGGACGTGGAACTCTATTACAACGACTACAACATCGAATTACCCGGCAAGCGGGAAAAGTGCGTGCGGCTGCTGCGGGAGTTGAAAGCCAAAGGGCTGCGCGTGGACGCCGTGGGCATTCAAGGCCATTGGCAACTCAAGCACCCGGCGGCACAGGTGATCGAAGACGCCATTCGCGCCTTCGCGGCCGAAGGGGTGAAGGTGCACGTCACCGAATTGGATATCGATGTTCTTCCCCGCACGCGGCAGGGAGCGGAGATCACCGACACTGAAAAAGAGGGCGCCAATCCCTACGTCGCCGGACTGCCCGCCGACATCGCGGGCGCTCAGGGAGATCGCTATCGATCGCTATTTGAAGTCTTCGTCAAATTTCCCGGCGTCGTCACGCGCATCACCTTCTGGGGCAGTCACGACGGCAACACCTGGCTGAACGATTGGCCGGTGAGGGGAAGGACGAATCACCCGCTGCTGTGGGACAGGCAATTGCAACCGAAGCCGGCGTTCGATGGGGTGATCGATGTGCTGAACAAGCCGAGTGGTGGCTGAGCGGCTCGGATTAATTTGCCGCGTGCGTCGCGTGTGTTATCAGGATTCGTTAATCGACCGGGTTTGTTACGGTCGCTGATGGCGGAGTGCCGGACGCTTTTCGAGTGGCGATAGCAATGATGGCCGCCCCAAGAATTCCCGAAACCAGCGACGCCAGCAGGATGCCGACCTTTGAGGCCGCCAGGTGATTGGCCTGTCCGGGGAACGCGAGATTCGCGACGAACAATGACATCGTGAACCCGATTCCGCACAGGATCGAAATGCCGACCAGATGAAATGTCGTCGCGCCGTGGGGCAACACAGCGACGCCCGCCTTGATCGCCGCCCATGACGCGAGCAGCACGCCCACGGGCTTGCCCAGCAGCAGGCCAAAGAAAACGCCCCAGGTGATCGGGCTGTCCATTGCTGCCGCGCCGCGCAGATCAACCCCGGCGTTGGCGAGTGCGAACAGCGGGACGATCAGAAAGCTCACCGGCCACAGCAGCGCGTGCTCGACTCGCGCCAGCGGCGTCTGTACCGCTTGCGACGCTTCCTCCATCGACTTGATCGCGTGACTCTGGTCTTCGGTGATCCGGTCCGGCACGATGGTCGCATCGCGGTCAAAGCGTTCCAGCATCTTGCGCATATACGCGACGTACGGCCGCTCTTCGATCTGCCGCGTAGCGGGAATCGTGAACGCCAGCAGCACGCCGGCGACGGTCGCATGAACGCCGCTATAGAGCGTCGCTGCCCAGAGCCCGATTCCGAGCAGGATGAATGGGAGAGGCCGGTGGACGCGCAGAATATTCAGCGCGATCAATCCGACAAGAAACGCCGCCGCAATTGTTAATGCGCTACCGGAAATCTGGCTAGTGTAGAACAGCGCGATAACGAGCACAGCGCCCAGATCATCGACAATCGCCACCGCGAGCAGAAACACCTTGGCCGAGGTCGGCACCGCGCGGCCCACCAGCGCGAGCACGCCGACGGCGAACGCGATGTCGGTCGCCATCGGTATGCCCCAGCCGGCGGCGCCGGGTCCGCCGGCATTAAGCGCCAGGTAAATCAAAGCCGGCACCACCATGCCGCCAATCGCCGCGGCGAGCGGAAGCGCGGCGCGCCGGACCGATGCGAGTTCGCCAATGATCAATTCCCGCTTGATCTCCAGGCCGACGAGCACAAAAAAGATGACCATCAGACCGTCATTAACCCAGTGCTCGAGGGACATGCCGTGCGACTTGCCGCCGACGGTGATCGCGAGTTTTGCGTGCCAGAAGTGCGCGTAGCTGTCGCCCCACGGCGAATTGGCCCACGCGAGCGCAATCATCGCCGCCGCAAGCAGCAGAATGCCTCCCGACGACTCGGCCGACAGAAACGCCTGCACCGGCTGCAGAAGCGGCGAAACGCGCGATTGAGTGAGGGGGATCGTCGCAGGCCGCATGAAGGTTGACGATATCCGCAAGATGTAGGCGTTGAAAGCAGGGTCGGTCATGGGCGGGCTTGGGCTCATGACACCGAATCAAATCATTGACTCACGCCCCATGGCACTACAATCCCGCCGGAGAATCACATGAAGAAGAAAATTGTCGTCACCGGCGGAAGTGGAAAAGCGGGGCGTGCCTGCGTGGACGATCTGCTGGTGCATGACTACGACGTGTTTATCGTAGATCGTGTCGCGCCGTCGCCGCGGAAGTGTGGATCGATCATTGCCGATCTATCCGACTACGGCCAGGCAATTGATGCGCTTTCATCGGTTGATGGCGCGGCCCACGATGTCCACGCCATTGTTCATCTCGCGGCCATTCCCGCGCCGCGCCTTTTCCCCAACGCGCATACGTTCCGCAACAATACGCTGAGCGATTACAACGTCTTTGAAGCGGCGCGCCAGCTCGGAATCAAGAACATCGTGTGGGCCTCGAGCGAGACGGTGCTCGGCCTGCCTTTCGACGAGCCGCCGCCGTACGTGCCGGTGGATGAGGATTATCGCGGCCGGCCGGAAAGTGCGTATTCATTGTCCAAGCTCCTCAGCGAAACGATGGCCGAGCAGTATTGCCGGTGGGATCCGGAATTGAAGATCATCGGGCTACGGTTGTCGAACGTGATGGAGCCGCAGGATTATCAAAAGTTCGCGGCGTTTGATCGCGATGCGACGATTCGCAAATGGAATCTCTGGGGCTATATCGACGCGCGCGATGCGGCGCTGGCAATTCGTAAATCGATCGAATCGACGCTGAAAGGGGCGGAGGTGTTCATCATCGCCAACGCGGACACGGTGATGTCGCGCCCGAACGCCGAACTGCTGGCCGAGGTGTTTCCCGGCGTACCTGTGAAGCGTCCGTTTGGTCCGCACGAAACGCTGCTGTCGATCGAAAAAGCGAGAAGGATGCTTGGGTTTGAGCCGCAGCACGGTTGGCGCGACCACGCGGTCCCAAAACCCGTCTGAGCACAATTGCGAGCCTGTTTTGGCGGGAGATGCTCAGGCATCCGCCTGTAGGAGCCGCGCGAATCTATCGGCAACTACGCCGATCGTTTATCATTTTGTTCCAGATGGATGATGAGCTGAAAACATTCGCGCGCGAGGTGATCGCCGTCGAGGCGGCCGCCGTGGCGCGGATGACCGAGGCGGTGAGCGATGATTTCGTGCGGGCGGCGCGCCTCATTCTCGATTGCCGCGCCAGTGTGCTGACCGCGGGCATCGGCAAGGCGGGACACATCGCCCGCAAGGTGTCGGCCACGCTTGCGTCCACGGGCACGCCGTCGCATTTCATATCCGCTGCCGACGCAGTGCACGGCGATGCCGGGTCGATCCGTCAAGGGGACATCGTCCTGATGTTCTCCTACTCTGGCGAAAGCGACGAGCTATTGCGCCTGTTGAATATCTCCAAGAAGCTGTCGCACCCGGTGATCGCGATCACCGCCGCCGCCGCGAGCAGTATGGGGCGGCACGCGGATGTCGTAATCCCCACGGGCCGCATCGAGGAGGCGTGCCCGCTCGGGCTGGCGCCGTCGGCGTCCACCACCGCGATGCTGGCGCTGGGGGACGCGCTGGCGCTGAGCGTGATGAAGCTCCGCAACTTCACCGCCGACGATTTTGCGATTTTTCACCCGGCCGGGCAGCTCGGGCGGATGCTGATCCGCGTCAGCGAGGCGATGACGTTCCGCATGGGGGAGAACCTACCGGTAGCGCCCGACACGCATACGGTCGGCCAAGTGCTACAGGAGGTCAGCCGAATCAAGCGGCGCAGCGGCGCGGTGGTGCTGATCGACGCCGCCAGCGGTAAAATTTCGGGCATCTTTTCGGATGGCGATTTGCGCCGGCTGGTGACTGAGAACGACGCAACAGCACTGCAGAAGCCCGTCTCAGACGTCATGACACGCAATCCAAAGCGAATCCGCGACGACGCGCTGGCCAGCGAGGCGATGGCGATGATGAAACAATATCGCGTGGACGAGATTCCCGTGGTCGATAGCGCCGATCGCCCGGTCGGCTTGATCGACGTGCAGGATCTGGTCGTGCTGAAGATGTTTGATGTCAGTCCGTGATCGTGCGAAGGTATAAATCGGAGTTGGCATGCGATCATTGATATTAGTGTTGGTTGTGCTCGGGGCGCTGGTGGGCGTATTCGCCGCGTTCATGCTGATGCAGGACGACGCGCAGGCGCCGGCCCCACGCGCGCAGTCGGGCTCTGCGGGCAGCGCCACAACTCGACCGACAGCATCGGGCATTGCACCGCCCCCGTCGACGCAGACCGCGACCAATAGCGTCGTGGGCGGCGGCGAAGACGTTTGGATTCAGCAATTTGAGAAAGACACCGCGCGGCTCGTCAGTGAATTCCGCGCCGCCAAGTACGACCCGCCCAAGGAAGGCATCGTCTTCGTTGTTCAGCCCGAATCGCGGATGTACTCCAGCAACGGCCAGGTCATGGCGCTATCGGCGCAGGACGGCGAGGTGGTGCTGCCGGAACAGGCGCGCAAGAGCGATCGCCTGGATGATTTCAGCAGCGGCCCGCCAACGCGCGGCGTGTTGAACAACGTCACCATCAGCCTGTTCGAAAACGCCGATGCGACCGTGCCAACGCTCACCTGCACCGTCCCGCGCGTGACGTTTGATAATGACGCCAACCGGCTGAATACCGTGCAGACCGAAATCAACGGCCAGGTAATTCCCGCCGACCGCATACCGGTGACGGTGCGCGGCCGCGAGTATGATTTTGACGGTCAGGGATTAGTCATGCGCTGGAACCAGCGCGACCAACGGCTTGAGTTGCTTGAGATCGCGCACGGCGAGCGTCTGGTAGTGAAGAATCCCGGCGCGTTTGGTGCGATGCCGCTGACCAAAGCGAGCGCTACTCGGACGTTCGTCACCGAAGAACCCGTCCAGCTCGTCTCGGCGGATGAAGCCGACGCAGCCGCGGTTGCGGCGCAGAATCGGGAGATCAAGCGTCGCCGCGCCGCCGCGACTCAGCAGGCGGCCCAGAAGGCGGCCGAGCAGGCGGGAATGCCGCCGCGCGAAGCGGTGGCGTATGTCGCTACGTTTCACGATAACGTGACCATCACGCAAGGCGGCGTGCCGGTGGGCTCGGCAGAGAAGATGTTGGCGCGCTTCACCTTTGACGGCGGCGACCCGGCCGGCG
>JACMML010000310.1 GCA_014379105.1 Phycisphaerae bacterium
CGGTGCCCTGGTGGGAGACGAACCACCAGTCGCCGGAGGGCGCCTGAACGATGCCGCCTTGATTAGGCTCTTTATCCAGCCGCTTATTGACGTGATTAAGCTGCTTCATTTCCCACGGGCCGTCCAGACTCTTGGATCGTCGCATCATCACAACGCGACCTTCGGAATGAACCTCGCTGAAATAGTGGTAATAGAGCCCGTTGATCTTGTAGAGCTTGTTGGCCTCGCTGCCTTTGGATTGGTAGAGGGTTTTATCGAATCCCGGCTCCAGGCTTTTGCCGTCCGCGCTGAGCTTGAACAGATGAATCGCGTAGCCGCCGGAAAAATTTGAACAGATGAAATAGCCTTGCCCGTCGTCGTCCCAGAACGGGCACGGATCGTCCCACCCCTTGACGCGCCATAGCGCATGCAGCGGCTCCCACGGCCCGGCGGGATCTTTGGCGGAGGTCATGAAGAAGCCTTCATCCGGCGTACCAAAGTAGATCCAGAATCGCCCGGCATGATGACGGATCGCTCCCGCCCACACGCCGCGGCCGTAGCGGTTCATTTGGTCCCAGTTCAACTCCGGCGCGATCGGTGTGAGATCAGTCACCGCGTGGCCGATGGTCTTCCACGTCACCAGATCCTTTGAATGGAGAATGACGACACCGGGCGAAAACTGGAACGTAGAGGAGATCGCGTAGTAGTCGTCGCCGACGCGGATGCAGTCCAGATCGCTGTAATCGCTCGGGAAGATCGGATTAACGTAGGTGCCGTCGCCTTGATCGCCCCAGGCGGCTTTGAGTGCTTCAGGCTTGGCGGTGATCTCGGCGGCGACTGCGGGGGTGTCGGTGGTCATAATCAGCACTGCGAAGAGCGATAGCACGAGCCATCGGACTAGTGTGACAGAAGAACGATGTAATTGTGTTGGATTTGGTTTCAACTGGTGATCCCGGTCAATGTAAAGAAACGCACGACTACTTTCATACCGAAAGGATTCAAAGGCGTTGTTTTGTAAAAACTGTTTTTCGAAACGCGCAAGACGATGAAGAACTCGGTATGCTGTTCCGGCCCGGCGACGGATGGCGAACGACCGGTTATCTGCCTGCGAATTGGCTAATGAGGACAAAATTATGTTGATGCAAGCCTGCGTTTTATCCGTGATTTTAGCGATGTTGACCGCCGTCGCATGGGCCGCTGATGTGTCCACGCTTCGCTGCGAGTACCGCACCGATCCTCTGGGAATCGATCAGGCCCAGCCGCGGCTGAGTTGGATCGTTAATTCCGATCAGCGCGGAGCCAGCCAGAGTGCGTACCAGGTGCTCGTGGCATCAAGTCCCGAGTTGCTCGCGCAGGACAAAGGTGACTTCTGGGACAGCGGCAAGGTCGCATCCGATGCGTCGAACCAGATTCGTTATGCGGGTAAGGCGATGGTCTCCGGACAACCCTATTTCTGGAAGGTGCGTGTGTGGGACGCGCAAGATAAACCGTCTCCGTGGAGCAGCCCGGCGAATTGGGCGATGGGGCTTTTGAACGCAACGGATTGGACCGGAACCTGGATCGGCAGCGGCGGGCCGGACGGAGACGAAGGGATCGTCCTCGGCTACCACGCCACCGAAGCGTCGCGCATTGATGAAGAAAAATGGGTGCAGGTCGATCTGGGTAAATCGACGAAGCTCGATTCGGTCAAACTGCACGCGATGATGCACGAGGTCGCCGGCTTTGGATTTCCCGTTCGATTCTCCGTTGCGATTTCGGACGACGCGAAGTTTGCGACCTCGACGACGATCGCCGACCACACGCAGAGCGATTATCCCAACCCCGGCCACTCGGGTGTCACGTTTGATGCAAAAGGCGCTAGCGCCCGATACGTGCGCGTCACGGCGACGCGGCTATTCCAGCGCATGGCGGGCACTAAAATGTTCTGCTTCGCATTGGCGGAACTTGAAGCGATCGCCGGCGGGAAGAACGTGGCGCTGCGGGCTCCGGTAACGTCTAAAGACAGCGCCGAGTTTCAAGGCTGGGCGCGGGCAAGATTGACCGACGGCCGGGCATTAGCGCCCGAAGCCGCCGTGGCCAATGCATCGGCCAATACATTGGATCGCGCTCCGATAAAGACACTGCCCATTTTCCGCAAGGCATTCGCCGTTGAGAAAGCCGTCAAGCGAGCCGTGATCTATATCAGCGGCGTTGGCCATTATGAGTTGCGCCTTGATGGGAAGCCCCTCGGTGACAGCGTGCTGGAACCCGGCTGGTCGGATTATCGTGATACCTGCCTGTACGTCACTTACGACGTCACGAAGCAGTTACAAACCGGCCAGCACGTGCTCGGCGTGCTGCTCGGGAACGGCATGTATAACGTGCCGCGCACGCCCGGCCGCTATACCAAGTTTGACGGCTCGATGGGAACGCCTCAGGTGATCGCCCAAGTCGTCGTCACATACACAGACGGCACCACGCAAACCATCGCCACCGACGAATCATGGAAAGTAACCGGCGGCCCGATCAAGTTCTCCAATGTTTTTGGTGGCGAGGATTACGACGCGCGCCTCGAACAGGCCGGCTGGGACCAATCCGGCTTCGACGATGCCAAATGGCAATCTGCTATTGCCACCAAAGGACCCGGCGGCAAGCTGGCCGGGTTGAGCAAGTCTGCGCCGTCGATTCACGTCGCGCAGGTGCTCAAGACGCAGAAGATCACCAATCCGAAGCCCGGCGTCTGGGTCTACGATCTCGGCCAGAATTGTTCGCTGCTGCCGATGCTCGCCGTCAGCGGCAAAGCGGGGGCGTCGGTCCGCATGACGCCCGGCGAAGTGCTGCATGACGACGGCTCGGTCTCGCAACAGCCATCGGGCGGCCCGTCATATTTCGTCTACACGCTCAATGGCCAGCAGCGCGAGACATGGGCGCCGCGGTTCACGTATTACGGCTCGCGATTCATTCAGATCGACGGCGCCGTGCCGGCCGATCAACCAAATCCCGATGGTCTGCCGGTCGTGCACGACGTGACCGGCCAGTTCGTCACCAGCTCGTCGCCGCCGGCGGGGGAGTTCAGTTGTTCTAACGAGATCTTCACCAGCACCGCCCGGATCATTCGCTGGGCGATGCGCAGCAACATGATGAGCGTGCTCACCGATTGCCCGCACCGCGAAAAGCTCGGGTGGCTGGAGCAGGTGCATCTGGTCGGACCGTCGCTGATGTACAACTTCTCGGTCCCCGCGCTGTTCTCAAAGACGTGCTGGGACATGGCCGACTCGCAGACCAGCTCCGGGCTGATTCCCGACATCGCGCCGGAGTATCCCATCTTCGGCGGCCCGTTCCGCGATTCACCCGAGTGGGGCAGCGCCGTGGTTTTAATCCCGTGGCAGCTTTACGAGTGGTACGGCGATGCGAGCGTGCTGCGAGAGCATTACGAAACGATGCAGCGATATGTCGCGTATCTCGGAACAAAGTCAAAGAATCACATCGTGTCCCACGGGCTCGGGGATTGGTATGACATCGGACCGAAAGAGCCGGGCCCGGCGCAGAACACGCCGCAAAAATTAACCGCCACCGCGTTTTACTACCACGATATTATGCTGATGGAGAAAATCGCCACGCTCCTTGGCAAAAGCGAAGACGCCGCGAAATATGCCGCGCTGGGGAAAGAAGTCCGCCAGGCGTTTAATGCGGACATGTATCACGCCGACAAGAAGAGCTACGCAACGGGCAGCCAGGCGTCGAACTCGATTCCGATCGTGTTCGGTCTTGCACCCGAGGCCGACCGCGCCGCGATCGTTGAGAACATCGTCCAAGACGTCCGCAAGCACGGCGACAGCCTCACCGCCGGCGACGTCGGCTATCGTTATGTGCTGCGCGCCCTCGCCGGCGGCGGCCGATCCGACGTCATCTTTGATATGAACAGCCGCTCGGATAAGCCGGGTTACGGCATGATTCTCGCCTCGGGCGCGACCGCGCTCACCGAAGCATGGGACGCCCGCAAAGCCTCGTCCCAAAATCACTTCATGCTCGGCCACATCATGGAATGGTTCTACAGCGATCTGGCCGGCATTCAATACGATCCGAGCGTGGTCGGCTTCAGGAAGATCATCATCAAGCCAACTCCCGTCGGCGACGTCACCTGGGCCCGCGCCAGCTATGACTCGATCCTCGGCAAGATCGTCAGCAGCTGGAAGATCGAGAATGGCCGGTTCACGCTCGAGGTCGTCGTCCCGGTCGGAGCGACCGCGACGGTCCAGCTTCCAAAACAGTTCACCGCCAACATCACCGAGTCCGGCAAGGCGGTGCGCGGTGCTGCAGGTATTCAGCCGGTGGAAGCGGAAGGAGCGCCCGTTTCGTTCCGCATCCTGTCGGGAAGCTATAAGTTTGAAGCGCAGTCAGCCGAAAAATGAGCCGTTAACGCTACGAGAACGATCGGCCGGCACGCGTGGGAAGACAGTTCAAACCCCACCGGGCCGCCCGTGTTACACCAAGTCGGTTGATGAGA
>JACMML010000032.1 GCA_014379105.1 Phycisphaerae bacterium
AAGGGGTACTTTGGCTTTGCGCCGGCCGACACCTGGACACCGAACGTCAATCTTTATGAAGGCGACGGCTGCTATCTGGTCTGTGTCGATTTGTCGGGCGTGGACAAGGAACAGATTGACGTGGTCGTTCAAGAGCAGCGCCTGAAACTCACCGGCCGGCGTGAAGTGCCGATGGCCGAGCCGACCGAAGCTTGTCGGCCGCGCGTGCGAATCCATCTGATGGAGATCGACCACGGCGCGTTCTCTCGCGAAGTGGAACTGCCTGAAGACGTCGATCAGGGAAAGATCGCGGCTTCGTTCACCAATGGACTGCTGTGGATCGAACTACCCAAGAAATGAGGGTAAAGGGTTAAGGCGTGAGGCGTAAGTAAATCTCACGCCTTACGCCTTAACCCTCACCCCTCACTCCCCTATGCCTGATACCCAGATCATCGCCCGCACCCCGACCCACACGACGCTCAAGACCGGCGCCAACGCGCAGCTGGTCGTGCCGCATGTGCTTCCGATATTGCCGATTCGCAATCTCGTGGTTTTCCCCGGCACGGTCATGCCTCTGCAGATCGGGCGTCCGCGTTCCAAGTCGCTGTTGGATGAAGTGATGCCCGGCGACAAGATCATCGGCGTGGTCACCCAGCGCGACGCCGCGGTGGATGATCCCAATTTCGGTCAGCTGCACGTGATGGGGGTGCTCTGCGTCATTCTCAAGCTCTTCAAGCTGCCGGACCAGAACCAGTCCATCATCGTGCACGGCATCGCGCGCTTTCGGCTCAAGGCGCTGCCCCGCGAAGACCCGTTTTTGCTCGGTGAAATCGAGATTATCGAAGAGCCCGTCGCGGCGGGTAAGGAGCTGGACGCACTGGCGGGATCGGTGCGTCTTGCGGCGAATCGCGTCATCGAATTATCACCGACTACGCCAGATGAAGCGCAGCAGGTACTGGCGGGGATCAATAATCCTGGCAGCCTCGCCGACTTTCTAGCCGCCAATGTCGCGGCGGAAGTGGAGGACAAGCAGGCGATGCTCGAAGAGCTGAACGCCGAAGCGCGCCTCCGCATGGTCGCGGCGCGACTGGCGACGCAGCTGGATGTGCTGGAACTGCAGTCAAAAATCCAGTCGCAGGTGAAGGAGACGATCGATAAAAACCAGCGCCGTTACTATCTCCAGGAACAGCTCAAGGCCATCCGCAAGGAACTCGGCGAAGGGGACGCCAGCGGGCAGAGTGAGACCGAGCTGCTGCGCGCAAAACTGATCGCCGCCAAGCCGCCCGAAGCGGTGATGAAAGAGGCAGAGCGCGAGTTGTCGCGGCTGGATTCGATTCCCTCGGCCTCGCCGGAGCACGGAGTCGTCCGCACCTATCTGCAGATTCTCAGCGAGCTGCCGTGGTCAATCGAGACGCCCGACAAGCTGGATTTGATCGAGGCGCGCGCTGTGCTGGACCGGGACCATCACGGCTTGGATAAAGTGAAAAAGCGGATCATCGAATACCTGGCCGTGCGCAAGCTGAAGCAGGATCGCGCCGCGATGCCTGACAAGAAGAAGCCGGTCGTTCAGGCAACGGACGCGGGTGGGGCGATTTTGTGTCTGGTCGGTCCGCCGGGTGTCGGCAAGACGTCGCTTGGCAAGAGCGTCGCCGAGGCGATGGGCCGCAAGTTCGTCCGCGTATCGCTCGGCGGCGTGCGCGACGAGGCGGATATTCGGGGGCACCGGCGCACCTACATCGGCTCGATGCCAGGCCGGCTCATTTCCGAGCTTCGTAAAATCGGTACGCGCAATCCCGTGATGATGCTCGATGAGATCGACAAGCTCGGCGCCGATTTCCGTGGCGATCCGGCCAGCGCGCTTTTGGAAGTGCTCGATCCGGCCCA
>JACMML010000033.1 GCA_014379105.1 Phycisphaerae bacterium
CAACACCGGCCTGAACTTCGCCTACGGCATCACCGGCCCAGCCCAGGGTCACTTCTACTGCGATCACCAGACGGGCGAGCTCCTCAAGAGCAAAGACGCCTACAGCCATCCCCAGCCGCACGCCTGCTTCATCCAGAGCGTGAAGGATGACCTCGTCGGCGACGGCGGCATCATGGACCTGTGGACGCGCGAAGCGCGGCTGTTCAAATACGGCTCGGGCACCGGATCCAACTTCTCACAAGTGCGCGGCGACGGCGAAAAACTCTCCGGCGGCGGCCGCAGCTCGGGGCTGATGAGCTTCCTGAAGATCGGCGACCGCGCCGCCGGCGCGATCAAATCCGGCGGCACCACCCGCCGGGCCGCCAAGATGGTCTGCCTGGATCTGGATCACCCGGATATTGAAGACTTTGTGAACTGGAAAGTGCGCGAGGAATTGAAAGTCGCCGCGCTGGCCGAGGGCATGAAGGTGCTGGCCAAGGATCAGCAGGAGCTGGCGAAGAAACTGAATCTGAAGCTGGATTATGATTTCAACGGCGAGGCGTATCTCACCGTCTCAGGGCAGAATTCCAACAACTCGGTGCGCATCCCCAACAGCTTTTTTGAAGCGATCGACAGCGACAGCGCGTGGAACCTCACCCACCGGGTGAGCAATAAGGTCGCCAAAACTCTGAATGCGAGCGACCTATGGGAACAGATCAGCTTCGCCGCGTGGCGGTGTGCCGATCCGGGCGTGCAGTTTGATACCACGATCAACCAGTGGCACACCTGCCCCAAGAGCGGCCGAATCAATGCGAGCAATCCCTGCGTGACCGCCGACACCCGCGTGCTCACGCCCGGCGGCATCTGGCGGCGGATCGATTCGATGATCCACCTCCCCTCGCGCGTGATCACCAACATCGACGGCAAGCAGATTCACGAAACCGACGGCGCTTTCCCAAGCGGCAATAAGGATGTTTATGAGCTCAAGACCGAAGCCGGCTACAGCATCAAACTGACGGCCGATCACAAGGTCTGGACCAAATCGCGCGGCTGGGTGCCGGCAGCCCAACTGACCACCGCCGACGAGATCCGCCTCCCTGATTTCCACGCCGCCACTGAAGAAGTCGGCGAGCCGCAGGACGCGATGCTGTTCCACCTCGCCGGCATGCTGCTCAGCAGCGCCAACGGTGAGATCAACGCGCTGCACATGGACCGCTGCTGCGATCACAACACCGCCGAGCTGTTCGCTGCTTACGTCGGCGATACGTTCTTCACCAGCAAATATCCCGATGATTACGTCAACGAGCTGATGCTCGCCGACACGGACGACGCTGATAAATCCGGCGCCTCGACGATGACCACCACCGTCAGTAATCGCCGGCTGATCTCGCGGCTGCGGGCGTTTGTCGCCAAGCAGCAGAACAAACTCCGCCTCAGCGACGACGTCTTCACCGCCGGCTTGGCCGCTCAGAAGCACATCCTCCGCGGACTGTTCACCGCCGACGCGATCGTCACGGATGAGACGGTCGTATTGGAGCACGATTCGATCGGACTGCTGCAGGATGTTCAGATGCTGCTGCTTGGGTTTGGGATTAAAGCGAAGCTGAGCGATGAGCGACGAGCGATGAGCGATGAGCGGCATGCGCTTGCAATCGATCGTGGTTCGCTCGGAGCATTTGCGCGTTACATCAGCTTCCTGCCGGGAACGAAGAACGAGCAACTAAATTCACTCATCACTCACCACTCGTCGCTCATCACTTCCTCCCCATGGGACCACGTCGCCTCCTTCACCCCCATTGGCAAACAACAGGTATTTGATCTCACCGAGCCGCAGACGCATTCGTTCATCGCCAATGGCTTGACCGTGCACAACTGCTCGGAATACATGTTCCTCGACGATACCGCGTGCAACCTGGCTTCGCTGAACGTGCTGACTTTCTTCGACGCCGGCGAGCGGCGATTTGATATCGAAGGCTTCAAGCACGCGACACGGATCTGGACGATTGTGCTCGAAATCTCCGTCCTCATGGCCAGCTTCCCGTCGGAAGCGATCGCCAAGTTGAGCTATAAGTTCCGCACGCTGGGGCTCGGATACGCCAACCTGGGCGCGATGCTCATGCAGGCGGGCATTCCGTACGACAGCGAGAAAGGCCGTGCGATCTGCGCGGCGCTGACTGCGATCCTTACCGGCGAGTCGTATGCGACCAGCGCCGAGATGAGCAAAGAGCTCGGCTCGTTCCCCGGCTACGAGGAAAACCGCGCCGACATGCTCCGCGTAATGCGCAATCACCGCCGCGCCGCATACAACGTGCAGGCGGATGCGGGTTACCGGCGCGGGCTTGGGGAATACGAGGCGCTGGATATCAAGCCCGTAGGCATCGACGGAACCCAGTTCGCCAATACCGAGGCGCTGGCGTCGCGCGAAATGCTGCTCAGCGCGCAGGAATGCTGGGACCGCGCCCTGTTCCTCGGCGAAAAGCACGGCTATCGCAACGCCCAATCCACCGTCATCGCACCCACCGGCACCATCGGGCTGCTGATGGATTGCGACACCACCGGCGTCGAGCCGGACTTTGCGCTGGTGAAGTTCAAAAAACTCGCCGGCGGCGGATATTTCAAGATCGCCAATCAGTCGCTTCAGCCGGCGCTGGTCAACCTGGGTTACAACGCGTACCAAGTCAACGACATCATCAAATATGTGATGGGCACGCTCACGCTCGAAGGTAGCCCGCATATCAACCGCGTGACATTGAAAGGCCGCGGATTCACCAATGAAGTGCTGGATGCGATCGAGGCCAAACTGCCCGGCACGTTTGAACTGTCATTCGCGTTTAATGGCTGGGCGCTGGGGACCGATTTCCTGCGCGATCAGCTGCATATCGATGAAGCCACGTGGCAGGCGCCGAAGTTTAATCTGCTGCGTCACCTCGGCTTCACGAAAAAGCAGATCGACGAAGCCTCCGATGTCATCTGCGGCCGGGGCACCGTCGAGGGTGCGCCGCACATGAAGGACGAACACCTCCCCGTCTTCGACTGCGCCAACAAGTGCGGCAAGACCGGCCAGCGGTTCATCCACGCCCAAGGCCACATCCGCATGATGGCGGCGGCGCAGCCGTTCATCTCCGGCGCGATCTCCAAGACCATCAATCTTCCAAACGAAGCCACGGTTGACGACATCAAGTCCGCCTACCGCCTCAGCTGGGAACTGGGTCTCAAGGCCAACGCGTTGTATCGCGATGGAAGCAAGCTCAGTCAGCCGCTCAACAACAAGAGCGACGAAGACGTGGAGAAGAACACCGACGAGGAAGACCCGGATGCGGTCGAAGCGGCGCGTGAAGAAGTCGCGATCGATGTCGCAAAAGTGGCGGGGCTGGTCGCAACCGCAACCAATGGCGAGTCGAATATCGAGCCCGCCGAAACGCGGGTGATCGAGAAGATTATCGAGCGCATCGTCGAGCGTCCGCTGCGCCGGCGCTTGAACGACACGCGCAACGCGATCACGCACAAGTTCGATGTGGCCGGGCATGAGGGATATATCACCGTCGGTCTGTACGAGGATAATTCGCCGGGCGAGATGTTCATCACCATGGCCAAGGAAGGCAGCACGATCGGCGGGCTGATGGATACCATCGCCACGCTGGTCAGCGTGAGCCTGCAATACGGCGTGCCGGTGGAATCGCTGGTGCGGAAGTTCGAGCACGTGCGGTTCGAGCCCAACGGCATGACCCGCAACCCCGAAATCCCCATGGCCAAGAGCCTCACGGATTACATCTTCCGTTGGATGGCGATGGAGTTCGTCCCCGGCTACCGCGCCGCCAACGCGCCGGCCCGGTCGCAGCGCTCTGCTCCCCCTCTCCCTCCGGGAGAGGGTCGGGGTGAGGGGGCCCCGCTGGCGCGAGTTGCATCACCTAATCCAACAAGCTCGAACGGGAATGGAAACGGCAACGGCAATGGGATCGGCGACCACGACGACTCCCCCGACGCCAAACCGTTCGACTACGGCTCCGGCCTCGCCGCCAAGGCGTCTCAGTCGTCACCGTCCCAGTCTTCATCCCAGCCGTTGACGCTCCCCCTAACCCTCCCCCGCATGGCCGCCATCGACCCGCTGAGCCAGCAGGGTTCCAGCATGCAGTCCGACGCCCCCGCCTGCGACGTCTGCGGCTCGATCACCGTGAGAAGCGGCACCTGCTACAAGTGCCAGAATTGCGGGAATTCGATGGGATGTTCCTAGGAATTTTGAAACCGCAGATGAACGCGGATTAACGCAGATGGTTCATCGTCACCCCGCCGGCTGAATAGGCCGGCGGGGTGTTTTCAGACGGGGACACCATCCTCAATCGAGTCGCTGATCGCAAAACCAAGTCGGAGAAAATATGGATTTAACCTTTAGCGTTGGCGCCAACATTGACGGCAGCGGGTCGATAACGGCAAGCGGTGATCCGTTTTAAGGCACTCGTGGGGTACCGGTATGAGCGACGATGAATTTCAATGCCCTGATCCAAGCATATTGGTTGAACGTTGTGTCGCGCACTTTCGCTCGCAACCTGATCGCCTCGCGAAGGCATCGCTTGGAGCGGCTTGTGAACAATGGCTAAATACTGAGTTGTTCCTAGCCTATAACTTCATTGAGCCATCGATATTTGTCGAAACCATGTGGGCCTGCACAGAGGACAAGAAAATCGATCTTGCGATTGTTCGTGGGTCGACCAAGCCGTATCAGCTATATGGGTACGTGGAAAATAAGGCTGTCTATGCGAACGGGAAGCACGCCGGGCCAATCTATAATCTCTCCTTACAACTTCACCGAGCTAAAGATGGTGTCATAAATCAGGCTCCTCGCTTGGGCTTTATTTTCAGTTGTTGGTCGTCCTACTGGCGATGTGAACATTCGGCATTCATAGAACGAGTGGAATTCTCAATTCAAAAAACATTTGCCACAACTACGGCAATGCGTTTGCCCTGTATCAGCTTGACCGACAGGACCACGCTTCAATGGCAAATGGATCGTCCCGAGGTTGAAGTGTGCCTGCATCCGATAGTTTTCCATCCGCGTTAATCCGCGTTTATCTGCGGTTCCACTTCACGCTTTCCCAGACCGCCATACCGGATCAATATGCGATTCCTCCGCCGACTCGAACCACCTCGTCATGATGGTTTTTTGCTGGGTGTAGAACTGGATCGATTCGGTGCCCTGGATGTGCAGGTCGCCGAAGAAGGATTGGTTCCAGCCGGTGAACGGGAACCATGCCATCGGCGCGGGGACGCCGATGTTGATGCCGATCATGCCGGCGTTGAAATGGTGCTTGAATTGACGCGCCGCCCAGCCGCTCTTGGTGAAAATACTCGCGCCGTTGCCGTATTGGCAATTGCGCCCGACCTCCAGCGCGGCTTCGATGGAATCGACGCGCACGACCGACAACAGCGGCCCGAATATCTCGTCGCGCGCCAGTCTCGTTCCGGGCTTGACGTGATCGACGATGGACGGACCGACAAAAAAGCCTTCGCCTCGGGCGGCGGGAATGTCGCGGCCATCGAGCGCGACGCTCGCTCCCTCGCCGGACGCGATGCCGAGATACGAAGCGACGCGATCGCGATGCTCGCGCGTGATGACCGGGCCCATATCGACCGCATCGCCGGTGTCAGTCGGGCCGGTCTTCATATCGCGGCCGATCTTGGTGAGGCGCTCCACCAGAGGCTGAGCGATCCGCCCCACCGGCACCGCGACCGAGCCGGCCATGCAGCGTTCGCCGGCGCAGCCGAACGCCGACGCCTGCAGCGCCGAGGCGGCCTGATCCAGATCGGCATCGGGCATGATCAGCAGATGATTCTTCGCCCCGCCGGCCGCCTGGACGCGCTTGCCGTTTTTTGTGCCGGTTTCGTAGACGTATTTTGCGATACTTGTAGAACCGACAAAGCTGATCGCCCGCACCAGTGGATGATTGAGCAGCGTATCCACCGCGACTTTGTCTCCGTGAACGATGTTAAACACCCCCGCCGGCACACCCGCGGCCACGAGCATTTCGCCGAGTAGATTCGCGGACATCGGCACGCGCTCCGACGGCTTGAGCACGAACGTGTTGCCGCACGCGATCGCGACCGGAAACATCCACAGCGGCACCATGGCCGGGAAATTGAAAGGGGTGATGCCGACGCAGACGCCGACGGGATAGCGAAATGTTTCGGCATCCACTTGCCGTGCGATATTGCCCAGCGACTGGCCCATCAGCAGGCTCGGCGCGCCGCAGGCGAACTCGACGACCTCGATCCCGCGCTGCACCGAGGCCCGCGCCTCGACAAGTGTTTTGCCGTGCTCGCGCGTGACGCATTTGGCGAGCTCTTCATAGCGTTCGTTCATGATCTGCCGGAATTTGAACAGCACGCGAACACGTTCGACCACCGGAATGGCCGCCCACGCCGGAAGCGCGTCGTGGGCGGTTTTCACCACCGCATCGACTTCGTCCGCCGTACAAAGCGGCACGCGCGCGATGGCTTGCCCGGTGGACGGATTGTTGACCTGCCCGTAGCGATCCGTGCCGCTGGTGACCCACTTGCCAGCGTGCAGGTACGAGAGCGTTGCGAGGCCGGGCGCAGATGAAGTGGTGGTCGTTGTGGACATGAATACTCCGCAAAACGTAGTGGGCAGAACTTAGTGGAGGCAAAACATCAGGCGGCCGGTTGCTGAGCGACGAGCGACAGAACTTCATCTAGGCAGTCGGCCATGAAATCGGCGTCATCTTTGGTCAGACACATCGGCGGCTTGATGCGAAGCACATTGCCGTACAACCCGCCTTTGCCGATGAGCAGCCCACGCTCGCGCGCAAGCTCCAGCACGGCCGCCGTCTGGGCTTTGGCGGGATTTTTGGAGACGCGATCGGTGACGAGTTCCACACCGAGCATTAGCCCCATGCCGCGGACATCGCCGATCAGCGGGTGCTTTTGCTGAAGCTCGAGGAACCGCTGCTTCAAATATCCGCCGATCTTCAGTGCGTTGGCCTGGATGTTTTCTTCGTCGATGACGTTCAGCGTCGCCAATCCCTGAGCCATGCTGACAGGATTGCCGCCGTAGGTGTTGAAATGGATCCGGCCGCCGAGCGTTTTGCTGATCTCCGGGCGTGTGGTCATCGCACCAAGCGGTGCGCCGTTGCCGATACCCTTGGCCATCGTGACGATGTCGGGGGTGACGTCCCAGTTTTCAAACGCCCAGAACTTGGTCCCGGTGCGGCCGAAACCGCCTTGCACTTCATCGGCGACGCAGAGCCCGCCGTGCTTGCGGACGATGTCGTAGACGATCTTAAAATATTCCTTCGGCGGGATGATCGTTCCGCCAACGCCTTGAATGCATTCGCCGATGAACATCGCGACCTGGCCGCTGGTTTCGTAGCTGATGACGTCTTCGATGTCGGTCGCGCATTTCAAGTTGCACGATGGATAGACCAAATTGTGCGGGCAGCGGTAGCAATATCCGGGTGTACCGTTTTTCACCGGCAGGCCGGTGTTGGTTTTGAATTTCCAGGTGCTGTGGGCGGTGAGCTGCATCGTGGCGCTGGTGCCGCCGTGGTAGCCGTTGCGCAGGCTTAGCACGTCGGTATTGCCGGTGAATTCCCGCGACGCCAGCACCGCCAATTCGTTCGCCTCCGAACCGCTATTTGTGAAATAGGTGCTGCTCAGCCCCGCACCGGTCGGCATGTGCTCGGCGAGTTTTTTCCCGAACATGCCGATCGTCGGATGCAGATAAATCGTAGTCGTATGCTGAATTTTCGCCACCTGCTCCTGAACGGCCGCGGTGACTTTTGGATGACAATGCCCGACCGACACCGTCACAATACCCGCAAACCCGTCCAGATAGCGCTTGCCCGTCTCGTCGAACAGGTACTGCATGTGCCCCTCGACGACCATCAGCGGGTCTTTGTAATACTTGAACAGCGCGGGAGACAAATACTCATCCCGCGTCGCAATCACCTCCGCTTTGCTCGGGCCGTTGTACGGCTGCGGCTCATGATTACACACCGGCAATGAAAGTCGCCGCGGGGCGGTGATGGGAGGGGTCAAGGTTTGTGACATTATTTGGCTCCGATGAGAACATTCAATTAGCCACAGAGACACAGAGGCACAGAGAGGAAAAAAGAAGAGTTTTTATCCACAGATTTCACAGATTGCGCAGATTAAATGCCTGCTTCTTCAATCTGTGAAATCTGCGTAATCTGTGGATATAAGGTATTTCTCTTCTCTCTGTGTCTCCGTGCCTCTGTGGCCAATTCTCTTATTACAATCTAAGGCGCAGTCAGCGCATCATACGATTCCGGCCGGCGGTCGCGGTAGAATTGCCAAGTGTTTCTGACCTCGCGGATCAGGTCGAGATCGAGATCCGCGACAACGATCTCGTCCTTATCCCGGCTCGCCTGGGCGAGGACCTGCCCGCGGGGATTCGCGAAATAGCTCTGGCCATAGAATTCGCCGATGCGCCAGGGTTCTTCAAAGCCGGGTCGATTGATCGCCCCGACATAATAGATGTTATTCGCCGCGGCGGCGGTCTGTTCAAGCTTCCAGAGGTATTCTGATAGCCCGGCGACCGTGGCTGAGGGGTTAAACACGATCTCCGCGCCGCCTAGTCCCAGCGCCCGCCAGCCTTCGGGGAAATGGCGGTCATAGCAGATGTAAACGCCGACTTTGCCGACCTTCGTCTGGAACACGGGATAGCCGAGGTTGCCCGGGCGGAAGTAGAACTTCTCCCAGAAGCCCGGATCGCAGTGCGGGATGTGCATCTTGCGAAACTTGCCGAGATAGCTGCCGTCGGCGTCAATCACCGCGGCGGTGTTGTAATACACCCCGGGCATGTCCTCTTCATAGATCGGCAGGACGATCACCATCTTGTATTGCCTGGCGATATCGCAAAAGAGCTTCGTCGTCGGCCCGTCGGGGATTTTTTCCGTCAGTTCGTACCAGCGCGTCTTCTGCTCGGCGCAGAAGTACGGCCCGTAAAACAGCTCCTGGTAGCAGAGCACTTCCACGCCCTTCCCCGCCGCCTCGGCGGTGAGCGCGATGTGCTTGTCGATCATCGCCTGCTTGATCTTCTCGGTGGAAGACGTCGCGGGCTCGCACAGCGTGGCCTGGATCAGACCGGCACGGACAATTCGGGGCATAGGGCAACTCCTGCTTCTGACGTATTCTTACTGAATATCTCCAAGCGCAAACGATTCTACTGCTTCTCTACTGCTTCACCGCGTGTTTCGCCGGAATCTTCTCGATCTCACCGGCCGCGAGCCTGGCCTGGTACTGGTTCCAGTTCATCGGCGGCTTCTCCGTGGGCACTTCCTTCATCGTGATGCACCCGTCCACCGGGCACGCCAGGGCGCACATGTTGCAACCGACGCACGCCTGGGTGTTGATGCGGAAGACATCAATCGTCCCGCCGCCGGCGTCGAGCTTGAGGTTGGGCGCGGCCTCGCCTTTGAGTTTGCGGGGCTCGCCGAAGGTCGCGACATACTGCTCGCGGTTCATCTTGTCCCAGTTGATCGCCTGGTAGCAGCCGTCCTCGCAGCAGGCGTAACAGATGCCGCAGTGGATGCAGGTGGCCTCGTTAATGTCGGCGATCACGCGGTAATTCAGGTCCAGCTCGCCCCACGGCTTGATGCGCGGGACGGACAAACCGACCGCGTCGGCGATATTGTCGAACTTCTTCTGCTCCAGCCACTGCTCGAGCCCACGCGTCATCGCTTTAATGATGCCAAACCCCCGATGCATGACGGCGGTGCAGACTTGCAGCGTCGTCGCGCCGAGAAGGATAAATTCGACGCAATCCTCCCAGCGGCGAATCCCGCCCATGCCGCTGACGGGGAGATTGATCTCCGAATCGCCGGCGATTTCCGAAACCATGTTCAGCGCGATCGGCTTCACTGCCGGCCCGCAATACCCGCCGTGCGAGCCATAGCCGCCGACGCTTGGTTTGGGGACGAAGGAATTGATGTCCACGCCCATCAGCGAGTTGATCGTGTTGATCAAACTGATCCCGTCCGCCCCGCCGCGTTTACACGCCCGGCCGATCTCGCGGACGTTGGTGACGTTGGGCGTCAGCTTCGCCAGCACCGGGATCGTCGCGACTTCCTTCACCCACGAGCAGATCATCTCCGCATACTCCGGCACCTGCCCGACAGCCGATCCCATGCCGCGCTCGCTCATGCCGTGCGGACAGCCGAAGTTCAGTTCAAATCCGTCCACACCCGCGTCCTGAATCTTCTTGATCGCCTCGTGCCAGGCCTCGCGCGTTGAGGCGACCATCACGGATGCGATCAGCGCATGATTCGGATGACTTTTCTTGATCGCCGCCATCTCGGCGAGGTTTTCGTCCAGCGAGCGATCCGAGATCAGCTCGATATTATTCAGCCCCATCAGCTTCTGATTATTCAGCGAAATCCCCCCGTAGCGAGAAGCGACATTGACGATCGGCTCGTCCGCCAGCGTCTTCCAGACCGCCCCGCCCCAACCGAGGTCGAAGGCGTTCCGCACCTGATACGCGGTATTGGTAGGCGGACCACTCGCCAGCCAAAACGGGTTGGGCGATTTAATCCCGGCGATCGTGCAACTCAGATCGGGCATAATTAGGACCTTAAAACCATTGTTCACCGCAGAGGCGCGGAGATCGCGGAGATTGACTCTTCAAATCACTGATTTCACGGATGACACAGAGTTAATTCATTCAATTTAAGAAATAGAGCCTGTGTCACCTAAATACCATGTGCCACAGCGAACAACCTCTCCGCGTTCTCTGCGTCTCTGCGGTAAATTCGTCTTTCTTCAAAAATGACTCGGTTCGCGCTTCAAATATTGTCCGCGGATCGGATCGCCTGTGAACTTGCCGTCCCGCGCGGCGATCTGCCCGCGGACGACGACGACCGACGGACGGCCGCTGATCTGTCTGCCCTCGAACGGGTTGTAATCGACGGCCATCAACTGGTTCTTTACGCTGATCGTGCCTTTGTAATTCGGATCATAGATCACCAAATCCGCATCGCTGCCGAGCTGGATCGCACCTTTACGCGGATACAGTCCAAATAGCTTGGCCGCCTGCGTGGAAGCGGCGTCGACGAAACGGTTGATGTCGATCCGCCCGGTCTTCACGCCTTCGGTGAAGAAGACGTTCACGCGGTCTTCCAGCGACGGGATGCCGTTGGGGATCTTCGTGAAATCGCCTCGGCCCATCTCCTTCTGTCCTTTAAAATCAAATGGCGCGTGATCCGTCGCCAGCGTACTGATGTTGCCGTTGGCGAGATTGTCCCACAGGAACGCCTGATTCCGCTTATCCCGCAACGGCGGTGACATCACGAACTTGCTTCCCTCAAAGTCCGGCAACTCCGCATGCGTTTTATCGAGCGTCAGATATTGGATCAGCGTTTCGATCCACACCTTCGCGCCCTTCGCGCGTGCCAGGAGCGCCTCGCGGACGGCCGGTTCGCAACTGGTGTGGACGATGTAGCAATGCGTGCCGTGGGCGGCGGCGAAGCTCATCAGATGATGCACGCCCTCGGCCTCCACATATTCCGGCCGCGACGGCTCGTGCCATTCCGGGCCGGTCTTGCCCTGCGATAGCAGCATCTTGCAGCGCTCGCTGACCAGATCGGCATTCTCACAATGTGCCGTGACGATGACGCCCAGCTCTTTGGCAAGACGCATCGTGTGATACAGCTCGGCATCATCCACGCCGAACGCCCCGCGATACGCCAGGAACACTTTGAACGACGACAGCCCCGCTTTGACGATCTCCCTCAACTGGCTCTCGGCCAGTGCGTCGAACCGGGTCACGCCCATGTGGAATGTAAAATCGCACGCGCTGTGCCCCACGCCGCGCGCTTTCCACAGGTCAAACGCCGCCAGCGGCTCATCGGAGCGCGACGGGCAGATCATCTCAATCAGCGTCGTCGTCCCGCCCACGATCGCGGCGCGGGAGGCGGTCTCATACGTGTCCTTGGCGTGTGTGCCCATGAACGGCAGATGGATATGCACGTGCGGATCGATAAAGCCGGGGAAGACGTACTTGCCGGCCGCGTCGACAACGGTTGCGCCCGGCGGTGCGGCGAGTTGCGAGCCGATCTGGGTGATGGTCTCGGCTTCACAGTAGATGTCTGCACGGTAACTATCGTTCGATGTAACGATCTGCCCGTTGCGGATCAGTAGCGCCATATTCAAAAGACAAGTTCGCGCGGTTGGGCCGAACCCGGCGAATGCTAACAACGCCTAGGCCGTTTGCCAAACGAATTGTGGGGATGGATGCGAACGGGGTGCGTTGTTTTGCCGTGGTGGGATAGCGCACGAACCGCAACGGAGATCGCTTCCAGAAATGAATGGACATGCCTTGCCCTGAGGCTAAAGTGGATGCAATGACCGCCATCCGAGTCATCTTCGACGGCAAATCATTTATCCCGCAGCAGCCGGTGTCGTTGCCGAGCCGTGCGGAGGCGATGGTCTTTCTGGATCAGAATGATCCCGCCGCCCAGGCCGCGCTCGACAAAGATATTCGCGCCTATTACGCCACTTCGTCCGATGCCGACGACAATGCGTGGGGTGCCGCCACCGC
>JACMML010000311.1 GCA_014379105.1 Phycisphaerae bacterium
CGCGACGTCCATTCCGCAACCGCACCCTGCTCCCCAAGCCCCAGCGCCAAATCCCGCCGCCCCCAATGCCCCTGCTGCGCCAGTCCCGCGACCATCCCTAGGCGAGAGCGACGTCAACCAGGACATCCCCATCGGCACGCCGCTGGGCGGCTATGAAGTATTGCAGAAGCTCGGCGCCGGCGGCATGGGCGCAGTCTACCTGGCGCGGCAGGTTTCGCTCGACCGCAATATCGCGCTCAAGACACTCCACTCCCAACTCGCCAAAGATCCCCAACTGGTCAGCCGCTTCACGCGCGAGGCCTACGCCGCGGCGCAGCTGACGCACCACAACATCGTGCAGATCCACGACATCGGGCAGGACAAGGACGTCAATTTCTTCTCCATGGAGTTCGTCAACGGCAACACGCTTGCCAACGTGCTCCGCGAAAGCGGCAAGCTCGATGTCGAGACCGGCGTCAGCTACATCCTGCAGGCGGCGCGCGGACTGAAGTTCGCGCACGATCATGGGCTCATCCATCGCGACGTGAAGCCGGAAAATCTTCTGCTCAATGAGCAGGGGATCGTGAAAGTCGCCGATCTCGGGCTTGTGAAACGCATGGGCGGCCACGAGACCGAGAACATGCAGCACGCGCAGGCGCTGTCATCCGGCGTCGCGGTGACGCAGGTGAATAAGTCGATGGGCACGCCGCTGTACATGCCCCCGGAACAGGCGATGGATGCGGCGCAAGTGGACCACCGCGCGGATATCTACTCCCTCGGCTGCACGCTCTATCACCTCGTGACCGGCCGGCCCCCGTTTATGGGGCGGACCGCGATGGAGGTGATCACCAAGCACCAGCATGAGCCCCTGACGCCGCCGGACGTGGTGGTGAAGGACTTGCCCGCCGCGCTGACGCCGATCATCACGCGCATGCTCGCCAAGCACCCCGACGGCCGCTACGCGAACATGAAGGACGTGATCGACGCGCTGGAAGGCTTTCTCGGCGTCGCGTCGGCCGGTCCGTATACGCCCAAGGATGATCAGGTCAAGGTTCTCGAATACGCCGCCGAGCAGTATCACAAGAATTTCTTCGCCGCGCTCAAGCCCAAGCTCGTGCTCGCGTTTTATGCCGCGTGTCTGTTGCTCGCGGTGCTATTCGCATACACCGCCGACGACTTGGTCTGGAAGATCAATCTCGCCGGGGGAATGATCGGGCTCGCGGTGCTCACAACCGTCGCGTATCACCTCACCGTCGGCGTGATGAAACGCACGCTGCTGTTCGGCAAGGTGCGGCAACTCATCTTCGGCGCGGGCATCATCGACTGGCTGCTCTGGGCCGCCGGGCTAGCGATCTTCGCTTTCGCTCTTTACGCATTCAGCCTGTATGTCCCCTGGCTGGTCGCGGCGATCGTCGCGTTCGGGCTGGCGCAAGGTTTTTATTGGGGGATCGATTTTGCCGCGTCGCGGGACCGCGAAAAGTATCTCGCCCAGGCCGAGTCGCTGATCAAGCAGATGCGCCTCAAAGGTTTGGATGAGACGGCGATCCGCCAGTTCGTCTGCAAGTTCTCCGGCCGGCATTGGGAGGAGTTTTTTGAGAATCTCTTCGGCTATGAGGCCAAGCTCTACGCGCGATCTCTCTGGGGCAAAGAGCGCGGCCGCGACCGCCCGAAGTTTGCGGCGTGGCGCGAGCCGGTGATCGCGTATATCCAGCACCGAATCGATTCGCGCAAACAGCTCCGCGAGGCTCGCCTGCTGGCGCGGCTCGAACAAAAATCGCTGGAATCCAAAGGCGTGAACGAACAATTGGCACGGCGTCAGGCCGGGCTTAACGCACGGCGACTCGTCGGCAGCGCCGAACTGCTCCGCCGCGAGTCGCGCAAGCCGGTCGCGACCACGATCGCCCCACCCAGCGCCAAAGCCACCGCGGCCCCGCATAGCAGCGCCGGCAACAAGACCACCGCCGTCTCGATGTCCAGCGTCGCGATGACGATGATCACCTCCGGCGACGCCGCGGCGGCGCACCCGGAGCTGGACGATCACGCGCCCGGTTACAGCAAGCAGAGCTATTTCCGCCGCCGCTACGGCACGCCGATCCAGTTCGCCACCAGTTCGCTGCTGCGCGTCGGGCTTGGGCTATTGCTGCTAGGGGTTTATGCGAACTGGTGGAACCTCAACAAGGCCGGCACGATCGTCGAAGCCGGCCGCGAGATCGCGTCGATCAAGCCCGAAGACGCCGTGAAGCGCGTCATCTCCGGCGACACCGCGTCCGCCGCCAAGCTGAACGCGACCAAATCCGTCTCGGTCGCGGTCGAAAAGCCGGTGGTGATTCCGCTGATCCCCGCCCGGCTGACCAAATATCTCGAACCCACCGTCTTCGCGATCGCCGGGCTGATGTTGCTGATCGGCGCGGCGTATCGGGGTGTCATGCTGGGGATCGCAATGTACCTGTCGGCGTTTGTCGCGGTGTGGGGTTCGCAGATCAATGTCCCCGGCATCGGCTACCCGCATTGGGTGGTCGCCGCGCTTGCGGCCGCAGGTTTGTGGCTGTTTGCGGTGATCTTCCTGCGCGTGCAGAACGACTGATGCATTTCCTGCAAATCGGCCAAGAATCCAGAATCAGACCCCTGTATATAATAGGCTGTTGACAGTTCCTGATCTTTTTCTTGCTGGGAACCTCTGACATGACTAAGCTGACGTCTACGGGAGTTCACGGTGAATTTAGCGGATCGGTTTAAGCCATTTAGCTTTGGTTCCTCAGCCGGATCCATTTCCAGCTCGAGGTCGTCGGGGTCGTCCGATGCAAACCAAGCCATTGATGAAGCCCTGGTGGTCTATAGCCGTCCTATTTTTGAAGTTCTGAAGGAATCGCCAGACCAACAGCTTGCATTGAGTCAATTAGCCGAAGCTGTTGACGCGAAAGGAATTGTCGTAGATTCCTACGAACACTTCGTAGGCTTGGTACAGCGATTGGCAAAGTTAAGGTTTGTCGAGATATTGCCGGCCAAATTTGGCCGGGATCAAGTGAAACTGATCAAGGAAGTCTGACTCTTTTGCTAACGGGGCTCCTTTGCCAAAGGAGTGCAGACAAAGTTATACACGTCGTTGTGGGGCAGCGTTATGCAACGTGAATTCAGAACGGCATTTGCACCATACCTATGGGCATTTTTCGCATTCATTGGTATTGGATTTATTTTTCACACCCTCGTTGATCCGGATTTCTGGCAAGATTGGTTCAGGCCCGTTTTTGCGGCAGGATTGTTCGGCGGATTGGTTGGCGCCGCGGAGATTGTTTCGCGCTATCGCGATGAACCAATTCGTGCCTGCTACAGCCCTTTCGGATTGATCTACTTGCTGTGCAATGCCGCTATGTCGGTGGCTGCGCTGTATCTGATTGTGAGACTGCCCGAAAGTTATGGCGCGATCAGAAGCAATCGCATCATCGCTGCCATCGCAGCGGGTTTTGGCGCATCGGTCATTATGCGGACACGCCTTGCCGTCATTCGCACGGCGGACAACAAGGATGTCTCCATCGGCCCCGACATTGTCACTCGGCTGCTCCTTTCAGTCATTGACCACAAAATCGACCGATATCGAGCCCTGCGACGCCAACGATTGGTGGTGGCGACCGTTCCGGTCATGCGCGAGTTGGGCTCTTTCCGGGATGCCGCAAATTATCTCACCAATTCGCTGCTTGCGTTCCAAAATCTTGATGAAGCCCTTCGCTCGCAGTTGACGGTTTCCGTCGAGGCTATTGACCATGAAAATCTTCCTGTTGATGTTAAATTGCTCGCGATGGGATTCATTTTTTTATCGATATGCGGCGAAGCTCAGTTCGGAGAAGTCACGCAAAACGCCTTGGGCCTTATCAAGACCGACACCCGTGCAGAGCTGATTCCATGAAACCAGATTTGTTCCAAGCATCCGACTGACGTATGATTGAGGCTGATGCCGATAATCCACGTCAATCCAGAAACCCTCAAAGATCGCGTCCAGCAGGTGATCGACCGCATCCGCCCGGCCGTCCAGGCGGATGGCGGGGATATCGAGCTGGTCGATGTCGTCGGCGACACCGTCACCATCCGCTTTCACGGCGCCTGCCACGGCTGCCCTAGCAGCACAATGACGCTCCAGCACGGCATCAAGCGCAACATCTGCGACAACGTCCCGGAAGTGAAGCACGTCGTGGCGGTGGCGTGACCTCCATTTGCAAATTGCAATTTGCAAATTGCAAATGAATCCTACCCCACAAGACCTCATGCATCTCGCGATCGCCGAAGCGAAGCTCGCCGGCGCGGACGACGAGGTGCCGATCGGTTGCGTGATCTGGCATGAGCCGACACAGCGCATCATCGGGCGCGGCCACAACACCCGCGAGCGCGATCGCGACCCCACCGCGCACGCCGAGATCGTCGCACTGAAACAAGCCGCGCTGACGCTCGGCCATTGGCGGGTGACCGACAGCGTGCTGGCCGTCACGCTCGAACCATGCCCGATGTGCGCCGGCGCGATCGTCAACGCCCGAGTCCCCAAACTCGTCTACGGCTGCCCCGACCCCAAGGCCGGCGCGGTCCGCACGCTCTTTACGCTCTGCGAAGACCCCCGCCTCAACCATCGCGTTGAAGTGACCCCGGGCGTGCTTAGTGAAGATTGCGCCGACCTACTGCGAGATTTCTTCCGCAAACAACGCGCGGTGGGAAAGAACGGCCGGTCTTCTCAAAGTGAATAGGCCACGGATTTCGCGGATTGCGCAGATATAGATAGATAGCCGCCGATGCGTCAAGGGGCGACGCCCCCCCGTTGCGAGCGCAATAATCAAACGCGATCCGTATTGTGCCCCGCCAGCGCGCGCTCCCATTGCTTCGCGCGTGCGACCATCGCCGGTTCGTGCTGCGGCCAGTCGTGGAGCGTGGCCGGATCGAAGTCCGCTCCGCCCGGCCAGACGAGCGTATGAACTTCCGGATCGATCTTCACCTGATTGAACAGCGCCAAATCCCGAAGCGGACGGTACATCTCGCCAGCCAGAACTGGTTGAAAATAAATTGTTTGCTCACTGTCATCATCGAATCGCACGCGCAGGGTATACGGTCGCTCGATCGTGAAAGAGCGCACACGGTGGATGGGATGCTGCATTGCTGCTCCTATTCCAACGGATCGATCGGCAGTGGTGAATGACCCGATTGCAGAAGTTGCCAATCGGCAATCAATTCCGCCTGATGCAACTCGGCCCACGCTTCTACAAGACGCCGCTGACGCGTAGGCAACGAGCCGGCGATAATTTCTATCGGATCCAACCCGATCACCGCGACGGCGTCCTGATAATACGCGTGAAAGTGCGGCAGGTGATGCGGTCCGCCAACTTCCATGTACATCCTGATGATAATGCCGTAGAAGCGGCTGAGCTCTGGCATCGATGAAGCATACCAAATTCAGGAAAGCCTAAAAGAACGGCGGTCTTCTCAAGCTGAATAGGCCGCGGATTGCGCGGCCCATTTAGCCTTATTGCTTCAAAGCCTTGGCCAGCTTTTCGAGCTTCTGCGGCAGGTTCTGTTTCAGATAACCGTCGTCGGGGTGGACCTTGGCGTAATCCTGGTGGTACGCCTCAGCAGGGTAAAACGCGGCCAGCGATTCCAGCGTTGTCGCGATCGGTTTATCGAACACTTTGGCATCGTTCAGCTGCTTGATATACGCCTCGGCGACCGACTTCTGCTCGTCGCCGGCGTAGAAGATCGTCGAGCGATATTGCCGGCCGGAATCCGGACCCTGGCGATTGAGTTGGGTCGGGTCGTGGGCGGCGGAGAAGAAGATGCGGAGCAACTGGCCATAGCTGATTTTGGATGGGTCGTAGGTGACCTGGATGACCTCGGCGTGGTCGGTTTTTCCGGCGCTGACGGCTGCGTATTCCGCGGACTCTTTTGTGCCGCCGGCGTATCCGGAAACGACGTTGGTCACGCCGGGCACGCGCTCGAACACCGCCTCGGTGCACCAGAAGCACCCGCCGGCGAGCACCACATTCGCCGTTCCTTTGCCGCCATGCTCGACGTCCTTGGCCGGGCTCGGAACCTTGGCCGGCTCAACGTCCGCCTGCGTGCAGGCGGTGCTTGTAAGCAATAAAGCGAAGATACCGAATTGGATGAGGGTGCGATTCATAGTGGTTTATACGTGGTTCTGGAGTTGATGGATTTATCTGGGTTCATTGCCGGATCAATACGAGGGGCAGTGCGCGAAGATGCGAAGGAGCGAAGATTCGCGAAGTGAATACTTGAAATGAATTTTTCGCAGCCACTTCGTATTCTTCCCGTAATCTTGTTCCTTCATATTCTTCGCGCATCTTCGCTCCTTCGCATCTTCGCGCACCGCATTTATATTTATCCCATCGCCTTGCGTAGCTTAGCGACTTTCGGCAGCGCTTGACGCGCGATATACGGATGCGCGGGGTTAAGCCGCGCGAAATCCTGGTGTTCTTTCTCGGCCGGGTAATACTGCGTCAGGGGTTCCAAGGTGGTCACCAGCAGCGTGGGGTAATGTCCGAGCTGGTCGATCTGCTTGATATACGCCTCGGCGACGCGGCGCTGGTCTTCGTCGGAATAGAAGATCGCCGAGCGGTATTGCGTGCCGGAGTCCGGGCCTTGGCGATTGAGCGTTGTCGGGTCGTGGGCGATGAAGAAAAACGCCTTGAGCAGTTGGCCGTAGGTGGCTTTTGACGGATCGTAGGTGATGCGCACGACCTCGGCATGTCCGGTGCGGCCGGTGCTGACGGCGTCGTAGTTGGCGGTGGATTCTTCGCCGCCGGCGTAACCGGATTCGGCATCAATGACGCCGGGGATCCCTTCATACACCGCCTCGACACACCAGAAACACCCGCCCGCCAGCACGGCTTCGGCCTTACGCGATGCGGCCTCGAGCGGGAGATCATCTTTCGGATCGGGATATTGATCGAGCATGGCGCAATTAAAGGCCCAAAGCCGCGCAAAGTCACGTTTGCGATTGGCGAACTGCGCAAAAAAACCATCGGGGCGCTCCTGCAACGGGCCACGGGATAATTATTCCCCTAAACCGTTTTAACGTTACCATCACAAACAGTGGGGACACTTCTGGAAGGACTCGGATGAGCCACATCGACACACCCGTTTCAATAATTGCCCCTAATGACGTAAACGCGCCCGCGGGTCACCCGGACGGGAAAGTGTCGCGATGGCGCAAGATAGTGCGCACTGTCGGCTGGGGCCGGGCGATGCTATTGACGCTGGCGGGGTATGTGTTGGTGCTGCGTGCGTTTTACGCCCCGGCGATCATCCACCCTGATGCCAACGGCTATTGGGCGCAAGGGAGTCTGATCGTTCAGACCGGGCACTCCTGGCTGAAGCCCGAATCGGATGCGACGTACCTGGGGATGCATTGGCTGCTGCTGGGGGACAATGTTTTTATGAGCCGCTATCCGCCGGGGTTTCCGGCGCTGATCGGCGTCGTCCAGCACTTTTTCGGATGGGAAGCCAGCGTGCTGGTGAATCCGGTGCACTCGGTGTTGACGCTTCTGGGTGTGTACCTGCTCGTCTCGCGCATCGCCGCGCCCGGTTGGGGCCTCATGGCGACGGTGGCGCTGGCAATTAACCCGGCTTTCATCACCCACGCGCTGACGCAGATCTCGCACATGCCGGTGGCGTTCTGCATCGTGTGGGGTTTTTACCTGCTCATCCTTTGGTCCGGCGGCGGGAAGATTATCTACGTGTTCCTCGCCGGGCTCGTGCTGGGGTGCATTCCTTCGACGCGGTACGCTGATTCGATCGTCGCGCTGGGCGTGATCGTCTTTCTGCTCTGGCACGTGCGTCGATTTGAAAAAATCCACTGGCATTACATCGCGGCGGTCGCGGGCGCGGCCATACCCATTTTCCCGCTATTGGTGCGCAATCAACTGCTGATGGGCGGTTTCTGGCGCACCGGCTACGCGCTGACCAACGAATCCACCGGCTTCGGCTGGGAGTATTTTCAGCAGCACGCCATCGGCTATCTACAAATGCTGCAAGGCAACGGGCTGGGGATGATGTTCGCGTGGGGACTGGTAGGCATGTTGTGGATGGCCTGCGTGCGCAAGCATCGCGCGCTGGGCGCGACGATGCTGGCCGCGACGGTGCCGTTCGTGATTGTGTACATGGCGTACTACTGGGCGGCAGGCGTGGGCGGCGGTGGCGGTCCGGGTGGAGGTGGAGGCGGAGGAGGCGGAGGCGGTGCTGGGGCGATGCGATTTCTTGTGCCCGTGGTGCCGCTGTTCATCATCACCGGCGTATGGGCGCTCTCGCAGGCGCTGGCCGGTGCGCCGCGGTCGGCGAAAGTGATCGTTCCGATCGCGCTGCTGGGCATGCAGGCGCTGATGTACGGACAATCAACCGTTGATGACCTACGGCGATCCTTCCAGCGCCGCGAGGTGCTCGCGATCGCAACCCGCGGCTTGGAACAAGTGGCCGCCACGGGGGACGTGGTCATCGCCAACAACGCACTGCTCCAGCACATCGATTTTGTCCGCAAATGGAAGCTCGCCGACGCATCGATCATCAATGGCCGCGGCGGACCAGGCGGTGGTGGCGGACCGGGTGGGCAGGGAGGCCGCAACCGCGGCGGATTCAATGGTGGACCTGGCGCGGGAGGACCGGGCGCGGGGGGACAAGGCGGTGGAATGGGTGGAGGAATGGGCGGCGGAGGCGGCGGATTCGGTCCGCCTGACGGCGGCCCACCCTTTGGCGGACCGGGCGGCGGTCCCGGCGGTGGTGGAAATTTTGGAGGCCCAGGCGGCGGACCCGGCGGCGCGGGCTCGGACGAACCGTCCCCGCAACAACGCGCCAAGCAGGAAGCCCGCGCCAAGCTCTATCCCGGGACGCAGGGGCAGAAGGAACGAAAGTTCATCGCCGACGTCACCCGATGGGCCGGTGAGAAAAATGTGTACGTCGTCTGCACCGAGAGCGAACTCGACACCGTCTTCCCCGGCGTCACCAGGAGCCAGTTGACGATCGTCAATCGCATCGCCACCCCCAAACTGCCCCCCGAGCCGGAACCGACCATCAACGCCGGCATGGGACGAGGAAGACAAGGCGCTCGCGCCGGTGCCGGCCGAGGCAATTTCCGAGGAGGAGGCGGAGGAGGAGGCGGACCGTTCGGGAACTTCGTCACGCCGGGGGAGGAGATTGTTATCGCCAAGTGGAACAAACCCACACAGCAACCGGCCACGACCAACGCG
>JACMML010000312.1 GCA_014379105.1 Phycisphaerae bacterium
GACATCCTTGAAGCCAAACCTGGACGGATGGCCGTACTTTTCAACGTGATATTTGTATTGCGGGCTTCCTTCGATATACATCCGCCGCGCGTACCAATCGCCCGCTTCGGGCTGGCACTGCGGTCCCCAATGCGCCCAGATGCCAAACTTCGCGTCACGAAACCATTCGGGCGTTCGATACTGTTCCAGCGATTCCCACGTCGGCTGGAACGGACCGCTGGCGACTGGCTCACGCGTTGTGCTGACTTCGAAAATTTTGTCCGCCATGTTGCTCCTTGGTATCTGCGGCGCTCACAGCCGCCGGAAATGGAATCCACCATCGACATTGATGACCTCGCCGGTGCTGAATGGAAGATAATCTTTCGCGATCGCGAGCACCGCTCGGGCGACATCGTCCGGCTTGCCCCACCGTTTGATCGGCGTCATGTCTTTATTAAAGATCAGATCGTCATACTTCTCTTTCACCGCGCCGGTCATATCGGTGGCGATGACGCCGGGGCGGATCTCGTAGACATTCACGCCAAACTCCGCCATGCGGGCGGCGAAGACCTGAGTCATCATCGCAAGCCCGGCCTTGGAGATGCCGTAGTCGCCGCGATTGGTGTGGGCTGTGTAGGCGCTGATGCTGGTGATATTGATGATCTTCCCGCTCTTCTGCTCAGCCATTTGTCGAGAGACGAGCTGCGTAAGGAAGTAGGGGCCTTTGAGGTTGATATTAATCAGCCGGTCGAATGATTCTTCGGACGCATCGAGCACGTCGGCGCGTACATCCGGGGCGACGCCGGCATTGTTGACCAGCAGATCAATTTTTCCGAACGCCTTGAGCGTCTCGTCCACCAGCTTCCTGCGATCATCGCGGTTCGAGACGTCCGCCTGCACGATGTGCGCTTTGGCGCCATGCTTCTCGATCTCTGTCTTCACTTCTTCGGCGGCGGAAGCGGCTTTGTTGTAGTTGACGACGACACTGAATCCTTCACTGCCCAGCGCCTCGGCGATTGCCCGGCCGATGCCGCGCGATCCGCCGGTTACGATTGCGACTTGTCCGTTGGTCATTGTCTCTAATGTCTCCTGATCTAAATGAGGCCGACAAGTCTACCCATACTTTCGATGACGAGATACCAGCCCACGGCAAAGACGGCGCCGTAAATGAACCGGAAATAGCTCTGGTCGGTCAGCCGCTTCACCAGCCAGAAGCCGCACGCAGCGCCGAGGATGACCAGCGGCAGCAGCTTGAGCGTCAGTCGCCAGTCGATGCGATCGAACAGCCCGGCCATGTAGTAAGTGGGCAGCTTGCTGGTGTTGGCGAGGAAAAAGAAGACGGCGGTCGTGCCGACAAATACACGGCGGTCCAGCTTCAGCGGCAGCAGGTATGCCGCGATGATCGGACCGGCCGCATGTGCGAGGGTCGTGCTGACGCCGGTAAACGTGCCGGTGACGATGGATCGTGCCGGCTCGGACATCAGCTTCTGTTGCATTCCCATGTACTGCCGCCACCAATAGAGGCTGACCAGAAAGATCGATTCCAGACCGATCTCCAAACGCATCAGCGTCGAGATCAATTGCTGGTTCTCCTGTTTATGAATCCACCAAAGCAGCAACGAGCCCAGAATCACGCCTGCGGCCGTTGGGATCAGAAGTGGTTTCACCTTGGAGAAATCAAAGACCTTCCGGTATTGGCCGATCGATAGCAGATCGCCGGCGATCAATAGTGGGAGCAGCAGTCCCAGCGCCGCCTCGGACCCCAGCGGCGTCCATGCCAGAGCGATGGCGGTCATCGGCACGACGATCAACCCCATGCCGCCGCCCAACCCGCTTTTGGTCAAGCCGATCAAGAAGACCGCGAAGCAGATGACCGCCCATGCCAGCATCAGCTACCAATCCAGGGTGCCGCGCCAGGCGGTTGTGAGGTCATCAATCGTCACGGTCGTATTATCAAATGTTAGAATCGCGGAATCGTCCGTTGTCCCAATATCGATGACATGTGCTACATTCGCCAAAGCGTCTGTAATCGAGGAAAAGTCAGCCCGTGAGGAAAGTTCCGCGACGTATCCGCCGTTATGTTCGGCAAACGGGGCGTCAATTACAGCAGCGATCCGAAGGCCGATGCCCGAGGCGATGCACATCTCCGCGGCCGTAACGAGAAATCCGCCATCACTGACGTCATGAACGGCACTGAGCTTGCCCGATCGCACCAGCCCGCTCATAGCACGGTGCAGTTTGGCCAGCGCAGGAAGATCGTTCGGGTTTCTGGCGCGAATCAGAATTACGCGACTGCCGGGCTGCTTAAAATCCATCGTAACGCAGTCCGCAACATCATCGATTGTTCCGATCGCGCTGATCAGCAGCGTCGGAGGAATCCGGATCACTCGGCCGGTCTCGCTGTCGGTGAACTGATTGTGCAGACTGTCTTTGCCACTGATGAACGGCACGCCAAGCGCAAGCGCCGCGTCGCGGCAGGCCTCGCACGCGCGGACCAGCGTGCCCATAGAATCCTCATCGTTCGTGCCCGGCCAGCAGAAGTTGTCGAGGATCGCCAGCTTGTCCAGATCAGCGCCGACGCATACGACATTGCGGATCGCTTCATCAATCGCCGCAATGCTCATCCGATAGGGGTCCGCGATATGCGGAGCTAAGCCGCAAGCGAGGATGACGCCTTGATTAGATGATAGTTTTGGACGAACAACCGCGGCATCGCTGGGTCCGATTTGCAAGGGACCGACGAACGGCTTGATGACACTGCCGCCTTGAACCTCATGATCGTATTGTCGAACGATCCAATGCTTGCTGGCGATATTGGGATGAGCAAGTTTCGCCAGAAGAGTGTGTCTTGTTCCCTCTCCCTCCGGGAGAGGGCTAGGGTGAGGGGGCTTGCTTGTGACTGAATCACTTGGAATAGACGTAGCCCCCTCACCCCAACTCTCTCCCGGAGGGAGAGAGAGTGAAGAAACTACCGCGCGGCGCACTGGCATCGGAATACCATCATGCACAAACGCCATCGCCATGCGGCCGACTTCGTTGTTGTCATAGGTGAGAATCAACTCCGCATTATCCGTGCCGAATGTACCGATCACGGTCGATTCCACGTTCTCGCTGCGGGACAGTTCCAGGAGAGCCTTAACGTGTTCCTGCGGCACGCTCAGGACCATTCGCTCCTGCGCTTCGCTGATCCAGATTTCGTCGTAGCGTAAGCCCTTATATTTTAGCCGCACCTTTTCGAGCTGAACGTACGCCCCGACTTCCGCGCCCATCTCGCCGACGGCGCTGGAAAGCCCACCGGCCCCGCAATCGGTGATCGCTGAGTACAGGCCGCGATCACGCGCCTGAAGGAGCACATCCATCATCCGCTTTTGTTCAATCGCGTTGCCGATCTGCACGGCATGGCTGAACTCATCCTGGTGCTTGTCGGTAAGCTCGGCGCTGGAAAAGGTCGCGCCGTGAATGCCATCGCGGCCGGTTCGTCCGCCCATGACCACGATCGCGTCGCCGGCCCGGGTTTTTTTCTCGATTTTGTCGTTCGGCAGCAGTCCGACACAACCGCAGAAGACCAGCGGATTTCCGACGTAATTGTCATCAAAATAGACGGCCCCGTTGACGGTCGGGATCCCCATGCGGTTGCCGTAATCGCGTACGCCGGCGACGACCTGCTGGAGGATGCGCTTTGGGTGGATCACGCCTTTGGGGAGCGGGGCGGGTCGGCGAGTCGGCGAGTCGTCGAGTCGTGAAGAGGCGGATTCATTTTCGACTTGCCGACTTGCCGACATGCCGTCTGACTGATCGGGAAACGCAACGCAGAAGACATCCGTGCTCGCAATCGGCTTGGCGCCCAGTCCCGTGCCCAGTACGTCACGGATGCAGCCGCCGATGCCGGTGGCGCTGCCGCCGTACGGCTCGATTGCGCTGGGACGGTTGTGGGTCTCGACTTTGAAACAGACCGCATCTTCATTGTCGAAGCGGATCACGCCGGCATTGTCCTTAAATACGCTCAGGCAAAACCCGTCACCGCGACGGCGGATCAGTTCCTGCGTGCTGCTGAAGATCGTTTCCTTGATCAGGTTCTTGTACGTCCTCAGCGTTTTTCCGGCCTCATCGACTACGACGACCGCGCTCTTGAGCGTCTTATGCACACAGTGCTCGCTCCAGGTCTGCGCCAGCGTCTCGAGCTCGATATCCGTCGGCTCGCGCCCCTGTTTACGGTAATACGTCTGCACGGCCTGCATCTCGACCAGTGAAAGAAACAAGTGCCCGTCACGGCTCAGCTTCGCCAGGCTTGCTTCGTCAAGTTCACGGATGGGAATGTGCCGAAGTTGAAACGGATGGACCTGCGCGTGCGCAAATGCGTCGGGGACGTGCGCTTCAAAGTAGACGGATTCCACGACGCTGTTCGACAGCGCGCGAGCCGCGATCATCTGAAGTTCAACATCCGCCATTTTATTCCCAAAAACATACGCCCGGCCGGTCCGGACCTCGGTCACGGGTAAACCTGCATCACGCAGACCAATCTCGGTGGAACTCGCGACGGGGTCCATGACGCCGGGCTTGAGATGGACCTCAATCCGGCTGCCCGCGGAGTCGGAGACGACACGATCCATAATCGAAAATTCCTCCACCACATCATCTGCCAGCAATTCGCCGGCCACGCGCTGGACATCATGGCGGGGGGCATTGGTTTCGATGAAGAAAACGCGGAAGGCGCGTGTTGTGCCGGGATCGATCCCGAGTTGTTGAATCTGCGCTCTTGTGGCAGCGCCCTGCGGGTCAATTCCTGACGAATTCGGGCGTGTCCATACGTCGATACGGTAAACCATGTCGCGATTGTAGAGACCGGCGGCCGCTTTTCGAGCGCGGTCAATCGCTGAACGTCTGATTCTTCGCCCACTCGCGCCAACCGCGGGCTAATCCCTCATAATTGGTGTTGAATTGCTTCTTCAATGCTTCTTCCGGCTTCTCGCCGTCTTTGATCGCATCGATCAGCGCGAGGAATTTCTTCCGATCGCTCTTCACCAGCATCTCCACCATCGTGTGCATTACCGGGTAATAACGTCCACTGGGCATATTCTCGTCATCAAACAGGAATGATAGATCGCTGGTCTCGAACGCCACGTTCTTTGCCATGCGGCGGCGCTCGGGATACGGAAACTGGCTGGAGGCAATCACCTCGGCGATGCCTTCGTTCAGCCAACGGGGGATGAAATCGTTGCTGCGATATCGCGCCAGGAACGCGTGGGTAAACTCGTGAACCAGTACATACGCCCATAGCCGCTCGGCTTCGCGGATGTTGTTGCTGCCGGTGAGCGATTCGTTCGGCTTCCACATCGACAGGTGCCCATGGCCCGTGTCCTCCCCACGGTAATAGCCGGCGACCGAACTGGTGACCGGGAACCCGTCCAACTGCTGCGCCGCTTTGGCGAAATCTTTATAGTTCGCGAACATGTACACCGGCAGCTTGCCGACAAACACGTTGTCCTTCGGCGACATTTCGAATTGCCTGGAAACTACTTTGTAAGCCTCTTCCAGATTCTTTTTCAGGAAGGCCTGCTCCCTTGGATCCCAGTCAGTGAAAATAAGAAAATGATCTGTCTCGACTTCGGCGAATTTTACCGCAACCTGGTCGCTGACTTTTTTCGCGTGCTCGCGCGCAAGACGCATCGCTTCGGCCGTCTGCGCGGGGGTCGCCGGTTGATACTTGATACGCTCGGCCGGTTTGCGGCCGGGTTGGGCGATTGGCGCGGGCTCGTCGGGCTTAGGCGCGGGTTCCATCAGACTTCCCGGCGATTTTTCCGGTGACTTCTCAGCGGCCACGGTCGAACTGAGGATTTCGTCCACGCGGGGCTTGAGCGCCGGATCAATCTTCACCGCCGATTTCAGTACGGCCTGCGCCTGATCCTTTGCGCCAAGCTGCCATCCGAATCGCCCGAGATCGAGCAGTGCAATCGCGCTCTGCTTATCCGTCACGCGCTGGCGAAGCGTGAAGGCGCTGGTTGGCGTGATGTCCGCCCAGGCGATTGATTTATCCTCTTTGCCGGAACGGATGGTGAATGAAGTCTCGTCATACGCCACGAGATTGCCGCTCAACTTATTGGCACGCGCCGGGGCGCTTTTCAGGAAGACTTCGGCGTACAGAGGCTTGTCGAGTGTTACGGGTTCCCCGAGCGCGGTGGCGCTGCAGTAGCAGAAGCCGACGACGAGAAACCACAACGAACCCTTTGGAAGCATAGAAACACTCCGCTCCTCTGGTACGATACCGCCCGTTTGATCCGCCTGTCCAGCACGATCTTTCTCCTGCTCTGCCTCGCTGCATCGGCGGCTGGGCAAGCGACACGCACTGTGGTGCTGATCAGCATTGGTCCCGGAGACGCCGTCTACGAGAAATTCGGGCACAATATGCTGTGGATCCGCGATCACGAGCGGAAAATCGATCTTTGCTATAATTGGGGACTTTTCGACTTCCAGCAGAAACACTTCGTCCGAAATTTCGTCCAGGGGCGTCTCGATTACGTGATGGGCGCCGCGGACCTGAAGGAATCGCTGGACGAGTATTTTCAGTTTAAGCGTCATGTCGTGTTTCAAAGACTTGCGCTGACCAGCGAACAGATCGACGATCTGATCAACCGCTGCGAGACCAATCGGCTCCCCGAGAACTCGCGATACCGCTACGACTATTTTAAGGACAACTGCGCGACCCGCATTCGCGACGTAATCGACGCTTCCTCAGGCGGGGAACTCAAACGACTCATCGACCAGCAAACGCCCGCCGTGCCAATGTCCTATCGCGGCCATTCCATGCGGCTGACGCAGGATGATTTTTTTCTCTCCATGGGTTTGGATTTCATCTATGGGCCATACTGCGATCGTCCGCTTTCTGCGTGGGAAGAATGCTTTCTGCCGATGAGGCTCTCGCGGTATGCCGAGCCGCTGGCGATGGAAACGTGGAACCCGTGGCCGTCCGATCGACCGGCCGAGCCGGAGACTGCGCCAAGTCGCGTCTTGTTGCTTGGAATTGCCGGCGTATTCCTCGCTGGTTTAGTGGTCATGCTTTCTCAACGTCGCAATAAGTGGGCAAGCATGGTCTCTACTGCCATCGTATGCGGGTGGTGGCTCATCAATGGATTCGGCGGCGTGCTTTTGGCATACATGTGGCTTTTCACAGACCACATCGCGACTTATGAGAACCAGAATATGTTGAGCTACACGCCGCTGGCGTGGATTGCGCTTGTCCTGCTGCCGCTCGCCCGGCATCGGGTTCGATATCGCCGCCCGCTGTTGATCCTTACGGGGTTGATGGCATGCATCAGCATCGCCGCGCTGCTCTTGCACGGCTCGGTGCTGCGACAGGGCAATCTGCACTTCACGATTCTCGCAGTGTGCCTGCACACCGCCGGTTTTCTGTTCGTCCGCAGATTGACACCATCGGCCTCGGTGGGTGAAGTATCGGTGGTATGAGCACATCAAAAATCCTCCTCGTTTGCGCGATCGGTTCAACGTTGTTAGTCGGCTGCGCCAAGAAACCGCGCGGCAATGGGAATGAACCTGCTTTCCTTCCCAGCAGCACGCCCAAGCCCGCGCCGCAGGTTCCGCCGCGAGTCGATACGCCTGTGGATCAAGAGCTGCGCCGCAGCGCCGCGGCGGAGTTGACGCGGGCTTTTGCGTCGGCCGATCCGGTTGTCCGAGCCAACACCACCGAAGCCACGCAGCGCGGACTCGGGCCGATGGGCGCTGACCGAATTCGCCTGGCGCTGGATGACAAAGCGCCGCTCGTTCGTTTTTCCGGCGCGATGGCCGCCGGCACACTGAAGCTCGCGGAGGTTCGGCCGAAGCTGTTGTCGCTGGTCAATGATCCCAGCCCCACGGTGCAGGTCGGCGTGCGCTACGCACTGCATATGCTCGGAGAATTCCGTTATTCGCACGATCTGGAAGCGTTCGCCCAACACACCGATCCACGCGTCCGCGCCAACACAGTCCTGGCACTCGGGCTGCTCGGCGATCAGAGCGCGATCAAGATTCTTCGCGTTCTCGAGCGCGACCCGAATCCTGCCGTTCGCCTGCAGGCGCTCGAAGCGCTGTATCGACTTGGCGACGAGTCCGCGTTGGAAAAGCTCGTCACCGGCACGATCAGCAAATACGTTGACGATCAGATTATCTGCCTCCTCGCATTGAGTGGTCGCAAAGACGGGCGCGTGGCGCGCGTGCTCGAAGGCAAGCTCACGGACGACTACCCCGAGGTCTCGCTCGCGGCCGCGCGCTCGCTGGCGGTGGTCGGGAGCGATGCGGGCATGGGCGTGGGTCTTAAATTCGCGACCTCGCGCGAAGCGCGCCAGCGCGGCATGGCCGCGATGGTGCTGGGAGAAATCGGACGACCCGATGCGCAGCCGCACCTCGAACGGCTTCTGCGCGACAACGATCAGGCCGTACGCCTCGCCGCTGCGGCGGCGATTCTGCGGCTCAGGCAGGCTTGATACCGCACGTAGCTTTTCTCATCGATCTTTGCGTCGATTCCGAAGCAAAATTCGCGGTCGCGCCGGGTTGTGGTCGTTTCGACTGACAAGGTTTGCCTCCTTTAAGCCCTGCTGCGCAATAAGTTTATGAATCGCGTCGGGTTTAGCCCTGAAGAGGGCAATTGTGAGCTAACACGGCCAAAGTAAGATTGCTCTCAACAGTTTGGTTAACAACTTTTTTGAAGGAGTTTTGTTATGCGAAGCAGTCGGAACCAGTCGTCGATGATCCATGCGGCCGTTATTGAAGCGGTCGAAGCCCGCCAGATGTTTGCCGCCACCGCGTTTCTCAGCGCCGGAGTGCTCACCATCACCGGCACCACCGCCGCGGACAACATCACCGTCAGCAAAGACGTCGCGAATCTGAAGGTGAAGCTCAGCCCGTCGCTCACCAAGACCTACGCCTATGCGGCCGTCACCAAGATCGTCGCCTCGCTCGGAAACGGCAACGACACGTTCACCAGCGACAATAGCGTCGTCAAAAAGATGAGCATCACTGGCGGCAACGACAATGACACCATCACCTCCGGCGGCGCCGCTGACAGTCTGTACGGCAACGCCGGCAAGGATCGCCTGACCGGCCTCGACAGCGGCGACATCCTGTACGGCGGTTCGGGGAATGACACCGTCAACGGCAACGGCGGCGTGGACGTCATCTACGACGAAGCCGGCAAAGACAACCACTTCGGCGGCAGCAGCGGAGACTATTTCTTCGCCGATAAAGTGAACACTACCGAGTCCGACCTCTTCGACGGCGGCGACGGCGTTGATTTCATCTCCTACGCCGGCCGCTCGCAAGGCGTCCGCATCCAGACCGACGGCGTCGCCAACGACGGCTACACCGGCGGCACGCACGGGCCGGGCGTCGAGCTCGATAACGTCTTCGGCAATATCGAAATCCTCGTCGGCACGGATCACGAAGACGGCATCTACGCCCACGGCACCGTCAACAACAACATCGTCGGCGGCAAAGGCGCGGATTACATCACCGCCGGTCCGGGTAATGACACGGTCACCGCCGGCGACGGCAACGACTTCGTCTTTGGCGAATCCGGCAACGACAGCATCAACGGCGGCGCCGGAACCGATTTCCTCGACGGCGGCAGCGGCAACGACACCATCGTCGGCGGCAGCGGCAAGGAC
>JACMML010000313.1 GCA_014379105.1 Phycisphaerae bacterium
GGCGTAAACGTCGAAGCGGTAATTCGCGATCGCCTCGTCGCACTCGGCGACGGTGCGATTGAAGCGGGTGAGGATCCAACGATCGACCATTGTCATTTGCAATTTGCGATCTGCAATTTGCGATTGGCCGGACTTGAAATCACCGATCTGATGCAACGCGAACCGCGCGGCATTCCAGAGCTTGTTTGAAAAGTTACGGCCGATGTCGAACTTGGGGCTGGTGTTCTTACCTGTGGTTTCATCGCGCACCACGGGCATGCGCACGTCCTGCGTGTTGGTGGCCATGGACGTGAGGGTGAACCGCAGCGCGTCGGTGCCGTGGCTGGAGATGATGTCCAGCGGGTCCACGCCGTTGCCCAGGCTCTTGGACATCTTGCGGCCTTCCCCATCCTGAATCATCGCGTGGATGAAAACGTCCTTGAAGGGAACCTGCCCGAGGAAAAACTCGTTAAACATCACCATACGGCTCACCCAGAGCGTGACGATCTCGCGGGCCGTGCAGAGAACGGAAGTGGGGTTCCATTTCGTGAGTGGCGAGTGGAGAGTGGAGAGTGATGAGTCCGGCCAACCCAGTGTGCTTAGTGGCCACAAGCCGCTGGAGAACCATGTGTCCAGGACGTCGGGGTCCTGGACAAAACCCGCATGATTCAGTCTCTCCGCGAGATGCTGAGGCTGACCATCATAGTATTCGCATTGGATAACGTCAGACGGCAAACATATGACGACAGTGAAACCACCTTTCTGAGGCGGAGCGGTGTGCAATTGCTGAGTTTCAGCGCCATCGTGCCAAAACCGTATTCCGATGATGTCGTCATTGCCGAGAAGGCAAAGTGCGTCGTTGAGGTGATCGCTGTCCGATCCAGGCTCCTCACCCCACCATTGCCGTTCGCTTTTGTAATGCTTCGTCCACACCGGAATCCGATGCCCCCACCAAAGCTGACGGCTGATGCACCAGTCGCGGATGTTTTCGTGCCAGGTCTGGTACGTCTTGGCGTAGCGCTCCGGGTAGAACTTAAGGCCGCCTTCGCTCCCTCTCCCTTCGAGAGAGGGTTGGGGTGAGGGGGCTGGCCGTGTCGAATCGCCCGGGATGGACGAAGCTCCTTCACCCCGGCCGTCTCCCGGAGGGAGATGGAGTGGGGAGCCGCGCTGGCTTGGCGTCATCGCGCGCAGCGCCGCGCCTGCGAGGCGGTCGTCGGTGACTTTGCAATACCACTGGTCGCTCAAGTACGGCTCGATCGGCGCATGCGATCGATACGAATGCCCCACGCTATGCCGATACGGCTTCTGATCTTCCAGCAGGCCGTTGTCTTTGAACCATTTAACGACGAGTTTGCGGGCCTCTTCGCGGCTTTTGCCGAGCAGAAACCCAGCATCGCCGACGTCGGTCCAACCATGCTTATCCGAAATGCTGGCGTCCGGGGCCATGATGTTGATGACCGGCAGCGCGTGACGTTGGCCGATCTCATAGTCGTTCTGGTCGTGCGCGGGCGTGACCTTCAGAAAGCCGGTCGCGAGTTGAGCTTTGGAATCCGCCGGATCGCCGCCGTACTGAACCGGCTTGACGACGTAGGCGTCTTCAATGATCGGGATCACGCGATTAACGATCGGCAATTTGACGAACTTCCCACGCAGCGCCGCGGCCCGCGGATCGGTCGGATTAATCGCAACCGCCGTGTCGCCGAGCATCGTTTCCGGGCGCGTCGTGGCGACGGTGATGTATTCTTGTTCGAGCGATGAGTGATGAGCGACGAGGGATGAGTCGGGCGCGTCGCTTGTTGCTCGGTCCTTTTCACTCACCACCGGATAGCGGAGATAGTAGAAGAACCCATCCACTTCCTCGTTCTCCACCTCATCATCCGCCAGCGCGGTCAGCGTGACGGGATCCCAGTTGACGAGGCGCTTGCCGCGATAGATCAACCCTGCTTTGAACAGCTGAAAAAATGCTTCCCGGACGGCCTTGGCGCGCGGCTCATCCATCGTGAAGGCGGTGCGTTCCCAATCGCACGAGCAACCCATGGCCTTGAGTTGGCCGAGGATGACCTGCTCGTATTCGTCCTTCCATGCCTGGATTTTCTGCACGAACTCGTCGCGCTGAAAATCCGTGCGACGCCGGCCTTGCTCCTGCATGACGCGCTTCTCGACCACCGTCTGCGTGGCAATCCCCGCATGATCCGTGCCCGGCAGCCAGCAGGCGTTTTTGCCTTGCATACGCGCCCGGCGGATCAGAATGTCCTGCAGCGTGTTATTTAACGCATGACCGAGATGCAGCGCGGCTGTGACGTTGGGCGGGGGGATGACGATGCTGTACGGCTCGCCGGGGTCGGTCGGCTCGGCGTGGAACGACTTCTCCTGCTCCCACACTTTCGCCACTTCCACCTGCACGGCCGCGGGGTCATAACTTTTAGCTAGTTCTTCGGTCATTGGTTCTTCCTGATTCATTCATACAGCCGCGAAGGCGCGAAACCGCGAAGAAATACGCGAAGAATCATTCCCTCTATTAGAATGAATACTTTTCGCGTCCGTCTTGGCGCCTTTGCGTCTTCGCGGTGTAGATTCTAGAGAGAGGCGCGAGGTATCACAATTACGCGGCGAAGCGTACGCCGCGGGTGCTGCGGATGTGGAGGGTGCGGAGAAGCCGGCGCTTCAGAATTTTGCTGACGCGCTCGACGGACGCGGTCGAAGCCGATTCCAGCGTGATCTGCCCGCCGGCCTTGGTGCGGTGGCCGCCGCCGTCGCCGATTTTATTGACGAGGCGGCGCATGATCTCGCCGCCACTGGCGCGGGGAATGCGTGAGCGCAGCGACAGAATCAATCGCTCTCCGTGGATCGCGGTCACGAGCACGCAGCCGATTCCTTCGCTTCGGAGCAGTGCGTCGGCCAGCATCGCGGCTTCTTCAACCTGTTGCACGGTCCCTGCGTGCGCGATCATGGCCGAGTCGTAGCGGTACGCGGAATTGATCGCCCGGGCGAACGCGCTGTAGTAGCTGGCGGGGAGATCGACGTACCGCATCTGCCACAGCTTACGAATGTCCGAAACCAGCAGGAGCCCGGAAATGGCGACGGTATCGAGCTGGCTTTGCTGACCGGCCGCACCGGCAAGATCGGACTCAATTGCGTGCAACAGCGCCGCAGCGAGTGTGGCGTCGATCGATACCTGTAGTTCCATGAAATAACTGAAGACAATGGACGCGGTCGCTCCGACATCCGGCCGAATGTCGCTGAAGGCCACCTTGCTACGGCGCCCGCGTCCGCGGTGATGATCGATCACCACAGTTGGCGTCACCCGGTCCGGCAGCGGCGAGACGCTGAAGCTCGGCTGTGTGTCCAGAAGAATGATCGCGTCGAACGTGTCCAGCGATGCGTCGTCCCACGGCTCGAACTCCAGATGTGCGACGCGCGTGAAGCCTTTTATCCGTGGTGCATCGTGCTGCCCTTTAAGCCGGATGGTGGTACGCGCGCCAGGCATGACAGCGGCCAGCAATTGTTGAATCCCCAGGCAACTCGCGACCGCGTCTGGGTCCGGGTGAGCGTGCGTCGTCACAAGTATGTTGGTTTTGCCCGCCAAGACCTTGAGCAGCTTTTTTGCGCGGGGACGCGCCGATCGCTGCACCTGATTTGCGGAGGTGCTGAGGGTATCGAGGCATGAATCGACAAACGCGGTCATATCGGGAGGGTGTACGGGTAGCGAAACGCGCACAACCTCCCCCAATCCAATCGGCTTTTGCCGGGTGCGACTACGGATCTGGGTTGGTGCCGATAACTGCGTCATGCGTGATTGTAGGCCCGAAAATGCCGTTTACGATGAGCGAGCGAGGCAGCATATTGACTCCAAATCAGCGGGCTCCTATATTTTCCCGTTCGATTTGGGCGATTTGACTCTCGCAGCTTGCGGCCCGTCTCGGCCTTGGCCTGGGACAAACGAGCTAAAGCGCGGAAACCTGCCTTTTGCAGATTTCCCCCGCATGATTCTCAACGCACGTTGCATGGTGCAAATTCGTCCATTCAATTGAGGAATTGATCGGCGAGTCGTTGAGTCGGCGAGTCGTGGATCAGTTGCGGTTCGCCGACTTACCGACTCGACGTATAAATGAGGAAGACAATGGATCATGCTCCAAACGTTCGCCATGTCACGCAACTGAATTCTGATCAGGTCAACCGCTATCGGCGTCACCTGCTGCTGCCGGAAGTGGGCATGGAAGGGCAGAAAAAGCTGCTCAACGCCAAGGTGCTGTGCATCGGCGCTGGTGGATTAGGCTGTCCGATCGCGCTATACCTGGCGGCCGCGGGAGTGGGGACGATCGGCCTGGTCGATATCGACGTCGTCTCGCCGTCCAATCTGCAGCGGCAGATTCTGTTTGACACCAACACCATCGGCGAACCCAAGGTGAAGGCGGCCGCGCGGCGTCTCAAGGCGCTCAACCCTGATGTAAGCGTCGTCGAGCACGAGACCGTCATCAACTCCACCAACGTGCTCGATCTCGTTGCCCGGTACGACATCATCATTGATGGCACGGACAATTTTCCGACGCGCTACTGCGTAAATGATGCCTGCGTCATCCTGAAAAAGCCGAACATCTACGGCTCCATCTTTCGCTTTGAAGGAATGGTCACCGTATTCGCGCCGCATCTGAAAAATCCCGACACCGGCGATCAAGGCCCGTGTTATCGGTGCCTCTATCCCGAGCCGCCGGACCCCGGTTCTGTGCCGAGCTGCGCCGAAGGCGGCGTAGTCGGCGTTTTGCCCGGCATCATCGGCACGTTGCAGGCCAATGAGGTGATCAAGCTTATTCTCGGAATCGGCAAGCCGCTGATCGGACGGCTGGTGACGTTCAATGCGCTGGACATGGAGTTCCGCACGTTCAAGGTGCGTCACGACAAGACCTGCCCGGTGGACGGCGATAATCCGACCATCACTGAGCCGGTCGATTATGAGCAATTCTGCGGCGTGCCGATCCTCGATCCCAAATCGGTCGCCGAAACCAAGGCCGAGGTGAAGCGCACGCTTCATGGGGCAGCAAGCAAGGGTCCGAACCTGGATTCGCGTGGACTGCCGCCGGACTACCAGTTTGATGAGGATTGGGAAATCACCCCGCGCGAGCTGAAGCGCAAGCTGGATAACAAGGACAAAATAGTCTTCCTCGATTGCCGCCTGCAGCACGAGGTGGCGATCACGAAGATCGACGGCTCAACGCTGATCCCATTGCAACAGCTCGGCCCGCGAATCGGCGAGCTGCGCGGCAAGGAAAAGGAAGAAGTGATCATCTATTGCCGCAGCGGCGGCCGCAGCCTGCAGTTCGCCCAAGTATTGAAGCAGCAGGGTTTCCAGAATGTAAAAAGCATGGCCGGCGGGGTGTTGCTTTGGAATCAGGACATCAACCCCGGTGGCCCGCAGTATTGATCTGCCATTGACGTGCCGCAGTATTGACGTGAATGATGAATGATCCGGTAACGACTCGATCTGACAGTCCGCCAGCAATACCGGCGCCCAGAGAGAACTCTTGGACGACGGTCACCCGCTGGCTGCTCGTGATCAACATCGTGATCTTCGCAGCGGATTTCTTCGTCATCCGAAGAGGCGTGATTGTCCCACCGGGCCACGCGATGCCGCTGCTGGCGAGCTACGGATTCTTCTCCTTCGCCACTGCGATCGGCCAGCACGAGTTCTGGCGATTTTTTACCTACCAGTTCTGCCACGCGAATATCGATCACATTCTTCTGAACATGCTGAGCCTCGCGATGATCGGGCCGCTGGTGGAAGAAGAGATGGGGCGGATGCGTTATCTGGTGTTCTACCTGATCTGCGGCGCGGCCGGACCGATCGCGCATTTGGTGTTCGGGCAGATCGGGATGATGAGCGTAGATATTTACACCCCGCTCGTCGGCGCCTCGGCCAGCATCTATGGCGTATTGGTGGCGGCAGCCCGCATCGCGCCGGACGAAGAGGTGATGCTGGCGTTTCCGCCCATCGACCTCAAGCTCCGCACTTTCGTAATCATCATGATCGGCTTGAGCCTAGGCGCAGTCTTCTGGCGCTGGCAAAACGCCGGCGGCCATGCCGCGCACATCGGGGGGGCAGTGATGGGTTGGTTCCTCGTTCGGCGGATGCTGCCAATTAACCGCGAAGACGCGATGGCGCGAAGATAACCGCGAAGGAAAACAGGAATTTACTTACAGAAAACACCTAAGTGTCTTGCTTCGGTGAGAACTTTGGATGATTGCCGCGTACTTCTTCGCGTTTATCTTCGCGCCATCGCGTCTTCGCGGTTGAATTATGTCTTCTTAGCCTTACGCCGACGCAACTCCGCATCAATAAACGGATCGAGGTTTCCGCGGTCGAGTACGTCTTCGACCTGGCTTACTTCGTAGTTTGTCCGGTGGTCCTTCACGCGGCGGTCATCCAGCACGTAGGACCGAATCTGCGTGCCGAATCCGATGCGGCCTTTCTCGCCGACCAAGTCGCGGAGTTCCGCGTCGCGCTTCGCGCGCTCGATCAGCTCGATTTTGCCTTTAAGGATCGACATCGCCAGCCGGCGATTCTGCTGCTGAGAGCGCTCCACCGAGCAGGTCACCGTCACGCCCGTCGGTTTGTGCGTGATGCGCACCGCCGACGCGACTTTATTCACGTTCTGCCCGCCTGGGCCGCTGGCGCGGACGAACGCCATGATGTCCAGATCTGTTTCGGGGATTTCGCCGTCGTCGGTGTCGGATTCGGGGAACTGCGGCGTCGCGTCGAGTCCCGCGAAGCTCGTCATGCGCTTGCCTTGACTATTAAACGGGCTGATTCGCACGAGCCGATGCGTGCCGCCTTCGGTTTTCATGTAACCGAATGCGTATTCGCCTTTGACGAGATAGGTGACGCTCTTGAAGCCGGCCTGCTCGCCGTATTGAAGATCGACTTCTGACACGTCCCACCCGCGGCGTTCCCAGAAATGGAGGTACATTCTCGCCAGCATCTCCGTCCAGTCCTGCGCCTCGGTTCCACCTTCACCCGCCTGAATGGTGATGAAGCAGCTGTACGCGTCGGCCTTGCCGTCGAGGAGTGATTGCAGTTCGATCCGCTCGGCCTGCTGTTCCAAGCGGGTGAGCGTGGCGTCGCATTCATCAAGCGTCTCCTGATCACCGGCCTCATTGCCGAGTTCCAGCATCGCGCGGCAATCCTTCACCTCGGCCAGCACCGACATGATCGGATCGATCGTCGCTTTGAGGATCTTCATCTCCGAGATCACCGGCTTGGCGGCTTCCTGGTTGTCCCAGAAGCCGGGTGATCCCATCTTGTCTTCTAATTCCTGGCGCTTAATTTGTTTTGCGTCCAGGTCAAAGAGAGTCGCGGATGTTTGTCATCCGCGCCTCGAGCTCATCAATCGAGCGCTGAAGGTTTTCGTGCATCATAGATCGTCAACGATACACCGACGCGGCTTATTTGCCTACGGGTGCGCCCGGCGCATTCGAATCGACAATCGGTGCGTGGTTCACCTATAAATGGTTATGGCATCACTAATCCAACTTCCCCGAACGGCCGGTTGTATGGTGTGCGGACGTGATAATCCGTCCGGGATGCAACTCACGTCTTTTGTGGATTTGGATACCGACGAAGTGGAAATGCCGTTCACGCCCACCGCCGCGCACATGGGATTTCAGAACGTTATTCACGGCGGCATTCTTGCGACCGTTCTGGACGAAGCGATGGTCTGGGCAGCGATCTGGAAGCACAAGCAGTTCTGCCTCGCCGGTGAAATCACCGTCCGCTTCCGCAAACCCGCGACCGTTGGGCAGGCGATGCGGGTCAGCGCCCGGGTCGTCTCCGGACGCGGGCGAATACTCATTACGACCGGGCAGCTTGTCGATGGAAGCACCATCATTGCCGAAGCAACGGGGAAATACGTCCAGGTGCCGGGCGCACAACACGCGGCGTTCCTTGCCTCGCTCATCCCGGAAACCAAGTCACGCGAATCGATCAGGATGCTGACTTCCTCAGCCCAGACGTGACACCGGATTAGCAAACATCACACGTGAGTGTAAAACGTGAGCATGCTCAATGCCGTTCTCGCGACCATCGACCAGCGCAAAGACCAGACCCTCGCGCTGCTCGAGGATTTTCTACGTATCCCAAGCATCAGCACGAGCCCCGATCATGCGGCCGACTGTCGGCGGTGCGCTCATTGGGTGGCGGACCAGCTTAAGTTCGCCATGCTCGATGTGAATGTGATGGAGACCGGCGGACATCCGGTCGTCGTTGCGAAAAACCGACATGTGGCGGGGCGGCCGACGGTGCTTGTTTACGGGCACTATGATGTTCAGCCCCCCGAGCCTCTGGAACTTTGGACATCCGGCCCTTTTGACCCGGTGGTTCGCAAAAACTCCGCAGGCACGGATGCGGTCTTCGCCCGCGGCGCCGTCGATGATAAAGGCCAAGTCATGTGCCACATCGAGGCGATCACCTCTTGGCAAGCCAACGGCGGCGTTCCGTTAAATTTGATCGTCCTCATTGAAGGCGAGGAAGAAATCGGATCGGTACACCTCGGCCAATTCGTTCACGACCACAAGCGCGCCTTGCAGGCAGACGTGTGCGTAATCAGTGATACCAACCAATTCGCGCGCGGATATCCCGCGATTACCACCGGAACCCGCGGCCTGATCTATCAGGAGATCATCGTCAACGGTCCGAATCGAGACCTTCACTCCGGGCTTTTCGGCGGCGCCGCGCCGAATCCGGCAAACGTGCTGGTGGAATTGCTGGCGTCGTTGCATGACGCAAGTGGCAGGGTAAACGTGCCCGGGTTTTATGATGATGTGGTCCCGATCACGCCGGCCGAGCGCGAGGCGTGGAAACGCCTGCCATTCTCCGAAGACGCGTTCCGTGCGGATTTGGGCGTCTCGGCCACCATCGGCGAGTCCGGTTACACGGTGCTTGAGCAAATATGGGCCCGGCCGACGTGCGACATCAACGGGATCACCGCCGGTTATCAGGGGCCGGGCGCGAAGACGGTTATTGGCGCGCAGGCGAGCGCGAAAGTCTCATTCAGGCTCGTAGCGAATCAGGATCCGAACAAAATACGTGAGGCTTTTCGCCAGGCGATGCTCGACCGTGCGCCGCCCGGTGTAACGATTAAATTCCTCGATCACGGTGCGGCCCCGGCGTATCTCGTGCCCGACAATCATCCCGGTTTGGCCGGTGCTCGACGCGCGATAGAGGCCGGCTTCGGCAAACCCGCGACGCTGATCCGTTCCGGCGGAAGCATTCCGATCGTCAGTACGTTCAAAGCCGAATTGGGCATCGAATGCCTCTTTGTCGGCTTCGGCCTGCCGGACGACTGCATCCATTCGCCGAACGAAAAATTTGATCTGGATTGTCTCCATGCCGGCACGCGCACCGCCGCGGCGCTGTATGCGGAGCTTGCGAAGTAGATGGGTGATCGATGCGAGTTGCTAGCCGACAATTTCGTTTGTCGCACTCTTGGGCAACTCATCCACGCCCGTGCGAGGGCGATAGATCATCCACAGATTCCGCAGATAGATAAACCATCCGAACGATTGGCCCAGGAGTCCGATCGGGTCACGACGCCACAGGAAGTAGACCATCAGCATCGTCGAGCCCGCGAGGCTCATCCACCAGAACACCGGCGGAACGACTGACTTTTTACTCCGTTCACTCGCCAGCCATTGCACGATCATACGGCCGGTGAAAAGAACCTGCCCCAGCAGACCGATTGAGACCCAGATGTAGCCGAACGGGTCTGAGACATTCAGAAGTTTTTGCCCCCAGGAGCGCTCCAGCCGATCCCGATGCATCCGCGTCGCCACCTCTTCGGCCGTCAATTCAACCTGCTGTTTGTCATCCTGCTGTACGACAAATCGGAATTGACCATCGGGCGCTTTATAAAGTACCGCCTTGTCGCGCGCATCGGGAAGCTGCACGGTAACTTCCACACCGCCAGGCCGCGCGATTGGGGAAGTCTCGGTCAGCGACAGATAAACCCACACGCCGAGGCCGACGATGAGACCGATTTCGAGAAAAAGTAGGAGGAGACGTTTCATATCAGTAGCCAGCGATAGGGATGATGAGCTATCTACATTCCCAGCCGATCCGGATTCAGCCCCAGAAGCTCCGGCCGTACAAACAGCCCGTCCTGGCGGACCAATTTTTCATCGAACCAGATTTCTCCACCGCCGTAGTCGGGGCGCTGGATGTTCACCATGTCCCAGTGGATCTGGCTGCGGTTGCCATTGTCGGCCACCTCGTACGCCTGGCCGGGGGTGAAGTGGAAGCTGCCGGCGATCTTTTCGTCGAACAGGATGTCGTGCATTGGCTTGGTGATGTGCGGATTATAGCCGATGGCGAATTCGCCGATGTATCGGGCGCCGTCGTCGGCGTCGAGGATTTCATTGAGGCGCTGGGTCATGGCCGCTGAAGCGGCGGACGCGTCGGTGATCCTGCCGCTCTTGAATGTCAGTTTGATCCCGCTGAACACTGTTCCGCGGTAGAGCGTTTCGGCGTTGAACTGGATCGTCCCTTCGACGCTCTCTTTCACCGGGGCGGTGAAACACTCGCCGTCAGGAATATTGCGCTCGCCGGTGCACGGGATCGCGGGGATGTCTTTGATGCTGAAGCGGAGATCGGTCCCCGGGCCCTTAATGTGGACGCGATCGGTCTGGTTCATCAGGTCCTGCAGCGGCTTCGACGCCTCGGCCATCTTCGCGTAATCGACGCCGGCGCACACCCGGAAATAAAAATCTTCAAATGCCTCGGTGCTCATCCCCGCGCTCTGCGCCATCGATGGCAACGGCCAGCGCAGTACGACCCAGCGTGTTTTGGCGATGCGGACACCTTGATGAACGGGCGTCCACCAGAGCTTTTCATATGCCTTCATTTTGTCGGCCGGCACGTCGCTCAGCTCCGAGATGTTGTGGCTACCGCGAATGCCCGCGTAACACTGGACGCCGTCCATGCGAGCTTTTTCCACCTCCCCGATAAAAGCCATCTGGTCATCCGTGGCGTTTTGGATTAGCGCCCGAAGCACCGGTTGTTGATATGTCGAGACAAGCGGTCGCCCGCCGGCGATCGAGATGGCGCGGATCAGTTCGACGACAAAATCCGGCGGAATATCAAACGCCTCCACCAGCACCCGGTCGTTCGGGCGTACGCACATTGAATGGGTAACCAGGAGATCGGCCAGTGACGAATAACGCGGATCTTTCATATATGACGATGATAACGGCAGAAGATTGATCTGACATTTCCCAGGGGCCATGAAATGTTGAGTTATCTCCCGGCGTTCTTTCTTGCGTGACTCATATTGTACATCTGCCCCGGAGAAAACTATGAATCGTGTTCCATCATTGCTTGTCGAAACATTGGAAGATCGTCGTCTGCTCTCTGCTTCGCTCAAAGGCGGCGTGTTACGCGCTAACGCCGATAGCGGGCAGACCAATACGATCACCATCACGCTCAACGACGACAAGACCAAGTACAACGTCGATATCAATGGCGAAGTCACTTCGTTCGAGTCCAAGCGCGTCAAGCGCATCTTCGTGCACGGCGCGGAATTGGCCGACACGCTCACGGTTGATCCGGCGATTCGGGTGAAACAGACCATCCACGGCTATGCCGGCAACGACACAATCACAGGCGGCAGCGCGGCCGACGCGCTGGCGGTTCACAAAAAGCTTAAGCACGGGCCACGCGGCTGGACCAGGCTCTGGGGCATGGGCGGCGATGACACGATCATCGCGTTCGGCGGACGTAACTTCATCGACGGCGGAACTGGCAATGACAAACTCACCGGCTCGAATGGCCGCGACCTGATCTCCGGATTCCACGGCAACGACACGATCAATTCCGGCTCCGGCAATGATCTTGTCCACGGCGGCGACGGAAACGACGTGATCGACCTTGGCGCGGGCAACGACAAATGCCTCGCCGGACGCGGCGAAGATTACGTGCTCGGCGGCGCTGGCGACGACAACATCTTCGGTCTCAACGGAAACGATTCCCTCTACGGCGGTGCAGGGAACGACATTCTCCACGGTATCCTTGGCTCCGATTCACTTTCGGGCGGCGATGGCAATGACAC
>JACMML010000314.1 GCA_014379105.1 Phycisphaerae bacterium
AGCCCGGCATCGAGCTGATCAATTCCGGTTCCACCGAAGACTTTGTCTGAACCGGAACCATCAAAGAGGGAATCATTCCCGCCATTGCCGTTGAGGGTGTCGTCTCCGCTGCCGCCATCAATTGTATCGTTCCCTTCGCCGCCGCTGATTCTGTCATTTTCATTCCCGCCGAAAATGGAGTCCGCCCCGCCGCCGGTGGTGATGGTGTCCTTGCCGAAGTTGCCATCGATGTTCATGGGCTGGGTCACGGAATTGTCGCTGGTGAACTTATCATTCCCTCCTTGAAGGGAGACCGAAATCCTGGAAATACTTGCCGACGGAATTGTCTGGGTGGGGTTCGCGTTAATCGTAACTTTGAGATTGGTGCCCGATTTAGTGACAACGATATTGTCCGCACCGGTCCCGCCAAGCAGGTACAACGTTACTGCATAAAGTCGACGTGTTTCCAACAACTCCGCAGTCGCGACAACGCTCTTCTTGACATGTCCGTTGAATAATCGCATCGCTTCTCCTTAGGTAGAACCAAAAGCAGACTTACGACCTCGTCTCAACCGTGCTGAAGACGTCGCCGCGGGGAATGCCATTTAGTTGGGTTGTTCAGTTCTTGCTCCCGATGTGGCGCGACGGAGATGTTAACAAGCAAGCCAGATCAACGCCAAGGGAATTGGGCGTGTCAAACGGATTAGTTTATTTTTAGATGGGTTGGAAACGTGTTGATTGCTGCCGTACAGGCACTCAATCCACAAAACGGTGAGCCGGCGATGTTCAACGCGCGAATAACAACGAGCGACAAGCCACAGGGCTCGTCGCTTGGCGGTTTTCTGCTTATCCGTTGCCAAACCCCTCAACCCGGCCCTCTCCCTCGAAGGGAGAGGGAGGAAAGACTTACGCAAACGACGCGCTCGACGCCGTCATATCTGTTTAGACCTTTTTGGTCGCTGGCGTTTTAGTAAACCCAACACGCCGAATGCCAGCAATCCCAATGTCGCAGGCTCGGGCAATTGACCCGCAGCATCAAGCAAATAAAGTCGTCGATAACCGATTTGCGCGCCCGCCCCGTCCGGATCATAATTTCCCGTACCCGCAATTAGTCCGAAGTCGTTAATTGCGTGTGCTTCAGTGAGCGTCCATGCTGACGCATCGTTCGGAGAGAGCAGCGAGTTCAGATCAATCGCGTGACCATTGATGTCCCATGCTACCGCTCGACCGCTGACTCTCCCGACAATAAAGCCGTCGTCGGTGATTGCAGACGCTGAAGAAGTCCAGTTACCCGTGGAAATCGGCAAATTGCCCAATGCCGTCGCTGCTGTACCTCCCGAATCCCAGCGAACCGCCCGAAAACCCGAACTGGTCGGGAAAATCACTTTCGCAGATCCCACTGCGGTTCCAACGCTATTAATGTCCACTGCAGAACTTGCGGCCAAGCCGTTCGAATCAAAGTCGAGGTGGCCCAGTTCCTCTATGGCTCCTGAAGCATCCCACCGAACAGCCACGCTGTCGGTGTAAATTCCGACATACTTCTCCGCCACGCCGACTGAAATCCCGGGATCATTAATCGCGATGGGAAAAGCCTGCGTATCGCCACGACTCGTGACGCCAAGATTCTCCATTTCGGCGGCACTACCGGATGCATCCCATCGGACAGGACGAAGTCCCTTGAAGACAGAAGATACAAACTTCGATTCAAAGCCTATCGAAACGCCAGAGGAGTTGATCGCCGCCGCTGAACTACTGTATGTCTGAGGTGGCGTTGAATTGATGCTGCCCAAGGCGATCGCATTTCCGGATGAATCCCAGCGTACCGCACGCGATCCATACGAAGTGCCGGATGTACCATAACTATTCACAGCGCCAACGATCACACCTGAACTGTTTGCTGCTGTAGCTCCGCCACTCGCGTGACCACTGCTGTTGGTACCCAGATTGCCTAGTTCAATCGCTGCCCCTGTCGCATCCCAATAGACTGCTCGTTTTCCAAGCGAGGGCCCGCCAGCCGGATATTTTTCCACACTGCCAACGATCAGACCGTTTCCGTTGATCCAATTCGCAGCCATCGTCGTTTCGCCGAGGCTACTAAGTCCAAGATTACCCAACTCGGTGATTACGCCTTGATTATCCCAACGATAAGCTCGCGAACCCAAGCTTTCGCCCGATTGATATTTGGTGGCTAATCCCAATCCAATCCCAGGCCCTACAAAGGGACCGGTGCTCGGACCGAATGCACCATTCTGTGACGTAGCATCATAAGTTGGTCCGCCATAAATCGGTGCTGCCGCTGACGATGATCTAAAAGAACTCAGTACGCATGCGACTGATACTGTTAGTAGTAATGAATAGAAACGCACTGAATATCGCTCCGGCCGATGAAGTGAACGCACGGATTAAAGCATCCTTCTCATAAATTTGTCAACAAAAATGCCCCGATAATGCAACTGACGAGCGATTCTTCTCGCCCGTCATCGCTGAGTTGATTAAAACCACATTTCACGCAAACGACGCACTCGACGCCGCCATATCCGCTTCGACTTTCTTCGTCTCCAGCGTCTTCTTGCCGCCATACTTCTTCGCAAGATCGATCAGAAGCTGATCGTATTCATCGCCGTTGATCGGCAGGTCCACACCGCGACGCTGCATGGCGCTCATGATCATGGCGTTGCTGAGTTCGAGGCCCTTGACGCCTTCCTCACCCGGCGAGAGCAGCGGCGTTTCTTTGAGGCAGGCGCTGACGAAGTTGCGGGTGACGCGTTCGTGTTCGCCGATGTTGCCAGAGCTCTTGTACGGAACGTCGATCTCCCACTTCTCCACGTGCGCGAACGACTCGGGAGACGTGTCTTTGATTTCCTTAACGCTCTTGCGCGTGCGCGAGAAGCTGAGCTTGCCCTTCTCGGCGATGATCTTGCCGCGATCGCCGCAGATTTCCAGGCGGTTGGTGCCCGGCGCTTCGCCGGTACTGGTGACGAAATGCCCGATCGCGCCGTTGGGGTATTCGAGGATCGCGCTCATCTCGTCTTCGACTTCGATCGGGTGCGTCTTGCCGATAAACCCGACGGCCGTGATGCGGTTGGGCATCATGCCGGTGATCCATTGGAGCAGATCGAGATTGTGCGGGCATTGGTTGATCAAGACGCCGCCGCCTTCGCCGGCCCAGGTGGCGCGCCAGCCGCCGGAGGCGTAATAGGTGTGCGTGCGGAACCAGTCGGTGATCAACCAGGTGACGCGGGTGATCTCCCCGAGTTCGCCGTCGGCGATCAATTCGCGCAGTTTCTGGTACATCGGGTTGCTGCGCTGGTTGAACATGATGCCGAACTTCTGGTTCGGAAACTTTTTCGCCGCCGCGTTGAGTTCCCGCGCGGCTTTGACGCCAACGGCGATCGGCTTTTCCACCAGCAGATGATGCCCGGTTTCCAGCGCCCGGATCCCGATCGGCGGATGATCGTAATGCGGCGTGGCGACGATCACCGCGTCGGCAACTTTCGCCGCCAACAGCTCCTCGGCCGAGGCGAACGCCGGAACATTCAACTGCGCGGCGAACTTCTCCCGCTTCGCAGCGTCGATATCACAGATCGCCGAGACGGTCGCGTCTTCCATCTTTGGGATGTAATTCGCATGAGATGAACCCATATTCCCGACGCCGATGATCGCGAATCGTAGTTTGTTCAAAGTGGCTGCTCCTTGAATGGTTAGTAATCAGACCGCGGATGATACGAGAAATGGGTATTTACGTCGATGATGGGAATGTAAAACGGAATTTGCCACAGAGGGACGGAGACACAGAGAGGGAAATACGAGGGAGTTGTTTGCTACAGATTGGGCACGGATGATTCACAGACGGAAATAGGATCATCCAAGCTGAAAATCCGGCTATATTTGTATCTTCAAACGTTTTTTTTTCTGTGCCTCCGCGGCCCATCCTGTTCACATTAGCGACTTCAGAAGCTCAAGATTCACCGTGTCCCAGTCGCGCCCGTCGGCGTGTTTCAGCTTCGGCGTTTCCAATATCTTGGGCACCTCGCGCCATCGCTTATCACGCACGATGGGCCGGAAGCCTTCGATGCCGATGGTACCGAGCCCGATATGGTCATGCCGATCCACCCGGCTGCCCAGCGCCTTC
>JACMML010000315.1 GCA_014379105.1 Phycisphaerae bacterium
CGCGGCGCATCGCTGATCACCGCGATATCGCAGGACCTCGGCCGAGCTGGCGTGTGGGTGGATCATCTCACAAGCCTCGATCCGCATCCGGTCGATGGCGAAAACGATTTCTTCGGCGTCGATTACGGCGACGACGAAATGGCCAGCTTCGACAACATCGCATTCGCCGACGACTACTGGCGCAGCGACGGCAACGCCAATGATTTCGATTTCGACGGCGAACCCGTGACCGGGGCGCATCAGGGCAATCTTAACAATAGCGTGCAGCAGAATTTCATCAGCTCCGCCCACGGTGCGGTCACGGCGTATTACGTTGGCACGATCGATACCGACACCTCCGACGGCGGCGATCATCCCGTGCTCTCCGACTGGTACGGCACCACCTCCGCCAAGCCGGCGCGAACCGCGACGGGCTTCCGCTTTTCCCGAATCGCCGGCGGGGCACGTCCGTCCAACGGCGTCTCCACTTTGCTTGGCGGTTCCGGGTCACGCGTGGCGGCAGGTCAGAGCGGATCGCAATGGGCGAACGGCTTTGATCTCACCTCGCTCAACGGAACGGCGCTGTCGGCCGGTCAGACGCTCGAGACGCGGTTGACGTTCGTCGATCGCGACAGCAGCGCGAACGTATTCCTGTATCTGGATTCGAATAAAAATCCGTACGACGGCGCCAATTACCTCACGCGCAAGGGATTTACCTCGACATCGCCGGTGAAGGCCCGAATCAATGCACCCACTGCCGGTCTGACGGCGGGATCGTACTATCTGGTCGCCCGCATCACCGACGCGGCCGGCCATTCGCGTTTCACTTATATGCGGACCGCAATACAGATCACCACGCCCAATTTCGCCAACCTGAGCAGCGGTATGTTGGTCGTCAATGGTACGGACGGTAACGACACGATGGCGATGTCCGAATCCGGCTCGACCATCACCGCCACGCTGAACGGCGTGACGCAGACCTTTGATCGCGCCGATGTGACGCGGATCGAGGTCTACGCCGGCACGGGCAATGATGTCGTCAATGCCGGCGCGCTGGTTCAGGCGGCATACGTGAATGGCGGACCGGGGCGGGACAACATCACCGGCGGCTCGGGCAACGACACGCTCTCCGGCGGCGCTCAATCCAATACTCTCACCGGAGGGCTCGGTGACGATGTTCTGAACGGCAGCGCGGGCAACGATCTGATGGACGCCCAAGGCGGCTACGACCGGCTCTACAGCAACGGCGGGCTTGATACGATGAGCGGCGGCAGCAATGTCGACCGACTCTTCGGCAGCGACGGCAACGAGTACATGATCGGCGGCCGGGGTAACGACAAAATGTACGCGTACGGCGGCAACGACACGCTAATAGGCGGACAAGACAGCGACATCCTCGACGGCAGCGACGGAACAGACACATCCGACACAGACGCCGCCGACACGCGGATCAGTATAGAAGTATTGAGCTAGCGTCAATCTAAAGGCCGTACGCCATGGCGCGATTGCTTTTCAGCAACTAGAGCACGTGATCCACGATCAATCACGGATGCGCCGGTGGAACAGGCGTGATTCCCTCGACGAAATTAGGCGGGTCAAACTGGTAGCAATCCAGATGCATCGCACTGTCAAAGCTCATGAAGATGAGCCCGTCATTCTTTGGCTTGGTCGCGGAAATATCGCAGCGGAGCCGTGACCATTGGCCGCCGGTGTCGGGCACGGTGATAGTCGCGAACGGGGCGGCGGTGACATCGTTGGCGATCACCGCGATGGTCCCACCGCCGCGACTCGCGACGCGGATCGCGAGATATCGTGTGTCCTTGCTTGGCCGGAACGGCTGGAACGCCAGAGTCGAGCCTGCGGTGATATCGGCGTAGGTCGTGCGATCACTTGCGGTCGCACGTGACGCTTGGCCTTTGTAGACCGCGTAATAGTCCGCACCATCAACTTCCGGGAACGGCGGTATGCCCGAGCCGTACTGAAACGTGTCCAGCAAGAGGTTCCCGGTACCGCGATAGACGATTGCGATATCCTGCCGCCCGTAAATCGACTCGCGAACGTGTGGAATTGAGATGTTCTGCCAGACGCCGCCGGTATCGGGCAGCGAGTAGGAAGCGAGCAGGGGACCGGTGGACGAGCCGTGATGCAGCTGAAGCTCGCCTTTTCCAGTCGTGGCCGCCCGTAGCGACAGCGTGAGCGATCCGTTGTCAAAATCCATATCCTTGTACGCGATCCACGCGCCATCGGTGAACGCCAGCGCCTTCGCGTTATCGGCATTGTCGGCGGTCTTGGTCCCTTCAGTTCCGTCGTTGATCACAGCCGAGTTGGGGAAGTGGGCACTGGCGCGCGCGACTTTTAACCATTCCAGTGCGCCTTCGAGTTTGTAGACGTTGTTGCTGCCGTACTGTTTGATGACGATCGTCTGCTTGCCAGACATCGGACGCGAGAGTTTGGCGACGCCGGTCCTGAACTGGCTGTACCAGCCGGTCCCGGGCATTTCCACGGTGCCGATCACCGGGCCGGTGAGGCTGTCCAGATGGATGTCTATCTTGTTGCCGACGCTGCTGTTGTTACCAGAGCTGATATAGAACCGATCGACCGGCGTGGGGCCGAAATCGAAATTGTCGTATTTCACCCAGTCATTGTGATGAGCGCCGCTGACGTAAGGTCGCGTGCCGTCGGCGTCCGTGAAGTACTCGGTGTAACTCCCCGGCGCGATGTCGACGTAGTCGGCCGCGGAAAAGCGTCCGAAACGCGGATCCACTGAAGCGACCTCAACACGCTGCGGCGGACCGAGCGGAGGCGTCGGTTCCTGTGCGCCGGCGTGCGTGAACAACAGCCCGCCATAGCCGGGGAAATCCGTAACGATGTGCTCGGCGACGAGGCCTCGAATCGTTTTGGTGTATATCAGTTGCGAATCAGGTACCCCTTTGACGTACTTGTAATGGTTGTAGATCAGATCATACGCGACCGCCCGTCCGCGACTCGAATAGCTGACCTTCGCATACATCCCTTTTTCCGCGCCGGCGGCGTTGAGCGCCGACCACTCGACGTCATACCCGAGGTTGAAGCGCGTGTAGTATTCCGAGCCGCGCAGCAGCCGGCGGTCGAGATAATCAAAAAGGTCGATGCCGCCCGATAGCGCCGGGCCTTGGATGAACATCGTCTGCGCCATCATCGCGAGCGTGCTCACGTCGGCCGACGCGTGTGGCTGATCGCGGCCCATTTCGCTCACTTGGCCGGTCGGATAAATCTGCCGCGCAATCGCGATGTCTCTGAGCGGGTCGGGATTATCGCCGACGGTGATGCGATTGATGATGCGTTGGTAATACGGCACATCATCCAGGAAGACCGCGACTGCCATAGACCCCATCGCCGCGTAGCCGCCCTGATTCATAAAGCCGTTGTTGATATCAATGGCCGGCGGAAACCGCCGGGCGAATGTCTTAAAGCGTTCGACCTCCTCGTCGCTCCAGCCCGAACTCGGCGTGTACCGAAGGATTTCCGCGGCCGCCATCAGCCGCAGTGCCGCGACGCCGTGACGGATTCTGTCGGTCGCGTTTGTTGTCGCGGTTGCCGACCACGCGTTAAGAATCTCAATCGCCTTTTTGGAATATGCCGCATCCCCGGTGACGTACCACATGATCGCCAGGTTGTACGCCGCGCCCCCGTCCGTGATCAGCTTGTAACCGGCCGGGACGCTGCCGATATCCGCCTCCGGACCGGTCATCTTATACGTGAGCAACGAATATGGATCACGTCGAAACGCGTCGAAGGTTCTCGCCCACGGCTGGCGACCCTGCTGGACCATATCGCGGATGAGATTTAGCTCCGCTCGGCTGTGCAAAATGCCCGGATGAGTGAATCCTTGCTGGCTTACGACAACGTGCTTGTCGTACTTGTGGTCATAGTCCGGGTTGATCATGCTGTCCGCCCAAGCCGGGGACGCGTGTGGGATCAGCAATACAACCAGGACTCCCACGGTCAGCATTCCCGCCATTAAGCGGCCATTCGCCTCAACGACCGATTGATCAAGTTGCATGGATTGGGGACCTCCGATTGGCGTGATCCAGACTTACTGCGTCGCAAACATCCATGTGGTTCTACTGTCGAAGGTGAGGTTTTTCCACCGATATGCTGAATTGCCGCGTGACGACTCATTAGCCGGCTTCCGCGGGAATAATCACCATGACGATGGGTCGCCCTTGCCGGCTTTGGGACCTACGCGATTTCGTTTGAGCGATGACCGATGAATGTTTACTGAGAACGGATTTGAAAAATCAGATTCGCACCACTCTTGGATGCGTCGCGTTCAAAAGAGTTGCTGATCTTCAATTAGCCAAGCCGACCATCTTAGCGCTGTCGATCCACAGTTGCTCACACGCCTGATCATCGCGCGCCAGCAGCGAAGGCTTCGGCCATGTTGGCTTTCCTTTGCGCAGCGCCATGTAGACGCCAGCCCCGGTGATCGAGCCATCAGCAAGCCCGGCCAGAGCGGTCCCCGCCTGACCTAGTGTGTTCGTGCCGGGGATGATGGGCCGCAGCAGCGTGAGTAGTGGCAGCAGGATCTTACGAAAGACAAACGGAGCGTCGCGCGAGAGACCCGTCCCCGGAACGCCGCCGGGATCATAGGCGTGGACCCGAATACGACGCGAGACGACCTCTGGGTCCGCCGCCAGCGAGCGGGCGGTCATCAGGTTGCAGAGTTTCGAGGAGGTGTACGCACGCAAACCGGCAATAAATGGCCGGCGATCGTGATCGGGATGGCTTGACGGGTCGGCAAGTTCCGATGCAAAGGCGGTACGCGGGGCGGGCATTCCGGTCTTCTCCGCCGGGTCGTGCGTGCCGCTGGTGGTGATGATGAGCCGACCACCGTCGACGATGCGCGGCAGCAACAGGCGCGCGAGCAGGTAATGCGCCAGATGATTGACGCCGAAGGTCATCTCGAAACCGTCTGGCGTCCGAGCGTCGACGTTCGGGCGTTGCACTCCGGCGTTGAGAACAACCGCGTCGACCGGCATATCGATCGATGCCGCGAAGCGTCGCACGCTTGCGAAGTTGGCGAGATCCAGTTCCCGGCGTTCGGTACCAGGCGGTGCAACACTCCCGCGGGCGCCGACGACGACAAATTTCCCGGCCGCTTGAAGCAGTTGCGCCGCAATCGCGCCGATGCCGGAGGTGGCGCCGGTCATAATGATCGTGGACATGAGAACACTTCTTTCTGGTGAAACAAACCTTCGCGACTCAAACTCAGACGATGCGATGCCGACTGCAGCGAGCGTCATCGCCTACTCCGGCTTGGTGGGGCATTGCTCAAGGACGACGCAGGAACGCGACAAGGCCGCATAGCGCCAGCAGGACCAGCGCCGGCAGCGGGCTGCCGCCCGTAATCAATACATGCGAGAAGACCGCGCCCGCCATCACGGTGGCCAGCAGAAGGGCGGCATAATACGTCGTACGCGGGATGAGCAGGCCGACCGCGCCCGCGACCTCCAGGGTGCCGGTCAATACGCGGAACCACTGTCCGAACCCTAGCTGTTCGAAATTAACCACCATCTGCTCAGCACCCGCCAGTTTTGCCGTGCCTGCAGCGGCGAACACCAACGCTAGGACCACCTGGAGCACCCACGCGGTGATGCTCGCGGGCATGGAAATCGGAGTTCGATCGAACGACACGACAGGCGATTGGGCAACGCTTTGAGACATGACGACTCCTTGCAAAAACAGTGGGTTAGGAAAAAAGATCACAACAATCGAAAACACCACTAGAAACGCGGTGCAGCCAACAGGCCTACGCGACCATTTCCGTTGCAGCGATTTCACTTCGGGCCCGCTCCATCGCCTGCTCGCGCAGCGCCGCAACCGCCAATCCTTCGGCGCGGATGAATTGGATGTCGGTAATGCCGACGAAGCCGAAGATGGCGCGGAGGTAGGTTTCCTGATGATCCAGCCCCGCGGTGGCCGTCCCTGGCGCGTACACGCCGCCGCGTGTGGATGCGATGATCACACGCTTGCCGCCGGCGAGACCTTCGGGACCATTCGGCCCGTACTTAAAGGTCTTGCCAGCGATGGCGAGCCGGTCAATCCATGCCTTGAGCTGGCTCGGGATGGCGAAGTTGTACATCGGCGCACCGATGACAATGACGTCGGCGGCAAGGAACTCCTCCAGCACTGCCGCGCTGTCCGCCACGTCCGACTGAAGTTCCGGCGGCACATCGTTGGTCGATGCGTCGCGTGGCGGAAGGTGGAAGTGCGTAAAGTGCTGAAGCGGATTGGCCGCTAAGTCGCGGTAAGTGACGGTCACATCCGGCGATCGCTCCAGTTCAGCGGCGACGATTTCCGACGTGAGGGCGCGGCTCGCCGATTTGGAACCCAAAATGCTCGAATCAACGTGTAGCAGTCGCATAGCAAATCCTTTGAAAAAAGACGTTGGTGGTTACGGATTGAACGGTTCAAAATCGAACTAACATTCCAAATAAAAAGACCAAATAGGTCTTACTCATCGGCCTCCCGGAGTGTGTCGTGGATCCGACAGAGCAGTTCGTGCAATGTCTTCTGCTCCGGCAGTGTGAGCCGCTGGAGTGAGGCCTTCCACTGCGCGATATGATCCGGCAAGATCGCCGCGTGCAGCTCACGTCCAGCGCGCGTCAGATAAAGTCGCTGGAAACGTTGATCGACCGGATCCGGGCGGCGCTCGATCAATCCTGCTTTCTCCATCTTCTGCATCATTATGCAGATGTTTCCCTTCGTCAGCAATAAGCGTTCGGCCAGGTCCTGCTGGCTGATGCCTTCGCCTTCGTATAGGCACAGCAACACCTCGAACTGAGGCAGGGTCGTACCGTGCTGCTTGGCCATCCGAGCGGAAAGCGCGGTCATCCGATTGAAGACGCGAACAAGCGTTATCAATGCCGCGTGGCCGCGACCTTCGGAGGGAACATCGTAGCCGCTGAGGATTCGGAGTTTCGACTTACGTCCTGCGGTCATTGGTTTGATATTAAACTAGTTGGATGCGGAAGTCAAGAAGAAACAACTCCCGCACTCCGCACGCCGTGGTCCTGTGATTCGGTCCGATGGCGATTTAGAAGGGTGACGCGGCCCGGTTGACCGGAAAAGAACTCCGTGCGGATTCAGCAACTGTAAAGCGGAGTTTCCGGGACGAAGTTCGAGCCTTCTTCCTCCAGAATCCCGGCTGGGAGTAAGTTTACCCCGTGTCTGATATGAGACACAACCCGCTTTGGGTATCCCTGCGCCTATCCCCAGGGTATCCCTACGGCAGGGATACCCTGCATTCTCATTTTGCCTTTGTTTTGCTTGGTCTTTTGGGC
>JACMML010000034.1 GCA_014379105.1 Phycisphaerae bacterium
CCCGGCTGGATGCGCAGCGACAGACGACGACATCGGACAATCGCCCCGTCACGCCGGGGGCGAAGGTTGAGCGGAAGGACACGCGGATCGTCGTCGCGTTTTACAACTTGGCGAACGTCCCGCCGCGCGTGACGAGCACCGCGAATATCGCGTGCGAGGATGTCGAGGCGACGCATCGCACGATCGGCGAACGCGTGATCAAGGCGGGCGGACGGGTGATTTCGAGCAACGTCAATCGGCAACAGGCCAACCGCGCGTCGGCGACGATGCAGTTTGAAGTGAAGAGCGACCAGGCCGACGCCGTGCTGAACGATCTTCGCGCGGCGGGCGAGCTGATGAAGCTCGAATCGATTCAGAACAACGACACAAATAGCGTGACGGACGCGAAGCGCGGCTTCGCGGTGCAGTTAGTGTCGATCGCCAGCGCCACGCCGCGGCAAGTGACGACGAAATCGGTGGCCGCGAGCGATGTGCCGACTGCATACAACGTGCTGCTCGACGAGGCCGGAAAAGTGAACGCGCGGATCGTTGTATCCAAGCTTCAGCAGGACTCGAACCAGCCGGCCAACGCGTGGCTGGACTTCGAGGTTCGTAAAACCGATGCGGCCGCGATCGATGCGGCGATCGCCGGCGCGGGCGATTCTATCGGCGGTGATGTCACGGTATCGACCGACGTCGCGAACACGCTGGCGAGCAAAGTGCAGTACAAGATCGCGCTGTCGAGTGCCGATCAACTCCCGCCGCGCGAGGTGACGACGCTGGCGGTCGAAACGCGCGACGTTGAGGAGTCCGTCGCCGCGATCGTGAAGGCGGCGAGCGAAGCGGGCGGGCGCGCGATCGATTCGAACGTTTCGAAAGAGTCGTCCGGCCGGACGATGGCGAGATTGACGATCGATGTGCCGCTAAATCGATCGGGCGAGATGCTGGAGCGGGTGAAATCGCGCGGTGTGGTGCGAGTCAGCCAGTCGACCAAGAACGCGAAAGCCGCAGGCGGACAGTTGGCGCGGGCGCGCATCGATGTGACGTTCGGCACGCCCGAGGCGATCGTCGGTGCGGATGCGGGGGTTTGGGCGACGATCCGAAATGGTCTGTCCACCAGCGCGGCCGGGTTGATGTGGAGCCTGCGGCTGCTGGTGATCGGCGTTTGCCTGATCGCGCCATGGGCGGTCGCGGTTTGGGGCGGGTGGAAGATCGCGCGGCGCGTTCGCGCGAGCAAAGCTGTCGCGTGAGGTTGGATGCGCGCAAAAGAATGCGGGCCGGCGCGAGTACGCGCTGGCCCGCCGTGATGGGAGGGAGACAATTTCGCTCGATGTTGGTTCTAGCGTTTGCGTCGACGCGATCCGATCAGCATCAATCCGCTTAGAAGTACCGTCGCGCTCGCCGGCTCCGGAACCGCGGCGAAGTTGCGGAGGATGACGCTGGTGCTCGTGTAGCTGACGTCGAATCGTGCGCCGTCGAAGAACACCTGGCTGTTGGCGTTGCTGAACCGGCCGGTGATCGAGCCGGCGGAGAGAATCGCGAAGACGTCGGTAGCCTCGGGCGTGAAGGTGTCAATCAGGTCGATGTCCAGCACGCCGCTCAGCGTCGCCGCGCCGGAGATCGACAGGAAGTCACGCGAGTCGAAGTCCGCTCCGGCGAACTCGACCACCAGCTTGGCGTCGGCGGATTGTGCGTAGCTGCCGGTGATATCTAGGCGGCCACCGAGGTAACCCGGGTGCAGTTCGCCGTCGTTGGTCGTGTTGCCGATGATGTTGCCTGCACCCGTGACGGACTTGCCCGCCGGGATGTGCAGCGGTGTGCCCTGCTCGTGCAGCAGGCCCTCCGATTCGACCGCGCCGAAGCGATCGCGGGGATCTTGTCCTGCCTGATAGTTGATCAGCGAACCTGGCTTGCCGACCAGGGTAGCGCTGCTGGTGTTGGCCAAGCCTTGTGCGGGGATTTCGATCATCGAGTTTCGTCCCGCAGCGAGCGCTCCGCCGCCAAACTCGATCGTTCCGCCGTTTTCGATGCGCAGTTGCTTGTTGACCTGGAATGTGCCACCCGTGATGTGATACCGGCCGCCGCGGACGACGAGGTAATCGGTGATGAGTTCACCGCCGCTCTGTTCGACCAAACCCGGTGTACCGTTGAAGTTTTGTTCAACGTACGTCGCCCAGAGATTGGCCTGTCCGTCAGAGAGCTCGTACGTGTCATAGGTGCTGAAGATTCCGCCGGAGATGAGATTGCCGCCCGTTTGTCGAAGTGTGCCGCGGATGTTGTTGTCGCCCACTTGGATCAGGCCCGGGTTGAGCATGCCGCCGGCGAGCTCGTAGAGGGCGGGAGTGGTCAGGCCGGGGGCATTGCGAAATCCAATGGTCACCGCGGACGAGCTGACCGAGCCGCCATGCTGTTGAATATGCGCCGCGCCAGCCATACGCAAGTCGTACAGTCTGGCCGCGCCTGAGATAAACTTGATGGCGGGCGCGCCGCTCGGCGTGCGATTTACAGACAGGGTGCCGCCGCTGTTCATCTCGCCGCCGTCAAGCGTGAGCTGCGCGCTGGTGTCACCGTTGATGCTGCCGAGCGTCCCGGAGTTGTTCACTTCAAATACACCGCCGGTCAATCGCACGACACTGTTAGACGTTGTCGAGCCGGTCATATCCAGATCATCGACCGTGAGGAATCCGCCGCTCACCTGCACATTGCCGTTTGCGGCGCCGCCGACCTTCAGTGACTTGGCACGCATGCTGCCGCCGCTGACCTGAAGCGTGCCGTCGTTGCCGCGGGTGCTTCCGAGCTGCACGGTTGCAGCCTGCGTGAGCCCGCGACGATGCGCGAACAGCCCGGCCGACGTATTGCCGATCGTCAGCTGATCGACAAAAACCGCCCCGCCATCGTTGGCGGAGACGAGGTCATTCACGCGAATTTCCTGCCCCGCGTACGCGCCTTGCGCGTTGCGCATGTCGAACAAACCGCCTTGCACGACGTTCACGCCGTTGGTCAGGATGACCGGGCTGCCGGCGCCTTGGCGATAGGTGTGATCGACCGTCAGATGCGAGCCGATCGTGCCGTTGAGCAATTCGACTGACCCGCCGCCAATCACCGATGAGGCGCGGATGGTGACCGGCGTACCGGGATCGACCTTCGGCCCGATCCCGTCGACCGAGACCCCGAGCCCATCGACCACGCCGGAGATGCCCAACTGTTCGTGATTCCGGCCGATCCATCGCACCTCGGTGCTTTCGTCGTTCAGCGCTGAGACCGTGAAGCGAACGGTGCCGATATGAAAGCCTCCGGCCGGGGCATTGAAGTGCGGAATTCCTCCGCCTCGCGAGAAGTAGAAGTCCAGGCTGGTGGGCGCGAGGCTGCCGACGTCCAGGTCACCGTCTCCGTCCAGGTCGTTTTGCTTGCCGGGCTGCGAAGAGAACTGATTAAACGGCGCTGGCGAAGGTACGCCCAGCAGGTCGCCGATCAGACCGCCCTGGGTGGACATGAAGTTGCTAAAAAGGTTCTGCATGCCGTCGTTGTTCGGATTGGCGTCTTGCCCGTTGACACGGATGAACAGGTCAAGCGTCACCGAATCACCCGGATTGGTGACGAACGCCTCTTTGGCGCCGGTTCCATGGACCCGAAGGTCCAACGTGAACCACGGCACATCCGCCCGGCCCGGGCCTGAAAATCCAGCAATGGCCACCGCAGTGGCTACACTTTGCGAAACCAAACAGCGACGAGTTGTCATGGAGCACCCCAGCAGGTTGGAACAGAATCAGCACGGGAACGAAACGACCGCACCCCGCGGATCGGCCGGGAGTATGCGGTGCGTGCATAAAGAGCGTATGAATTCGAACGCGAATCTTTCAGAAATGTGTTCTTAACAATCGGGACGATCGCGATTCTGTATCAGCAAACGGGTTTTCGGGCGATGACGGGCAAAGTGGACCAATCACGGAAATGGAAATTCATCGCGCGCTCTGGCTGCGCGATATTGATTCTCGCCCACGCGGTTCTGTCGGTAATCTCGGCTGCAAGCAATTCTGTCACCTTCGACGAGTACGCGCATCTGCCTGCGGGCGTGGCTTATTGGAAACAGGGGTGGCCCGCTTTTGCGATGCATAATCTCTCGCCTCCGCTGGCGCGGTTGGTTGCGGCGGCGCCCGTGGTGATTGCGGGTGTGGAGTCGCCGGACGTTCGGCCGGATCTGGCTCACGGTCCGCAGAACGCGCATTGGGATTATGGCAAGACCTTCGAACGCGCGAACGCATCGCGATATCAGCGGCTGTTCGTGATCGGTCGGCTCGGCCTTCTGCCAGTCTCATGTTTGGGCTTGTGGCTGGTCTGGAAATGGGCGGGCGAGCTGTACGGCGCAAAATCAGCGCTGGCGGCCGGGGTGTTGTGGGCGTTCAATCCGGATCTGATCGCGCATGGCAGCCTGGTCGGCACAGATGCGTTCACCGCCGTCGCGATGCTGGCGGCGACATATCTGTGGTGGAAGTTCTTCGATGGGCATGGCCAGCGAAAGCTCTGGCTGATTCTCGGCGCGGTCGCGTTCGCGGCGGCGCAATTGTCGAAGTTCACGGCGATGATTCTGGTCCCGATGCTCGCGGTCATGGCCATCTGCCGGATCGCTGATCGGACGATCACCTGGCGACGCGCGCTGATCGGCTTGCTCACGTGCGCCGCGCTGAGCTGGATCGCCATCAACGCGATCTACGGTTTCCGCGGAACCTTTACCCGCTTCAGCGCGCATCAGTTCCAATCGCGTCCGATGCCAACGCTGCAAAGCGCGCTGCCGAAATGGTGGCCGTCGCTGTTGCCGCGGGAGTATCTGCGCGGATTCGATATTCAGAAATTCGAAACCGAGTCCGGCGTGCTCGCGTTCGTGCTAGGCGACGCGTATCGCTGGTCGCGCTGGTATTACTATCCGGTGGCGCTGGCGAGCAAGTTGCCGGTTGGGGCGATCGGATTAATTCTCCTGTCGATTGGATTTCTCGTCGCTAAGCCGCAAGCGGCGGGTGCGGGCGAGATCTCGCTTCTTGCGGCGCTGGGGGTGTTCCTTCTGCTCGTGATTGTACTTGCCGACGTCAATATCGGTGTGCGTTACATCTTGCCCGCGTATCCGCTGGCGATCGTGTTGATCAGCAGGATTTGGCGCGATCGAGCCGAAACCGTGCGAAGCTTCTGGTCCACGCAGCGAGTGGGCTGGGCGTTACTATCGATCATGATGGGCGAAAGCCTCCTCGCTGCACCGCGATACTTGAGCTTCATTAACTTCGCCGCGGGTGGACAGACTTCCGGCTGGCGGATCGTCAATGATTCAAACTTCGACTGGGGCCAGGGTCTTCTCGATCTGCGGCGATGGTTGGATGCGCACGGCAATCCGCCGATCGCGATGGCGTATTTCGGGCGGGTGAATCCGCGGGTGTACGGGATCAACTATTCGCCCATCACCGCGCCGGGCGATTCGCCGCTGGTTGCCGTGAGCACCTATTACCTGAACGGGCTCACGCATCGACTTCCAACCGACGACGGCGCGACGAGCTGGGTCTCGTTGCCGTACGCGCGAGAATTACGCGAAATCGAGCCGCTGGACCGCGCGGGGCCGACGATTTACATCTATCGGGCGACGGATGTGGCGCTGGCGGCGAGACGGGCGAGAAACCGGTGAGCCGGAAGCTCCAAAAGACAAAGCACAAATCACAAAGAAGTTCCAAAAAGCCAATTTTCAATTTGGAATTGATGTTTGGAGCTTC
>JACMML010000316.1 GCA_014379105.1 Phycisphaerae bacterium
ATTTGGCCAAGCCGATCCGCACCGAGCAGCTCGTGGCGATGCTCGGGCGCTACCTGCGGGTGATCGAACTGGCGCCACAGGCCGAGGAAACCGAAGCGATTGCGGGAGAGTCAGCCGGGCAGGACGATGCAAACAAGCTGCGCAGCAGCCTGGCGACCAACGAGAAGCTAAAGGGCGTGCTTGAGCGCTTCGTCACGCGATTGCCCGAGCGGATCGACGAGATGCAGCGGTTGGTGCGCGAGCAGGATCTGGACAACCTGGCCCGCGCGGTGCATCAGATGAAGGGCGCTGCCGGGGGATACGGCTTCCCCGACATCACGCAGGCCGCCACCCGCGCCGAGGATTGCATCAAGCGGGCCGACGATGTCGGCTCAATCGCGACGCAGATCGACCAACTCGTCGGGTTGATCCGGCGGGTCGATGGGTTCCCGGATGTGGGAATCCTTCCCAAGACAAGTGAGATCGTCCGAGCGGTAAAACCGGCTCCGATTGCGGTCCCGGTCGCGCGGTCCCAGTCCAAGGTCCACGTCGATCCGAGAACGGGTCTGGCCAATCGAAGCAACCTGCTGGAGCGGCTCTCGGCCGAGATTGCCCTGGCGCGGCGGCAAGGGACGCCGCTCGGATGCATCGTCATTCACATCGATCAGTTTGCCGAGATCGAGTCGCGATTCAGTTCCGAAGCCGCCGATTCGGTGATCAAGCGAATCGCCGCCGGAATGGACGCCCTGCACCGCGATGAGATCGACATCTTCCGCCCGGACACGTCCCACCTGATCATTCTCGCGCCCGGGAAAAACGCCGACGGAGCCCATGCTCTGGCGAGCGAAGTGGGGCAGTGGATCGGCGCCCAGCGTTTTGCCGATCTGATCGGAGACTGGAGCCTGCTGTGCATCTTCGGCATCGTCGAGCTCAAGCTGACGACCCCGTGCGCCGCCGATCTGCTCGCGCTGGCGATCAAAGAAATCGCCGATACACACACACGCGCCAACGACAAAGCCCAAAGCGCGCGCCGGCTCATCTCCTGATCTGCGCGACTCCCTGCCGGGGCGGTTCATAATTCACCTTGTATTCCCGGCTGTCGAGCACGACGATCCCAACGAAAATCGCGACAAAGAAGAGGGCCGCGATCAGGATGATCCCGTTGAAGGGGCTGTCCCAGCGAAGGTGCATGAAGTACATCGCGACCAGCGCCCCCTTGATCACCGCAATCCACAAAGCCAGCCAGATGTTGAACACCCCCAGGTCCACCCAGGTGGCGGCGACGGTGAGGAACGTGAGGATCATCAGCGCCGCAAAAGTCGCCAGAAGAATCCCCAGCGGAACGAGGTGGGCCAGGGAATTGTGCGTATTGGTCATGATCAATCCCTAATGAATCAGATACAGTAACGGAAACAAAAAGATCCAGATCAGATCGACCAGGTGCCAGTAGAGGCCGACCAGATCGACCGGCGTGAAGTATTCGGGGCCGAATTCGTTTTTTCGGGCGCGGATCAGGATCCAGAGGATCAGCCCCATGCCCAATACAACGTGAAAGCCGTGCAGGCCGGTCATCATGAAGTAGATGCTGAAGAACGTGCCGACCCGCTCGCGATCGAGCGGGCTCAGCCGATCGAAGGTGAGCGGATGATAGGTTTCCAAGGAAGCGTTGGCGGATGCGAGCCCCTGGGGATCGACGAACGACGGCTTGATTTTCGGCTCGTCGGGAGTTCCCGCCAGCGGATCAAAATAAGCGGCGGGGCGGGTGCTGGGCGCGGTGGACGCCGCGGCGGTGGTCGTTGTCGGTGGCGGCGCCGGCGCGAAATCACCGTGATGGGCGGAAAGATCGTTGGGGGGTTTCTCGTCGCCTTTGAAATCCTTGTTGAAGACGTTGTATTGACCGGGGAAGAGATGGTGTTGCCACTTGGTTTGATATTCGATTGTCTTGATCACCATGAACCCGGCGCCGCCGAGGATCGTTAGAGCCAGGCAGACGACGAGCGCGGTTTTCTGCCCGAGCTGCGCATAGCGCACCGCCAGCGCCATCGTCAGGCTCGATGCGATGAGGACTGCGGTGTTGATTCCGCCGAGCACGGGGTCCAGCGCGTGATGCGCAAAGGCGAAGACCTCCGGGTGGCTGTGGCGATAAACGCCGTAAGCGCAGAACAGCCCGCCAAACATCAGGATTTCCGTCCCGAGAAAAACCCACATCCCCAGCTTGGCCGAAGCGTATTGCTGCTCCGGCGTGTCGAAGTGATGCGCCAGGTGCTTTGGATGCGTCGTGTGGGTGGTCGTGATATCCGTCATGGCTTTAACACCCACCCTTCGATGGCCGGGTCGTAAATCCAGTCGTCCAGGCGATACGGATCGGTCA
>JACMML010000317.1 GCA_014379105.1 Phycisphaerae bacterium
ATCGAGCAGGCGCGATCAGATCGTGCTCTCCACTAAAGTGCACGGCCGGCGCAGTCCGCATATCAATGATGCCGGGACTCACCGCTGGCATATCGTGCGCGAGGTCGAGCAGTCGCTGAAGCGCCTCAAGACAGAGCGGATCGACGTCTATCACATTCACAGGCCCGACAATGACACGCCGATCGATCAGACCCTGCGAGCGCTGGACGATCTGGTGCGGCAGGGGAAGGTTTTGTATCTCGCCAGCAGCGTGTTTGCGTCGTGGCAACTGGCTGAGGCGCATTTTATCGCGAAGGAACTGGGCACCGCGCGGTTCGATGTGGAACAGCCGCAGTTGAATATCATCGATCGTCGGATTGAAGCGGAAGTTCTGCCGTTCTGCCGGAAATATGAAGTGGCGACGATCACCTGGGCGCCGCTGGCGCGCGGACGATTGGCCGGCACGTATACGCGCGGCGGGCGAAAGATACCGGACGGCACGTGGTATAAGGCGCAGAACAAAAACGATTTTCCCGCGGTTCAATGGCCGGTGATGGAAGGGGTGGATCGTCTCGCCGACGGGCTGGGGATCAGCAGCAGCCAGTTCGCGATCGCCTGGTGCCTGCAGGTTCCCGGCGTCACCTGCCCGATCATCGGCCCGCGCACGCTGGATCAACTGAAGGACAATATGGGCGCGATGAGCGTCACACTTTCCCCGGAAAACCTCAAGGCGGTTGATTCGCTCAACGGCCCGGGGGAGCTTTGCCGTGACCCTAATTCCGGGCCGGTGCCGCGATGAGTACGTCCTGTCTGACTGTTGTTCGGCGTTATCTAAGCAATCGTGGCACGGGCTTCCAGCCCGTGTTTGCGTCAATTGAACATGGGCTGGAAGCCCATGCCACGGAGTACGCATTACGCTTTGCAGCAAAGGTGGGCGATTCGCGCAACGTTCGACAAGTATGTATTGCAATTTCAGCGATCGCAATAATCTGCCTGTTAACCTCCTGTCGATCGGCGACAATGTCCAAATCATCTGAGTTCTCTGTCATTGGGCATGGTGCGGTGAGTGACGGCTTTACACTGAACACCGCGGCATTTCAGGCGGCGATCGATCAATGCAGCCAAACGGGCGGCGGCGCTGTTGTCGTGCCCGCCGGGCGGTTTGTAATCGGCACGCTCATTCTGAAAGATAACGTAACGCTTCACTTGGCAAAGGACGCAACGCTTCTCGGCAGCCCGAACGCGGCCGACTATCAGAACCCGCTGCCATTTAAGGACGGCACCGGCGCGGAACTGGGGGCGGCGCTGATACTGGCGATCGATGCAAAGAACGTGGGCATCGAAGGAGAAGGCACCATCGACGGCCAAGGCAAAGCCGTCTCGGCTGCGCAAGGCGGCGGTAAGAATTACACCATGCGGCCGTTCCTGATCCGCTGGGAGCGGTGCGCGGGCGTGACGGTGCGCGGCGTGCACCTGACGAACCCCGGCGCCTGGACGATGCATTTTTCGCAATGCCAGGACGTGCTCGCCGAGAAGGTGACGATCAGAAGCCACGGTTTATCGAACAACGACGGCATCGATATTGATTCCTGCCAGCGCGTCGTGATCAAGGATTGCGACATCGACAGCGGGGACGACGCGATCTGCTTCAAGGCCACCAGCGGCAAGCCGTGCCGTGATGTCACCGTCAGCAATTGCCGTCTTAAGAGCAACTGCGGCGCGATCAAGTTCGGAACCGAGTCGGTCGGAGATTTTGAGAATATCAATATCAGTCATTGTCAGATCCGCGACACGCGGCTGGGCGGAATCAAAATCTTCTCCGTGGACGGCGCGCACCTGCAGAACGTGACGATCTCCGACATCACGATGGACAATGTCGCGACACCGATCTTCATGCGGCTCGGCGAGCGCCTGAAAACATTTCGGCCTAATGATGAGAAGAAGCCGGTCGCGGGCATAATGAAGAACGTGACGATTCGGAATATCGTCGCCAAGTCCGCCGACAAGGCGACGATCTCGCCGCCATCGGGGATTTTCATCACCGGCATCCCCGGGTATCGGATCGAGAATGTCACACTCGAGAACATCAGCATTGAATTGCCCGGCGGCGGCACGCGCGAGGACGGTCGGCGGGTGATGGAGGAGAACATCAAGTCGTATCCGGAAATCAACCGCTTCGGCCCGGGATTGCCGGCATTTGGCATCTACGCGCGGCATGTGGCCGGGCTGAAACTTCGTGACATCAAGCTGAGCCTCCGCGCCCCTGACGCCCGGCCGGCGATTGTGTGCATTGATGGAGTGGATCTGGACCTCGAACGGATTGCAATTCCCGGAAATGCCGACGCTGAGAGCGTTATTCGGCTGGAATCAGTAACGTCAGCGGCATTGACCAGCATAGCTGTCGAAGGCACGGCCCAGTCATTCCTGCGGGTTGAAGGCGAAAGCAGTTCGGGGATCGAACTAAAGGAAATTCACCTGGCCGTGGGCAGTCGCGTCTCCGACCTCGGCGACGGTGTGCCGTCGTCTGCGGTTACTCAGAAGTAAGGATAGGGTCGAATCCGGTCCGTTTCTCCTCGGCCATTTCATCGGGGGTTTCGCGCGTCTTTCCGTCCAGCAGACAGCTTACGTTCATGTCGCCCATCACATTAATCGCGGTACGGCAGCGGTCGAGGAACCAGTCGACGGGGAGAAGCAGCGCGATGTACCCGACCGGCAAGCCGACGGCGTTGAAGACCAGCGTCATCGTCACCAGCCCGGCCTCGGGTATCCCCGCCGCCCCGACGGCGGCCACGACGCTGGTCAGCACCACGATGATCTGCTGCATCAGTGACATGTCCTGACCGATCAATTGCGCGATAAAAAGGGCGCTCATCGCTTCGTACAACGCCGTGCCGTCGTTATTAAAATTGCTGCCGACCAGGCCGCCGAGGCTGGCGGACTTTTCGCGCAGGCCGACATTCTTTTTCAGGCTTTCATATGTTACCGGCATCGTCGCGGTGCTGCTTGCGGTTGAGAACGCCATCACCAGGGCGTCGCGCGTGCCGCGGATGAGGTTCACCGGGCTGACCCATGAACCAAATTTAACCCGCAGCAGGTAGTAGGCGGCCTGCAGAATCAGCGCGAGCAGCACCGAGCAGATGAACCAACCCAGCGCCAGGAATGGCGAAAAACCCTTCTCGCTGATGATGTACGCCACCTTCGCCATCACCGCGAGCGGGACGACTTGAATCACGTAATGGAGGATCTGCACCGTGACCTCAAAACCGACGTTTGTTGCATGCACGACGGATGCCTTGTAAGCAGGCGCCAGCGTCCGCCCGGCCATGCCGACTGCGACCGCCATCAGGATCACGCCGATGCTGTTGGTCGTGAAGCTGTCCTCAGGTTTGCTCATCGGCTTGCTGATGAATGGCGAAAGGATGTCGCGCGGTATCTGGTCGACGAAGAGCTTGACGAAATCCACCTCCTTCGCGTCCGACTTGGCGGCGGCATTGCTTCCCTCGTGCTTGCCCGGCTTGACGACATTCGCCACGAAAAGCCCGATCGCGATTGCGACCAGCGTATTCAGCGCCAGCAGGAATATCAGCCGCCCGGCCAGCCGGCTGCGGATTTCCGCGGTGATGATCGCCCGAATCACCGCAATGAGGATCAGCGGCGGCGCGATAAGCCCGAGCAACCGCAGCAGCATGGATGCGGTGATATCCAGGACTTTCATCGATTTCTGAATCCACGCCGCCCGCTCGGCAATCGGCGTGAGTGTTCCGTCGCCAGCGTGACTCGCCTGCATCAGCATCGAGCCGATGATCACGCCGACGATCAGTCCGCCGATGATGCGGAGATAGAGGGGAGTGCGGGTCCAGAAGTTGCCTCGGTGGAGCATGGCGGGTTCGGTCATGGCGATCCTTATAGCGGACTGAATCCAGTCGGCAAAAGCTCATCGTTTACGGCCATCGATTTTCACGCCGTCTCGCTGGGCTCGAGCCTGCAACTTACGGAGAAGACCCGCCGCGACGTTTCCCGGCGCCATTCGTCCGCACTCCCAACGGCTGACCGTCATTTTTGAGACACCCACTTTTTGCCCGAAGGCTTCCTGCGTCAATCCCAGTGCTTCGCGCAGGCTGAGAATGAATCCCGGCGTTAACGGCGCTTCGGTCAAAAATAGCGCCCGCAGGCGATCAAGTGCCCTCACCGCGGGAGGTAAAAGCAACGGCTCCCCGGTGCGACCGGCCTTGAGCCAGGCGGCGGGGAGCGAAATTGCCAACATACGTTCGCCTGGAAGCGGCATTACGTATTTGAGGTCGGTTCCTTGCTGCCAACGGTGTGCGGTTGCGGTAGCCATATCAATCGACCCAATAGAGCGTAATAAACTCAGTTCCCGAATTATCAATTTCTATCGCACAAATAATTTCAATATCGTCGTCCGTCGCACATCTGCCTGAGACAACCCATTTCGGTCTGTCAAAACGATCTTCACCGCAGGAGACGACGTCGTGAGGCTCATCGATAACGGCCTGTATGTCAGGCCAGAACAGGCCGCGTTGATCCATTCTTTCGCGAAAATGGACGCTGATCGCATAAGTATCCGACGCGATGCACTCGCGAATGACAGCGATGGCCTTGCGGGCGGCGGAAGTCACTTAATGTAGTATACGTGGAAGTAGGCGCTGGAGCAATTGCCCATGCGTTCAATCAACCGTCGTACCCGCCGGCTGGTTCTTCCCCACCGGGTTTCCGTCGGCCTTGATCGAGAGCATGCGCTGTAGCGCGATTGTCGCCCATTTGCGGGTGTGGCTGTCGACTTTGATCTCGTTCAGGACGCGGCCTTCAACCAGATTTTCCAGCACCCAGCAGAGGTGGGGCGGGTCGATGCGGTACATTGTCGTGCATAGGCATTGGCAATCGCTCAAGACATAAATCTCCTGCTCGGGGTGCTGGTGCTTTAAGCGGTTGACCAGATGCACCTCCGTTCCGATTGACCACTTGGTACCCGGCGGCGCCTTACGGACTTGCTCGACGATATACGCCGTGCTGCCGGCCATGTCGGCTTTTTGGACCACTTCCCATTTACACTCGGGGTGCACCATCACCTTGATATCCGGATGCCGCTCGCGGACCTGATCGACGTGTTCGGGACGGAACAGCGCGTGGACGGAGCAGTGGCCTTTCCAGAGGATGAAGTCGGCGTCGCGGATCTGCTCGGGTGTATTGCCGCCGAGGTCCTGGCGCGGGTCCCAGACAATCATTTTCTCCAGCGGAAAGCCCATCGCGTACGCCGTGTTGCGGCCGAGGTGCTGGTCGGGGAAGAAGAGCACCTTCGGTGCAGGGGAAAGGGTGGAGGCGTAAGACGTGAGTCGTTCTTCGCTTACGCCTGTCCCCTCACGTCTTGCCCCTCCTTTGAGTGCCCATTGCAGCACGCTGCGACAATTGGAGCTGGTGCAGACCGCGCCGTCGTGCTCGCCGACGAAAGCCTTGATCGCGGCGGAGCTGTTCATGTAGGTGATCGGGACGATCGGGTGCTCTCCCAGCACCTGGGTGAGCTGTCCCAGGCTTCATGGGTCTGATCGATATTGGCCATATCCGCCATTGAGCAGCCGGCGCCGAGGTCGGGGAGGATCACGCGCACCGATTCGTCGGTGAGAATGTCCGCGCTCTCGGCCATGAAGTGCACGCCGCAGAAGACGACGTATTCCACGCCGCGCTGCTCCGCCGCCCGGCGGCTCAGCTCGAACGAATCTCCGACGAAATCGGCGTACTCAATGATTCCGTCCTGCTGATAATGATGCCCGAGGATCGCCAGCCGTTTGCCGAGCTGATCGCGCGCCATGGCGATCCGCAGCCGCAACTCTTGCTCAGAGAGGGTGTTATAAAAATCCGGAAGAGGTTGCTGCCAGGTGCTGGGCATCTGTTAATCGACTTAAGTAAAGCAAGCCAAAGCGGCTCGATCAACCAAATATAGCGGATTCCCCGATAGGATTCTCGCGCATTGGGGCGGTACAAAATGGCCTGTTTAGGCAGACCTTAACAATTGTACTGTTTATGAGCGAAGTGCTACGCTCGGGTTTGATTCAACCAATCAGGTCACCGAAGTGCCACTCGATTTAGAGCGTCGAGGATTGGGAACTAGGTTCAGTGGCAGTGGCCATCACATCATCCGGCCACGATACGAAGGAGATCTCTCATGTTCCATGGTTCAAAAAAAGCCGTGCTGGTCGCGGCGGTTGCGCTAGCAATGGTTGCAGTGCGCGCCCAGGCCGGTGCGCTGGAGACGGCGCTGGAAGGGACGGGGCCGGGCAATTTTCTGACTCAGAACAACGTCAATGTCGGCGGCTGGGTCGAGGCTTCGACCACGTGGGGTCTGTTGGATGACCCGGAAGGCGACGTCTTGGCCGGACGTGCGTTTGATTTCGAGCACGCCGATCCGACCCTCAACCAGATCGGTATCTATCTCGACCGCCAGACCGATTACGCTCAGGCGTGGGATCTCGGCGGGCGGTTTGAGATGATCTACGGCGCCGACGCGCGCTTCACCGCCGCCAACGGGTCGGACCTGGAGACCGGCGCGTTCCCGGAAAATCAGTTCGACATCACACAGTTGTACGCCGAAGTGGTGATCCCGGTCGGCACCGGGCTTAAGACGAAAATCGGTAAGTTTAACACCGCGCTCGGCTACGAGTATGTGAATCCGACCCAGAACGCGCTGTATAGCCACAGCTTTATCTTCGGATTGGTTCCGTACACGCACACCGGCGTGCTTGCTTCGTACAACATCACCGAGACGGGCAACCTGTCGATCGGCGTCGCGCGCGGCTGGGACCAGTCGCTGGAAGACAACAACGACGCGATCGAAGGGCTGGTTTTCTGGACTGACAAAGTCGGCGATCAGGTGACATATGCGTTGAACCTCAGCGTCGGCCCGCAGACCGAGAGCAACGACCATTACCGCACGGCCGTCGATTTCTGGGCGGACTATGCGATGTCCGAAGACCTCGTGCTCGGCGTGAACGCCGACTACGTCTACGATTCGGCGCAGGGTCAGGACGGCGACGCCGCCCACACCTACGGCGCGGCGTTGTACGCCAAGTACAACCCGGCCGGTTGGCGGTATGTCGGCTTGAACGCGCGGCTCGAGTGGTTCGAAGACACCAGCCGCATCTCCGGTTTCGATTCCACGCTGTATGAAGCGACCCTCGGCGCGACCATCACCCCGATGGCCGGTCACGCGGTCGGGCAGTTCTGGAAGATCCGTCCCGAAGTTCGTTACGACTACGCGTCCAACGACATCTTCAACGCGGGCACCGAAGACAGCCAATTGACGGCGGCGATCGAAACGCTGTTCAGCTTCTAAGCTACTTTTCTTTTCTCTTCCCAAAGCACAGGCCCGTCCGGATTCCGGACGGGCCTGTGCTGTTTCCTACTACTGAGTGAGCCGCTCAGGACTCAGCAGACGCGTCGTCGACGTCGCAGCATCAGCAGTGCTCCAGCGCCGCCGAATGCGAGACATGCCGGTTCGGGAACGACGCCGAACGAGACGCGCATGTTGGTGTTGTCAATCGCGCCCGTACCGTTCGAGCCACCGGGGCTCAGAGCCCAGTTCGCCCCCTGGTCGGTCGATCGGTACGTCACGCCGGTATCCGCGCCCAGCGTGGGCGATGTGTTGCGATTGTACGACACCCAATAACCAATCGCATCAGACGCATTTCCAAACACAACCCAATAGGTGGTATTGGCGGCCAGCGTAGCGTTGGCGGTGTATGGATAGGAATTGATGGAGTTAAGCGCACCGCCATTGGGATCGGTATCGCCGCTCAAAGCGGTCACGAGGCTGCCCGGCTGACCGCCGGAGCTGCTCCAGAGCTGCACGAAGAAATCGTTGGTGGGCGTGCCGGCGTTGTAGGTCCCGATTTCAATATCAACCGTAAGCAGATCGGTCCCGGATGTAACGCCGTCGGTCACAAAAGCGCTGGCGTGCCAGCCGTTGCCATTGTAGACATCAAAATTGTTGGTCAGGTTCGAGTAGATGTAGTTGGGATCCGCGTGGACCGAGTGGGCTGCGGTTCCCACGAGTGCAAGTGACACGAGGAGCGAAGCAATATTGTATTGCGATGGTTTCATTTGCGGAGTCCTCTTGAAGTTAATTGTTGGTGATGATGAATGTTTCCGACGCCGCAACAGTATTGCCGCGCCCGCTCCGAGCAGACCCAGAGATGTGGGTTCGGGAACGACGGTGCGGAAGTTCCCGCCAAAGAATGCGATTTCATCACCCACAACGCGCGTTCCCGGCAACGCCAGTCCGCCAGCGGCGCCCTGGCGGCTTTGGCCGTAGGTGAGGCCTGACATCGAGGTCAGATTTCCAGCGGTAACTCCACCGGCGACCTGGTCCGAACCGGTCGGGAAATAGGCCGCCACAGTGTACGAACCTGCTGCCAGCGCGACCGACGAGGAGAGATCCGCAAACCGGAATCCACTACCACCAGAACCCGATGCGACGAAGTCGGCGGACGTTCCCGACGGTACTGTCGTGGTTGCCACCAGCGAGCCGCCCGAGTTCCAGATCCCCACCGGATGTGAATCAGTCAGCCCATTGCCGCCAAAATCCCAAACACCTAATCCGCCCACGTTTTCAGATTGCGCAAGCGAAAACGTCCATCCATAGTTGAATGAACCGTTTGGAAACTGAAAGCCTTGCGTAGTGAATGTCAACGCGACGGCTGCCTGCGAGTTCTCCGCCAGGCTTATTGAAATTAAAGTCGCAGCCACTGCTGATAAAAAGGATTTCTTAAGCATATGTTTTACTCCGAGGTAAGGTGAAAAATTGAATTTTCCGAGGCTTCTTCCGGTAATTCAGTTGGGATCAAAAATAGCTGATTCAGTTTTTGGAGCTTGCGCGGGTTCTGCGAAGCATTGCCATTGCACCTAAACTAAGCATGCAGAGAGACGCGGACTCAGGCACGGCGGTGGCGCCGATCTTGATCTGCACGATGTCCGGGTTGGCTTCCCAACTGCCGCCTTGATCGATCGAAAAATGCGTCTCATTTCCGATCGACCAGCCCGAGACGCCGTTATCCGCGGCCGTAGTGGTGGTGTACCACGGGTAAAGGGCGTCCGGGTCCGACGGCCGGCCGACGACCCAGTAGGTTGTGCCCGGGGAAAGGATCAACGCGGATGAGGGGGTGAAATCGATGTTTGCGTCGAGGAAAATGTCAGTTGTTTTAGTCAGCGTGCTGATGCTTCCCGAGGCGGGGACGCCGGCGTTGTTAGCATGAATCTCGAATGTAATTCCGTCCGGATTAAGCCCCTCGCTGCTCTCGCCACTCAAATCCGAGAGCGCCATGGTGAGCGTATCGATCTGCCAGGAACTGCCCGCGCCGGTGGTGAACGAAACGGCTTCCCAGACCTGATACCCCTCGACCGGGAAATTTTCGCCGAGGATCGTATAGCCCGACGAGTGATCAGGGTCCAGGTTGTCGACCATTGTCGCGCCCACCGCTGACTGCGTGCCGACCACGGCTGAAGCGATTGCAGTGATGGCGACTACTGATTTTACATTATTCATAAGTTCTCTTTAGCTCATCGTAAGTCGCAAAAGCGACACACGATTCTGTCTATAAATGGATGTGACAATTGACGCTTCCGCGCAGAGGCGGCGTTCACGCGCAATCACGGTGAAGCGGCGAAAGACGCGACGCATTCAGCGGACTTTAAGGCCAGGTGAACACGCACCCGCGGCGCGCGAAACGCGACATCGCAAAGCGCAGCGAATCATCAATTGAATTTGTTGAAAAAAAGCGATCGCCGGAAAAACCCTGTTGTGACCAGTTTCCACGCTTGTCACGTCAGGCAGCGATTGCACACGCCAATGAGGACTCTCCTTGAAACCTGCCGCACCGAGGTTGCGGCTAAAGCAAAACGCCCGCGATCAAAAATCATCCGGTGTCAGCGAGCCGCCAAGGCTCACAGTCACCAGATTGTTTTTCATCGCGGGCGTTTCTCTCATTCTATGTTTGCAAACAGAAGCAAATGCCTATGTTGGGTTTACTCTTTACACGAATCACCGACTATCTTTCAAGCGTAAAAATAGAAGATTAGAAGATTTTTTGTTTGTCAGCCTCGGCCTCTTCTAAATGGCGCGATATGTCGATCAAGAATTTCGTTGCGATCGATATTAAGTTTTCGACTGTTCATCCATCAATCCGGATATACGGATTGATTGAGCGCAATGCCGATGTATAGTGAGACCGAGCAACGGAAGGAACACCCATGCGTCTGGATCAAGCATTTGCGACTGGGAAACCAACCATTTCATTCGAGTTCTTCCCGCCCAAGACTGAAGAGGCGTTCAATGCGCTCTATCAGACGATTGAAGACCTGCGGCCTCTGAAGCCTTCGTATGTATCGGTGACTTACGGCGCCGGCGGCAGCACGCGAAGCAAGACGCTGGAACTGTGCGGGCGGATACAGAATGAGATCGGCTTCAACACCGTCGCCCATCTCACGTGCGTCGGGCATACGCGCGATAAGATTGGTCAGATACTGGACCAGCTTTGGGAGAGCGGCATTCGTAATATTCTCGCGCTCCGCGGCGACCCGCCCGGCGGCAGCGTGTGGACCAAGACCGAAGGCGGCTTCGATCACGCCGGCGATTTGGTCGGCTATGTGAAAAACCGTCACGATTTCTTCGTCGCGGTCGCGGGTTTCCCCGAAGGGCACCCGCAGTGCCTGAATCTGTCGCGCGATCTGGAATATCTCAAAGCCAAGGTCGATGCCGGCGCGGACGCCATCGTCACGCAGCTGTTTTTTGACAACAACGATTTCCTCCGCTTCCGCGACAACTGCGTGCGCCTCGGGATCGACGTACCCATCATCGGCGGCATCATGCCGATTTCGAATGTCGCGCAGATCAAGCGGTTTGTAACCATGTGCGGCGCCAAGATCCCCATGCCGCTGCTGCGCAAGCTTGAGAAAATCGAGAAGGATCCGGACGCCGTCTACAATGCGGGGATCGACTACGCGACCAACCAGTGCCGTGACCTGATTTTTCACGACGTCGCCGGGCTGCACTTCTATACGCTCAACAAGAGCAAAGCGACGACGGAAATCGTCAAGCGTCTGAATACGCCGCATGCGTAAAGTTGACTAAGGTGCGGGACCTAGAAGCCCCGGCGGAAGATCAGCCACAGGAACGCGACGAGCACGACGACGGCGACGCCCGTCCAGAATCGCCCGAGCGGCGTCGGCGCGGGGTCAGTGTCCGGATCGTCGTCCGCGTCTTCATTCGGCAAATCGAGGCCATCGTACATGGTCTGGTCCGACCATCCGGTCTCGTCGTCCGAGCCGCATTCGGGACACGCGGGCGCGCCAGCCGGGACATCGGCGCCGCAGGACGGGCAGAGGAAGCTTTCATCACGGCGCTTGGGCACCGGGCGGTCTCCCTTCGATGAGCTTCAAAGGGTTGGTGTGAGTCAGTTTCCACACCTGCTCTTCGCCGACGAGGTCGATCGCGTGCTGCAGTCCGCGCAGGCGCTTGTCGAGTGTGTCGGCGCCGTGCAGATCGCTGCCGATTAAAAAGTATCGATCTTCCAGCAGCCATCGCTCCGCCAGCGCCAGGCGCGGGGTGCGCGTCTCGTCGCCGAGGCATTCGAGATTGCATTGGATGAGCAGCCCGAGCGTGGGAAATTCATCCACCACTCTGGGCTCGGTCTGTATTGCATAAATTCGCTCGGGATGAGCCAGAATCGGCTGAATGCCGGCGCTCTGGATGTGCCGCACCGAGGCTGCGAAGAACGGGGGCATCTCGTGAGTCCAGAAATCGAAGATCGCGTATTTGCCCGCGTTGTTGTAGGTGACAAAATCGCATGCCTGCTGTCCGGGAAAGGCGCGGTTGATCGTCATCTCTCCGCCGGGCATCACGATCATCGGTACGCCGGCGTCGTCGAGCGCCTTCTGGAGATTTTGCACGCGCGGGGCGATCGTTTCGCTGTTATTGCACAGGTTGGACCAGATATGCGGCGTGCAGAAACTATGCGTGTACCCCGCCTCGACCATGCGCCGCGCGCAGGTGATGGATTCGTCGATATCCTCGCAACCGTCATCAATACCCGGCAGCAGATGTGAATGTACGTCGATCCGCCCGACCATCCCGTCAAGCATCGACGTTTGCTTGCTGGGAGTCAATGCAATGCGACCGTGATGACACCAAGATCGCAAAGGAATACGCGAAGAGAGACAGGAATCATTCTTCCCTGAACAAGCACATATCCAATTGTATGAACTCGGATCCGCTTCGAAATATCTACTTCGCGCATTCCTTCGCGTCTTTGCGCCTTCGCGGTTGATCGGGCTTTCCGCTAACATCCCGACTTATGCGCTGGCTCACCCACGGGAACATCACGCAGGCAGTAGTCGAAGCGCTGAACCGTCACGGCCATTCCGCGCAGCCGGTGGCCGAGGTGTTGTCTGACGCAACCGTAGATGTTGATGACCTGCTGAAGCTCGCTCACCAGCGGCAGTTTGATCTGATGACGACCGACAAAGCGCTTTCCCATCGTCTATTGGAGACCAGGCAAAAATTCAGTCGATCGATCGTCTATCTCCAACTCGGAGGCAGTGACGTCGAACAGAACGCCGCCATCGACCGTTTATTTGCCCGCTACAAAGCGCCCAAGCCCGGCATGCTCTACACCGTGACCGAATCGCGCGTAAAAGCGCGCCAACTCCCCGGCCTCTAATACCCCAAACACCAAACCCTAATCACCAATCACCAATTATGTCACTACTCGTCACAGGTTCCATCGGCATTGATACGATCGAAACGCCCGCGGGCAAGCGGGACAGCGTCATCGGCGGCAGCGCGATCTACTTCGCGTACGCCGCCAGCTTTTTTACGCCGGTTCGACTGGTCGGCGCGGTCGGTGAGGACGCGCCCAAGGGGATGTTCGATGTCTTCCAAGGTCGCGACGTGGATACGTCCGGCCTGGAAACCCGCCCGGGCAGCAAGACTTTTCGCTGGCACGGATCTTACGTGCGCGACATGAACGAGGCCGAGACAGTGCAGGTCGATCTGAACGTGCTCGCCGAGCAGGCGCCCAAGATCCCCGAGGCGTTCAAGGACAGCCGTTATCTGTTTCTCGCCAACACGCATCCGGTTCTGCAGCAGCAGATGCTCGCCAGCATCAAGACGCCTAAGCTCGTTGTGGCCGACACAATGAACCTGTGGATCACCACGGAGCGCAAAGAGCTTCTGAATCTGCTGAATAAGATCGATGGCCTGGTCCTCAATGACGGCGAAGCCCGCCTGCTGACCGAGAAGCGGAACCTCATCGAGGCCGCGCGCGAGGTGCTGAGCTACGGCCCCAAGTTCGTCGTCATCAAGAAGGGCGAGCACGGGGCGCTGTTGGTGACCAACAACGACACGTTCGTGCTCCCGGCCTATCCCGCGGACAAGGTGGTCGATCCCACCGGCGCCGGCGACAGCTTCGCCGGCGGAATGATGGGCTACCTCGCAACGCAAGGCCACGTCACACCCGCGATTGTCAAGCGTGCGCTGGCCTACGGCACGTGCGTCGCCAGCTACACGATCAGCGATTTCTCACTCGCCGGCCTGCAGAGCACGACGCGGGAGATGATCGATCAACGCTGGAATGATCTGAAGCAGTCGATGAGCTTTTAAGAATTGCAAAATAAGTAATAAGTATCGCGTAATAGCTAGAATCATTACGCGATACTCATTACTCATTTTTTCTATCCCATGCCCCACGAGCAACTACTCCGCCTTTTCCTGGCCATTGATCTGCCCGAGCAGCAGCGCTCGGCGCTGGGGCGATTGCAGACACGGCTGCGCCCGATCTACAACGGCGGGACCTACGCCGAGCCGGAGAATCTCCCCATCACGCTGCACTTCCTCGGCGACACGGCCGTCAGCCGTTTGCCGGATTTGATCGACGCGTTTTACGAGATCGAGATGCCGTATCTCACGCTGCGATTTGATCAGCTGATATACCTGCCCGGCGCCGATCGCGCCCGCGTGTCGGCCGTGGGCGTGGAAGGGGATGTGGCGCTGTTGATCGACCTCCACGCGCGGATGGGCGAGGTGGTTAAGGCCTGCGGCTTCCGGCTCGATCATCGCAAATACCTGCCGCACATCACGCTGGTGCGCTTCAAATTTCCACCGCGCGTTGAATGCATTCCCGAAGCCGCGCGAGCGACCCAATCGGTGCTCGACGCGGCGCCACCGTTCCGCGCCGGACAATTCACGCTCTACCAAAGCACCTTCGACGCCAAAGCCGGTCGATACGCTCCGCTGGGACGGTTCCCACGCCAGGCAATCCGCTAAAAACGCACCGTTACCTAATTCGCCGCTTGCGGCTTCGCTCAATCCAGTCCTGAACCTCCCAGCAATACTGGCCGATCATTAGTTGAAGGAAGTGCCTCTCCATGCGCCTCGTTCCGTTCCTGCCCCGCAACAACGTCCGCATCCGCCTCTCGGAGGTGATGTCTGCGCTCTCGTACGCGCTGGACCTTGTGGAAGGGCAACCCGAGGGGCATTCGGTTCGCGCCTGCATGATCGGCATGCGGCTGGGCGCGGCGATGGGGCTGAGCGGCAGCGATCGATCGGCGCTCTTCTACGCGCTGTTGATGAAGGACCTTGGCTGCTCGAGCAATGCCGCCAAGATGTGCTTTTTGTTTACCGCCGACGATCGTGCCACCAAAGGCGACATCAAGACCGTCAACTGGCGAAATCCGATTTCGTCGCTGCGATTCGCGATGACACATGTGGCGCCGGGCAGCCCGATGCTGGTTCGCATCAAGCGCATCATCGGGCTCGCGGCCGCGGGGGAGCGGGCGGGGAAAGAGCTGATCCAGATCCGCTGCGAGCGCGGTGCCCGCATCGCCAGGCAGTTTGGGCTGAGCGACGCGACCGCCAACGCGATCCACGCACTGGACGAGCACTTCGACGGCGGCGGGCATCCGGACGGACTGATCGGCGATCAGATCCCGCTGCTGGCGCGCATCATGGGCCTGGCGCAGACGGCCGAGGTCTTCCTGCGTCAGCACGGGCTGGCGGCGATGCGGCAGATGGCTCGGGATCGGCGCGGGACGTGGTTTGATCCCGATTTGATCGACCGCTTGCTTGCGATCACCGATGCGGACGCGCTCTGGGGTGATCTGTACGAAAACACGGCGGCCAATCTGGCGCAGTACGAACCCGAAGAGGAAGAGCGCTTCGCCGATGACCAGCAGATCGATGACATCGCGTACGGCTTTGCGCAGGTGATCGATGCCAAATCGCCGTGGACGTTTCGGCATTCGCTCGGCGTCGCGGACGTGGCGATCGGCATCGGCGGCGTGCTGGGTCTGTCGGCGGCCGAGTTGCGTAATCTGAAGCGGGCGGCGCTGCTGCATGATGTCGGCAAGCTGGGTGTTTCCAATCTCATTCTCGACAAGCCCGCGAAGCTGACGCCCGAAGAACTCACCGAGATGCGCAAGCATCCAGACTACACGTATCGCATCCTGCGCAAGGTTGCTGGCTTCAGCGATCTCGCCGAACTCGCGGCGTCGCATCACGAGCGGATCGACGGCAAGGGGTATTACCGTGGGTTGAGCGGGATGCAGTTGACGCGCGATATCCGAATCTTGTGCGTATCCGACATGTACGAGGCGCTGGCCGCGAAGCGTCCGTATCGCGAAGACCTCAATGGCGAGCAGGTCATGGCCATTCTTCAAAAGAACGCGCCGCATGGCATCTGCCCCGAGACGCTCGAGGCGCTGGTCGCGTTTAGTGACCAAGGCACGTTTAAGCCGTACCAGGTCGCGGCGTGATCGATAAATTTTGATTTAAGACTTGAAATCTCTCCACCCGATCAATATCCTAACGCAAGATAGAACAAAGGCCGAACCAAGACGGTGGTGACTTCCGTCCAGTTCGGTCGCGATAATGCCGGGTGGCGTTCATCGCAAATACAAGTCACGTAAGGATTTGCAGCAGGAATAGCGGGTTGATAGTTCGTCGGATCGTTCGCAGTTTAGCCCAGTCGCTTGCGACAGGATAAGTTGTGAACAAACGAACCCAACTTGCCCGATTCCGCACTGCAACGCCCGCCCGGCTGACCAAGATACCCGGGTGCAGAATCAAGGAGGCCCATCGTGGCCAAGACCCTCGAGAAGGTCGACGGCAAAGCCGTTGACGCCAAATCGTCCGTTTCTTTATCCGTATCGCCGGTTTCGTCGTCTGCGGTTTCGTCTTCTGGCGCTTCGTCGTCCGCGTCGTCCGCTGTCGTTAATGGGTCTCGAACAAACGAACCCAAATCCGCGGTCGCCACTGCGTCTCGAACGAACGAACCCAAATCGGACGCTAAGACGGAAATGAAGCCGGTCGTCCGTGAAGTGCGACCCGCCGACCCGGCCCGCGAACGGGCGTTGTCGTTGGCGGTGCAGCAGATCGAAAAGCAGTTCGGCAAAGGCGCCGTAATGAAGCTTGACGGAGAGCGACGCACCGCGATCGACGGCATCCCGACCGGATCGCTGTCGCTCGATATCGCCTTGGGCGGCTACGGCATCCCGCGCGGCCGAATTGTTGAGATATTCGGACCCGAATCCAGCGGTAAGACGACCCTCACGCTGCACATCATCGCCAGTTGCCAGAAGCTCGGCGGCGTGGCGGCGTTCATCGACGCCGAGCACGCGCTGGATCCCTCCTGGGCCAAGCGGCTGGGCGTGAAGCTTGATGATCTGCTGGTCAGCCAGCCCGACACCGGCGAG
>JACMML010000318.1 GCA_014379105.1 Phycisphaerae bacterium
CGCAAGCCGACCGGCGACATGATCCCGCGCTATATGAAAATCCTCGACCGCCTCGCTGACGACGGCATCATTGGCGTTACTAAGAACGTCTGTGAGGGCGTCACTGGGGACGTCACTGGGCCTCAGAAATTGTCATCTGCCGGTCGTGTTCGATTGTGAGCCGGTAGTCCACCGTCTTGGCCGAGGCGTTCACCGCTTGCGGCGGGACAGTCAGATCAAACCGCAGCAATCCCTGCTTTTTCTGCACGCGTTCGTATTCACCGTCACCGCTGAGCGCGGTGGAGCTGCTCACCAGCGTCGGCTTGAGCTGGTTGCCGTCGGGCTTGGGCATGCGATCGAGCAACCGAATATCCGCGGGTTTATCGCCGAAATTTTCCACGCTCAGGCGATAGTCGAATGTGATGACATTGTTGCCGCCTTGAGTCAGCTCGGTGCGTTCGACCAGTTCACGGGTCGCGCGCAGCGAAGCATCTATGCCGAAACCCGCAGTGAAGGTCCCGCCGACGAATGTTGTGGGAATATCGCCGTGCCCGACGAACTGCCCGTTCATGTAAGACACGCTCGGGCCGGAGAGCAGCACCGTCTTGCTGTCGTTGGTGACCGACGCCTCGTCGTACACGTACGGCGTCAGCACCGGCACCGCCAGCTTGTAGAAGCCGGCTTTCATCGGGATCGAACTGATGCTCACCAACTGCTGATCAGCCCGGCTCTGCAGTGTGGTGCGGGATGGAAGCTGGTAGGTGACGGTGATCGTCTCTTCCCCTTTATTCAGCGACTTAACCGCAGCTTTATCCCGCAGCTTGTACTCCGCCATCTGCATTTCCTGCGCGACGGCGTTGGAGGCTTTGACGTTTTCGTAGTTGTTGGAACTCTGCGCATTCATGATGACGCCGCCAACCGCCGCGCCTCCGCCACCACCGCCGCTGAAGTTAAACTGGCCCCCTTGATTCGCGCCATCCACCTGAACGCTCCCGTTGTTGCTGTTGAGATTGCGAAGCGTAATCTGCCGTTTTTCCTTCAATTGCTGAACGTACCCGCTCTCATCCTTCCCTCCCTGTGCCTGCGGCTGCTGATCGCGCGAGAGCGCCAGCAACAGCGGCTCGAGCTTGGGCGCACGGCTGATAACCGATGGCGTGGCGGTGGAAAGCGTCATCGTGACATCGTTCCACTCCTCGCCGCTCATCTGCGCGATCGCGGCCTGATAGAGCACGCTGACGGTCGGCTTGCCGCTTGAGGCGTTGATTGTGTACGACGGCGTCCACGTGGCGGCGTCGACCAGGTAATTGAGCTTGATCGATTTGGCTTCCGCCTGTGCGTCCAGCAGCACCACCGCTTCGCGGGCCGTGTCTGATGCGCCGCGGGTGATCTCGGCGCGTTGGCGCTGCAGCAGCTCCAGCTTCTCATTCATGGATGCCAGCATGGTCTCGGCGTCAAACTTCTGGATCGCCAATTGCTCGCGGCGGGTGAAGATCAACGTAGTCAGCTTCTCCAGCGTCTCGGCGTTTAGCACGCCACGCGTGAGCTCCGTCTGGGCGGTTGGAGCGACGAACTGCTCGAGCTTGGCGAGATACTCGGCGTTCTTGCCCATCACCTCGATGGAGCGGCGCACCCCTTCGGTCTCTGTCTGGGCGGCTTTGATCTGATCATCCAACTTACGCACTTCTTCGCGCACGTCCTGGGCGACGGCGCGCGTGCGGTAGAGCACTGAGCGCACCTGGATTGTCGCGGTGCCCTCGGCAAAGAGTGATCCGGGGACGACGCGCTGCGGCAGATCGGTGATGACCAGCTCCACCAGCCCGGCTTGCTTCGGCAGATCGACGACCCGCGTGACCATCGCCTGGCCGCGATAGACCGTCACCGCATCGAGCTTACCCTTGGTGATCACCGGCTCGGCGAACACCACTGAACCTGTAATTGCCGACAAAACCGCCATCGAAATCAAAGTGCGCATGGAGTCTCCTGTTGTCTGACTGGATCACCCTCGTTTGGACGCATGATAGACAAATTAGTTCCATTCACTTGTATTTCGCCCGGCCTATCGACAACAATCGTCGCCATGCCATCTCGTCTCAGTCTGTCTGTGTGGGCGCCGGCGCTCGGCCCTGAACTTCGAACTTTGCTTCCCCAGGCCCGTCAGGCTGGATTTGACGGCGTGCAGCTCGACGATGCGTCGCGGTCCCCGCACCTGGCGAGCCTGTCATCGTCCGGCCGGCGCGAGGTGCGGAATCTTTTGCACACTTATAACCTGCAACTCACCGGTATCCGCGTCGATCTGGGCGCCGATGGGCTCGGACCGACGGTGGATGTCGATCAGGCGCTGGATCGCATCGATCGCACCTTCGCGGCCGCCGCGGAACTGGCGTGCCCGCTGGTTTGCATCGACCTCGGACGCCTGCCGCCGGCGCAGCGGATCGTCAAACCGAAGCCCAAAGTGACCGCCCAGATGCTCGGCGTGCTGATTCTGCCCGATCCGATCCAGGCGACCGAGCCCGATCCGGAACCCCACGCACCCACGACGATCAACCCGGCCATCACCTCGCACTGGCAGCAGGCGATGGGGCAACTCGGTGAAATCGCCGACCGCTACGGGGCGATGCTCGCGCTATCCAGCGCGCTGAGCAGTTTCGCGGCGTTGTCATCGCTGCTCAAGCAGATCGATTGCCCGTGGTTCGGCGTCGATCTCGATTGCTCGGGAATCCTGCGCGACGAGTGGTCAATGGACGAAATCTTCGACACGCTCGGCCAGCAGGTGCGCCACGTCCGCGCCCGCGACGCCGTCAAAGGCGAAGACCGCCGCACCAAGCCCGCAATCATCGGCCGCGGAGATGTCCGCTGGCGCGACCTGCTCTCCCACCTCGACTCGGCCGGCTATCACGGAGCGGTGACGATCGACTCCGGCGAATTATCCGATTCGCAATCGGGCGCGGTGGCCGGGTTAAAGCAGCTCAAGGTGTTTCTTGAATGAACGCGGTAGGTATGGGGTCCACGGCGTCTGCTTAACCCAATTAAGAAATGAACTTGTCGACCTGAACACTAGAAATTAGATGAATGTCTCCTTTCACACCGACTCGGACGGCGAACTCCATATTAGCGCGCATAACGTGCGTGAAGTGGAGGTGATTGAGGCGTTATCTCGTCCTCTTGAAATCGTCGCCGGGCGCGATGACAGTTATACGGCGATTGGGAGAACACGCGCCGGGCGCTTGCTTAAGATCATTTATACCGATGCCGTAGACAAAGATGGTATATTCGTAATCACCGCGTTTGATCTTCCGCGGAAGCAGGAGAAGGCGTTGAAACGACGGCTAAAGCGAAAGAACCGATTATGAGAAAAGCTAAAACAGCAACCCGAGCTAAAGTCGTCAAAGCAGACCGCAGCCCATATCCCCAGGGCTGGGATCGCAAACGCGTTCAAAAGCTTATCGACCATTACGAAAATCAAACTGACGATCAAGCCATTGCAGAAGCTGAGGCCGCGTACAACGCAACGGTATCGACGATGATGCAGATCCCCGTTGCGTTGGTTTCAAAGGTCGGCCGGATGATTGCTAAAGCGAGTTAGCTCGATAACTGGTGATTGGTCCGCCATCCCTACTTTAATCCCTTCTCCATCACCCGATACGAAGTCATCGCAATCCCCTGCTTGAGATAGACCTCTTGCGCCCGCGTGTTGTCCTCTTCCACGTATAGCCGCAGCATCACCGCACCGGCCGCCCGCGCTTCGATTTCTGCCTGCTCGTGCAGCCTGGAGAAGACACCTTGCTTGCGAAAATCCGGGTGGACGTAGACCGACTGGATCCACCAGATATCGCCGTTGCGCCAATCGGACCATTCGAGCGTGACCATGAGTTGGCCGACCACGCGGTCGCCCATCAGCGCGACGAGATAGAGCGCCTTGCTCCGATCCTCAATGGCGGCCTTCACGCCGGCGGAAACGGTGTAGGGATCGAGCCGCTTATTCTCAGTCTCGAGCGCCATATGAATGTTGTACGCCGAGATGGTGACTGCATCGTCCAACTCGGCCCGGCGGATTTGGATGGAATCGCTGTTCACTTCTTAAACCCTACAGAGTTTTATCTCGCTTTGGGATCACGTCGGCTAAATAGTCCGCAGATTGCGCTGATGACGCAGATGCGATAATTGCAATCTGCGCAATCTGTATCATCAGCGCAATCTGTGGCCTATTCACCAGGATCAAATAACGGCTGTGTTTCTCCTGTCGGCGGCTGATACTTCACGCCAAGGTGCTCGTACGCTGACTTGGTCGCGCGCCGCCCCTGTCGCGTGCGCATCAGCATGGCGATTTGCAGCAGGTAGGGTTCGACCACGTCGACCAGCGTGTCCGTCTCCTCGCCGATCGTGGCGGCAAGTGCTTCGATGCCGGCCGGGCCTCCATTGTAGACGTCGATGAGCGTTCGCAGCAGCGAGCGGTCTAGCTCGTCGAGGCCGCGGTCGTCGATGCCTTCGAGCTTCAGCGCGGCGCGGGTGATCTCCAGCGTGAGGCGGCCTTTACCTTCCACCACCGCATAATCGCGCACGCGCCGAAGCAGACGATTGGCGATTCGCGGCGTGCCGCGCGATCGGCGGGCGATCTCAACGATGGACGGGTCGTCCGATTCGGCCTTGAGCACAACCGCATTGGCGCGCAGGATCGTCTCCAGCGCGTCCGTGGAATAAAATTCCAGATGCAGCGGCAACCCGAACCTTGACCGCATCGGCCCGGTGATCAGCCCGATGCGCGTTGTCGCGCCGATCAACGTAAACGGCGGCAGCGGGATCGTCACACTGCGCGCGTGCGCGCCCGAATCCAGCGTGATATCGACCTTAAAATCCTCCATCGCGGGATAGAGATACTCTTCAATGACAGCGCTGAGCCGGTGAATCTCGTCAATGAAGAGCACATCGCCGGGCGCAAGCCGGTTGAGGATGCCCACCATGTCCGCCGGCTTCGACAGCGCCGGCCCGCTGGTGACATGCACCTGCGCGCCCATCTCATTGGCGATGACGTGCGCGAGTGTCGTCTTCCCCAGCCCTGGCGGCCCGTGCAGCAGCACGTGCTCCACCGGCTCGGCCCGCGACTTGGCCGCCTTGACGGCAATCGAGAGCTTCTTGATCAGCTGATCCTGCCCCACATACTGCGCGAACGACAGCGGCCGAAGCGCATAATTGAAATGCTTCTCTTCTTCAGACTGAACTTCAGCGGAAATGACGCGTTCACGGGCCATAGTTTTCTTAACCAACGGATAATTTGCCACAGAGGCACGGAGACACAGAGAGAAGATTTTTAACCGCAGATTTACGCTGATTGATACTTGAAATACAAATGCATTTCTTAATCTGCGTCATCTGCGTAAATCTGCGGTTCCAACTCTTCTTATTTCACTCTGTGCCTCCGTGCCTCTGTGGCCAATTCCGCATTAGCATTATCGGCTGCTCCGGAGCCGCAACATCTCCCGAATCAATTGATCCGCACGCGTCGCATCGGGCACGCCGGACCGCGCGCGTTCGAGCAACTCCTCGGCGTTGTACCGCGATTCGCCCAGTGCAACGAGGGCGCTCAGCGCGTCTTCGTCGATGGATGATCTGCGCACAGCGCCGGATCCCGGATTCGTCGCGCCGCCCGGTACGCCGACAAATGCGCCGAGCTTTCCGGACAATTCCGCGACGATCAGCTCGGCCGTCCGCTTGCCGATTCCCTTGAGGCCGGTGAGGAACTTCGCGTCCTTTCGTTCCACCGCGCTGGCGATTTCACTGGTCGCCATCGTCAGTGCGCGCAACGCCGTTCGCGGGCCGATGCCTTTGACGGTGATGAATTTCTCGAAAAAGCGTTTGTCGCGGATTTCGCGGAAGCCGATCAGCGTCGGCTCGAACGAGTTTCCGTCGCCTTGCAGAAAAAAGAGCGTGTAGAACGTTACCGGACGGTCCAGCAACGCGCGGAGCGCTTCGGTGTCGGCCGCGGGAACGAGCAACTCGTATTCAACCGGACCGGCGCGCAGGAACACCCGCTCTTCATCAACGTGAGAAAGCTCACCTGTGAGCGATGCGATCATTGCCGCGCAAGATTAGCCGCGAATGCGAGAAGAGAGAAATGGGCCGCGGATAAACGCAGATGAACGCGGATAAGAGAAGGCGTACTTTTTAACCACAAATTTCGCTGATTGTCCCGATTAGATACATGGCATCTTTTCTGAGATGTGACGGCAATAAAGTCCACCCCTGTCTTATCCGCGTTCATCTGCGTTCATCCGCGGCCTAATTCTTCTTCCACAACCCCCGTCCGCAGCAGAGCGCAACCGCCAGCGCGTCGGCGACATCCGGCGGCTCGGGAAGCTTGGGGAGTTTCCATAGCGCCTGGATCGCCCGCTGCATCTGCAGTTTACCGGCGTGGCCGTTGCCGGTGAGGCTTTTTTTGATGCGGTTCGCGGCGTACTGCTCTAATTGCACGCCCCGCCGCGCCGCGACCAGCAGGATGACGCCGCGTGCGTGGCCCATCAGAATGGCGGTGCGCGGGTGCGCGTAGTGAGAATAAAGCTGCTCCACCGCGATCACGTCCGGCCGGTGTTCGACGACGACCGCTTCAAGCTCCTTCTCCAGTTCCACCAGACGATCAGGAATCGACGCCTTGGCGTCGAAGCGAAACACGCCGCCGTCGATGAGCTTAGGGAGGCGGATGTCGAAGTCGATTACGCCGTAACCGGTAAGGAGCAGACCTGGATCGACACCGAGAATTTTCATGGGTTTTTTATCCACGAATCTTCACGAATGAACACGAATGGGAATACGGAATGGGCCGCAGACTACGCAGATGAAATGCAAGGCAATTGAATCTTTTTCTTATCTGCGCCATCAGCGTCATCTGCGTAATATGCGGCCCATTCATTTTACTAATTCGTGTTCATTCGTGCAGATTCGTGGACTATTTCTTCTCCCAGCCCGTCCCGTCCGGGCGGTCGGTGAGGGTGATGCCTATTGCGGTGAGGCCATGGCGGACCAGGTCCGCGGTTGCGAAGTCTTTTTTCTTCCTCGCTTCGGCGCGCAGCGTGATGATCAACTGCATTAGTTGGTCGGCCAGGCCGTCGTCGGATCGCCTTGTCTGCGCGACGGTGAAGAGTCCGATGATCTGCGCCAGCGACTTGAGCTTCGCGACAGCTGCGGAAACAGTCTGGATCGCGGCTGGGTTTTTATTACTTTCTACCTGCGATTTTTCGATCTCGCCGTTAATCGCACCCGCCAGTTCGTGAAGCGATGCGATCGCGCCGGCGGTGTTGAAATCGTCGTCCATGCTGGCGATGAACTTCTGCTCAAACGGCGCCGCGATCGCCGACTCCCCAGCCGCTGGCGCCATCCCGAGCCGATCAATGCGCTCAAAAAGCCGTGTGAACACCGCCAGCGCTTTTTTGACGTTGGACAACACTTCTTCGCTGAATTCGATCGGGCTGCGATAATGCGTACTCAGCAGCAGATAGCGAATGACGTCCGGGCCGTGCGTGTCGATCAGCTCTCTGGCGTCCATCGTGTTGCCGAGAGATTTACTCATCTTCTCGCTTTTCCACTCACCCGAGGCGGCCTTGGTCTTGATGCGCGTCAGGCCGTTGTGCATCCAGTATTTGACGAAGGTTTTGCCGGTGCAGCACTCGGATTGGGCGAGCTCGTTTTCGTGGTGCGGGAATTTGAGGTCATCCCCGCCGCCGTGGATGTCAAAGGTTTCGCCGAGGTATTTGATGCTCATCGCGGAGCACTCGATGTGCCAACCGGGCCGGCCGCGGCCCCAGGGGCTGTCCCACGCGGGCTCATTGGGCTTGGTGCTTTTCCAGAGGGCAAAATCTGTGGGATTGCGCTTGCCTGATCCCTCAAGTTGCCGCCCGCCGGCCGCCTGGTCTTCGAGCCGGCGATTAGAGAGCTTGCCGTAGTCGGCGTCGGTCGCGGTATCAAACCAGACGTCGCCGTGCTCGGTCGCGTAAGCATGATTTTTGGCGATCAGCTGCTCGATGATTCGCACGATGTCCGGCATGTGCCGGCTGGCGCGCGGAAACACGTCGATCGAATCCTTGACCCCCAACTCGTCAAGCACCTGCATATAAAGCGCAGTCTGTTGCTCAGCCAGTGCTTCGAAAGTCATCTCCCGCTTCGACGCCTCTTCGATGATCTTGTCATCGACATCCGTGATGTTCACGACCCAGGTCACGCGATAACCCTTGAACACGAGATATCGCTTGATCGCGTCAAAAATCACCGGCCCGACCAGATGCCCCAGGTGCGGCGGTTTGTAGACCGTCGGCCCGCAGAGATAAATGCCGACCAGGCCAGGCGTAACCGGTACGAACGGCTCTTTTTCGCGGGAGAGGGTGTTGTAGACGCGTAGAGACATTGAAAGATTTTCGATACTCAATTTGCTATGGGAAGAAACGATAAATTTCGCGTCTGTGGAGACATCGAACAAATACGAGCGTGTCCTTTTCCAGCTTCATACCGAGACGATAGTCACCAACGCGCAGCCGGTAGAAATTGGTGTGTCCGCTCAGACGTTTTATTGAGGCGATTTGATTTATCGCATTTGTTTCTTCCACAGACTGGATTGCGGCTTCAATGGAGTGTTGCACTGCTCTGTTTTTCAATTTCCTGATGTCCCGAAGAAAGCTGGCAAGAAACGCCACCTTCATCGCTTGCCTCGCAAAGCCCGCCGGACGCTGGCACGGGTCACCTCACGCGTTTTTTCACCTTCCCGAATCGCCTCGGCGATAGCGACATCTTCGATCACCTCGGCCATCAGGTCGCGCAAGCCTTCGCGGTTTTCACGAAGTCCCTCGGCGAAGGCATCCTTTACCGCTTTCTTAATGGCTAGCGCTGTCATGAAAAGAGTTTATCCCTGAGCCGCATCCTTAAGCAACAGCACAACCGCATGACACGCAATCGCCTCGCCGCGGCCGATGGCGTCACAGGCTTCGTTGGTGCCGGCTTTTATGTTCGCCGGGGCGCTCAGGATCGCTTCGAGCGCCGCTTTCATCGCCGGCTTGAACGCCTTGAGCCGCGGCCGTTCGGCGAGAATCGACACATCGGCGTTGCCAACGACAAATCCGGCGTTTCGCGCCAGTTTCAGCGCGTGGCGTACGAACACTGCGGAGTCGGCGTCCTTCCAGCGCGGGTCCTGGTCGGAGAAATGTTCGCCGATGTCGCCGGCGCCGATCGCGCCGAGAATCGCATCAACGATCGCGTGCAGCACGACATCCCCGTCGCTGTGGGCGTCGGGAGAGATTTCGGTCGAAACGACGACGCCAGCCAGCACAAGCCGCCCGCCTTGCTTCAGGCGGTGAATGTCGTAGCCGTGACCGATACGGATTTCGCTCATTCGTTCAACCAGTTCCGGAATTGGCCACAGAGGCACGGAGACAAAGAGTGGAAATACGAAGAGTTGGAACCGCAGATTAAGCAGATGAAGCAGATTAAGAAATTCATATTGATTTAGTATTTAATAGGCGTGATATGCGTAATATTCGGTTTAAAAAAATTATATGA
>JACMML010000319.1 GCA_014379105.1 Phycisphaerae bacterium
ACGGCACTATGAAGTTCTCATACGCATGCGCGACGAGCAGGGCGAAATCATTCCTCCCATGGCATTTATTCCGGCAGCCGAACGCTACAACCTGATGCCGGCAGTGGATCGCTGGGTCATCAAGACAGCTTTCGCACACTATATAAAAGCGGCCGACGCTCAGTCGTCTCTGCTGATCTATTCAATCAATTTATCAGGCGCATCTATCGGCGATGAGCATTTTCTTTCTTTTGTATGCGAGCAGCTTGCAATCTTTGGAGTCCCGCCCCGCGGGATTTGTTTTGAAATTACAGAAACCTCGGCCATTGCCAACTTGAGCCGGGCAGCGGCGCTGATCCGCGAACTGAAGGCGATTGGATGCCGCTTTTCCCTTGATGATTTCGGCAGCGGTATGTCTTCATTCTCCTACCTGAAGAAATTGCCGGTTGACTTCCTTAAGATTGATGGCAGTTTCGTAAAGGATATGGTCGACGACCCGATCGATCGCGCAATGGTGGAGGCGATCAACCATATCGGCCATATCATGGGCATTCAAACGATCGCGGAATATGTGGAGAACGAAGCGATTTTTCAAGAGCTACGAAAAATCGGCGTCGATTTTGCGCAGGGTTATGGGATTGGCCGCCCGGCGCCGCTTGACGAATGTTCAAACGAGTGCGAGACAATGATCATTGTCTAGTACGGTGCGTATCGAAAATCTTGGGGTAATAATGATTGCTTTGCGCTCCCCGGCAACTGTCGGCGCGGCCGCGCGTCGCCGTTCAGTCCCTTCACCAATTACCAACCGCCGGGCATTGTCTGTTCCATCGTCCTTCATGCGCCTGCCCTGATTGTGCTTGACAAGCGTAACTCTCATCTCGTAAAGTAAGCCCATGTTCTCGCCTACATCCGCATTGTCTTTCCTGCTGCCGCTCGCTAGCGCCCTATCGCTACCGGCGCTACTTCTAGCGTAAAAATTTCAACCGCTTTGCTCCGTCAGCCCCGCCCGACGCACCGTAGAAATCCAGGAAAGCTGCACCGATGTTCTCCATAACCCGTCACACACCGCTCTGCTCCATGCCCGTTCCGGCATGCGGCACCCGTGCGCTGTCACTGCTAATGCTACCGATCGGTTGCCTGGCCTAGCGTAAGTGGCCGCCCGGCACCCTCTCGCCACACAGCGCCCCCCGGCTTTTCCGATTCAAGACCCAGGAGTATCCCATGATGTTGCAAAACCCTGCAGCGAAGTATCGCGCCTTTCCGCCCGTCCAATTATCCAACCGCAGTTGGCCCGACAATGTGATTTCCAAGCCGCCGATCTGGATGAGCACCGACCTGCGCGACGGTAACCAGGCCCTGATCGAGCCAATGAGCGCGTCCATGAAACTGCGCTTTTTCGAGATGCTGGTCCAGATCGGCATCAAGGAAATCGAAGTGGGCTTCCCGTCCGCATCCAAAACCGATTTCGACTTCGTGCGCAAGCTGGTCGACGAGAACCGTATCCCGGACGACGTCACCATTATCGTATTGACCCAGTCGCGCGATGAACTGATCCGGCGCACGATCGAATCGGCCGCTGGCGCCAAGCACGCCATCGTCCACCTGTATAACTCGGTGGCCCCCGTGTTCCGGCGCGTGGTGTTCGGCATGTCGCGCGAAGAAATTACGCAGATCGCCGTGACCGGCACCACACTGCTCAAGCAGATGACCGCAGCCCATCCTGAAACCGAGTGGGGATTCGAATACACGCCGGAATCGTTTTCCACCACCGAGCTCGATTTTTCCAAGCATATCTGCGACGCCGTCAGCGCCATCTGGCAGCCCACGCCGGCCGACAAGATGATCATCAACCTGCCCTCCACGGTCGAACACAGCACGCCCAACGTCTATGCCGACCAGATCGAATGGATGTCGCACAAGCTGGCGCGCAGGGATTCCATCATTATCAGCGTGCATCCGCACAACGATCGCGGCAGCGCCGTGGCCTCGGCCGAGCTGGCCATGATGGCCGGCGCCGAGCGCGTCGAAGGCTGCCTGTTCGGCAATGGTGAACGCACCGGCAACGTTGATCTGGTGACGCTGGCGCTCAATCTCTACACCCAAGGCGTGCATCCCGGCCTCGATTTTTCCGACATCGACGCGGTGCGCCAGTGCGTCGAAGCATGCACCCAGTTGCCGGTGCATCCACGCCACCCCTACGTGGGCGACCTGGTGTTTACCGCCTTCTCCGGTTCGCACCAGGATGCGATCAAGAAGGGCCTCGACCGTCGCGAAAAGGAAACCGCGCGGGATCCCGGCATCCCGTGGGGCGTGCCCTATTTGACCATCGACCCACAGGACATCGGCCGCTCTTACGAGGCAATCATCCGCATCAACTCACAGTCCGGAAAGGGCGGCATCGCCTACATCCTCGACCGCGAGCACGGCCTCGACCTGCCGAAGACCATGCACCCGCAGGTCGGCAAGCGGATCTACGACCTTGCCGACGAACTCGGCCGCGAGCTGTCCGCCGACGAGATCCGCGATGCTTTCCACAAGCTCTTCGCC